>NZ_JBNCLE010000008.1:0-303507 GCF_049844495.1 Micromonospora sp. DT48
TCGGCTGGCTCATGCACCACCGCCGACTCGTCCGCGACTACGAAACCCGACCCGACAACTCCGCCAGCATGATCACCATCGCCATGATCGACAACCTCGCCAAACGCCTCACCACCGAAACCACCCCAACCTGGCGAGACGACTAAACCACAACACACGCAAAATACGTGAATCAGACGTCCTCTTAGATCAGACGTCTTGCAGTTCCTGGAGGTTCCGGTCTGTCGCCACGTACTGTGGCCAGTTGCCGGTGTGGCACTCGGCGGCATGAAGCGCGGTGCGCACGTCGACAAGCAGGGTGTTGACCGCTTCCTCGAAGGTGGCAGCCTCGAGGGTGGTGGCGAACTCGGCGGTGCGACGGGCGAGGCTTGCGGCTATCTGCACCTCGCGGTCAAGGTCATCGAGTTGCTGCTGTACCGCGTCGAGGAACTCTTCGAACTGCTCGTCGGTGCCGTGCGGGTTGCTCTCGAACGTCATCTGGATAGCGATCCGATGCTGTCGCACGATCAGTCGTCCTTCCAGCACGTGACCCGCTTGAGTTGGCCGGTCAGATCTCGTAGGTAGTTGGGGTTCGAGGGTGTGCATTTAACGGTCTTGAGGTGTTTATCAGGGCAGGGGCACAACATCTTGAAGTACCTGTCACCGCCGCCGGTAACCCTCCATCCTTGTCGCTCGGCTTGCCGGAGAAGATCCTCAAGCTCCTTAATCCTGTGCCTGGGGCGTGACACTCGGTAGCGAACATGAGCGCAGCGGAGCTCGACGAGTTCGTCGCCGAGGCCGAGGATCTCGCCGCCGAGCACCTGTCGTAACGATGTCCGCCTGATCGCTGCGCTGGTAAACCTCGTCGCCTTCCTCATGTACTGCCCGAGGTCAGGCCGATGGTGGTGGCGAGGCGGGTGAGGTCGGCGGGGGTGGGGCCGGCGCGTAGGACGGCGGTCAGCGCGGCGCGGGCGGCGGGTCGGATGCGGGTTTCGGCGGGGGCGATCTGGTCGGCGGTGACGAGGGCGCGGGCGGCGGCGCGGCGGTCGCCGATCGGCAGGTACGCGCGGCTCATGTCGATGAGGTGGGCGGCGCGGTGTTCGACGGGGAGCCGACGCCAACCGTCGGTGCGGGTGGCCGCCTGGTGAATGGCGATGGCGAGTGCATGATCGCCGAGGGTGGTGGCGGCCAGGGCTCGGGCGAGTTCCACTGTGGTCGGCCCGAACCCGTCGCTGTCGGGGCATCGCCTGGCGCGGCCGGCGGCCTGGTTGGCGAGGTCGTCGGCGGTGCTGGCGTCGCCGTGACTGGCGGCGGCGAGGGCGGCTTCGACCAGCAGGGTTCCGGCGAGAGCGGCCTGCTCCGGTGGCGCGTCGGGGCAAGCCGCCGGGTCGAGGTGGCGTAGCGCCGTCGTGGTGACGGTCAACGCCAGGCGGCCCCGACGCTGGGCGCGTAGGGCCTGGGCGAGCGGGATCACGGCCGTGCCGGTTTGCCGTGGGTCGCCGCTGGCGGTGGTCATGGCCCGGTCGGCGGCGAGCCACGCCAGGTCGGCCTCGCCGAGCTTGACCATCAGGTGGGCGGCGAGCCGGTACGCCCCGACCAGCAGGTCGACGGCGGCGGCGTGGCGGGCGGCGGTGAGCAGGTCCGGCAGCATCCGCAACACCTGCGGATGCTGGGCGTGCCGATAGGCGGTGTACGCGTAGTCGAGCTGCCGGTCCAGGTCCGTGACGCGGTCAGCGGGGGTGTCGTAGCGGACCAGGGCTTCGCGTACCCGCTCCACAGCGGCGGCGATCTCGGTGACGGTCGCCTGCCGGGTACGACCGCCGACCAAGAGGTCAGGGGCCACCCCGAGCACCCCGGAGATCGTGTGGATCACGGACAGCCGATCGAGGTTGCGTACCCCGCGTTCGACCTTGTCGACCCAGCTCTTCGACTTGCCGATCCGGTCGGCGAAGACCTGCTGGCTCATGCCCCGGCGGGCCCGTAGCTGCGCGACCCGCCGCCCGATCGGCACCTCGCGACGCTCCTGCCTCCGGGGGGCGGTCACCGCCGAACCCCCGGCGGCCCGGCGTGGGTCGACGCGCCGCAGCGCGGACACCACCGCGACTTCACCCGGAACGCGAACAACCCCGCCAGAAACCCCAGCAGTACGGCACCGAGCAGCATCACGCTCACCACCGGCCCCCGTTCGCACGGAACCGCTGCCCCGGCGTCAGCGTCCCGGCACGACCAGGTTGGACGGTCGGGATCGGCCGGGTCGGCGCGAACAGGACGGCTGGCAGATTCGTACCCCGGACACGCTGGGGCACCGGGGCCGGGGCGGGCTTGCGACGCCAGAACCGAAGACGCACGGCGGGGACCTCCTTCGCAGTCTGGGGAGGGGCCGCCCCGGTTGCTCGCCCAGGGGCGGCCCCGACAGCACGACCGGCAGCTTGGGGGCCGCCACCGACTCGCGCCGTCTGTTCCACTCTGCTCAGTAACCGCATAGTGTCGGAAGGTGTTCGGCCGCGTTGGAGACGCTCTGACGTCCTCTGTTTTCCCTGCTGGGGAGCTATGGGGATACGAGGGTCCGTGTTGGGGGAGGTTTGAGGAGATGGGCATGACGGGGGCCGAAATCTTGCTGGACGAGCTTCGTCAGGCACGCACCTCGCACGGGCTGAGTCAAGATGACTTCGGCAAGCTCATCAGCTATTCGGGTACGCACGTCAGCGCCGTGGAGACCGGCACGCGCCCGCCAACGGGCGACTACGTCGCGGCTATCGACCGCGCCCTGAAGACCGGCGGCTTGTTTGCCCGCCTGCTTGAACGGCTCTCAGAACTCGACGTCGCACCACTCTGGCTGCGGGAGTGGATTACCTTGGAGCAGCAGGCGCGGGCAATGCGTTGGTATGAGATGGCGTGGGTGCCGGGCCTGCTCCAGACCGAGGAGTACGCCCGCGCTGTCTTCGACACCGATGGGCGGCTCACTGCCGAGGAGGTGGAGACGCGAGTAGCGGCGCGTCTTACCCGGCAACAGATCCTTGCCAGCGACGATCCACCACAGCTCGTCGCGGTCGTGGATGATGCGGTTCTTCGTCGGCCGGTCGGCGGCGCAGCCGTGATGCGGGAACAACTCTTTCATCTGGCGCGGCTCAACCAGGACAGTCGGCGGGTGAGAATCCATGTCGTGCCGCAGGGAGTCGGCGCGTACGCTGGCCTCGACGGGCCGTTCATCATCGCGACCCTGCCGGGCCAGGTCGATGTGGGCTACCTCGACAACAGGCTTCAAGGGCAGGTGATAGAGAGGATCGTCGATCTTGCGGCGCTGCGAGAGCAGTGGGAAGCCACACTCGCCGAGGCGCTGACCTTGCACCAATCCACCGAGTTGATGTTGGAAGTGGCAAAGTCATGGATCTGACGGGCGCACATTGGCACAAGAGCACTCGCAGCGGCACGAACCAGGGGGCCTGCGTGGAGGTCGCCGACAACCTCGCGGCAGCGGTCTACGTACGCGACACGAAAGACCACGGCACCGGGCCGGTTCTGGCATTCTCCCGGAAGTCTTGGCGCGAGTTCGTCGCGTGCGTCAGCAAACAAGGCTGAGAGCCCTTGAGCACACGACGGCGTCCGCCCCGATACCGGGGCGGACGCTTCTTTACGTCAGGGTTGCGCACACTGATCGCAGCGCTCGGGTATCTAACTGCATAGCCCACCCTGAAAAGCGCGATCCTGCAACGACGCGAACAGTTCGTCCAACTCGGCGAGGCTCTTGCTGTGGGCGGCCTTCAGAGCGCCGATCGATGTAGCCCTGTCTCTGAACTCAAGCTGCTCGGCGAGTGGGGGTGCCGGTATGGGGATGTTCTTCACGTCGGCCAGGTTGATCCCTTGGACAGCTGCCCCTTTCGTTCGTCTCGCCATCCAGTTCTGCAGTGCCGGCGTGCGGATGCACTCCATAACGTAATAGGCGGAGCGGAGGTCGACCGCGAGCCTCGCGGAATCCTGGGTTATGTTAGCTCCGTTCAAAGATTCCGGAACGACCGCTAACCTGCCAACATGACCGCGAATAGACATCAATAGATCGCCGCCGCGCAGTAGCGACCGTCGGTACTGATCGGAGATCGTCTGAGTTGTCCGCCGAATATTCGTCGGGTCAATCCGGCCGTTCTTCATGTCGACAACGCGAACATATTTTGGCCCGTCCGATGTTCCTTCCCCGGGCTTCAAGATGCCGTACGTGATGGGCCTTCCCGGGTCTATCCATTCGATCAGTGGACGGACTTCAAAGTTTTTTGGGTTCTCTACAGGGTCACCGAACATGTCGCGAAAGATGGACTGGGTGAGATCGTCGAGGTGGGCGAGGGATTCGCGGCGCTTGGCGCGCAGATCGTCTGCCCGATCCAGAACCTCCGCAATCCTTCGCTGCTCGGGTAATGGCGGAACCGGTACCTCAACCCGCGAAACAACGGCCTTAGAGATCTCTTTAAAAGTTGCCCCATTTCCTAGGGATTCCAGGTAGGCGCTGTTCGTCTTCAGCCACCAGTAGAGGTACTTCGGTTCCAGAATGGCTGCGTCGGGGACAAGGCTCTTGAAGCCCTGGTTTGTAGCCATCGGAACAGTATTGATAGCCACATGTCCGATGGGTGCGCGGGAGCTAAGTAGAACCGAACCGGGCGGAAGTACGGATGCTGCGCAACTCTTCAGTCCCGCCTCGGTGATCTTTCGGGGCGTATCGTGGATGAAGGCGGCGCCGTGAAGATCGCTCAGGTCCTTCGGGGTTGCCCAACTAATGTTCCCGTCCCAATACTCGCCCACGCCGGTTTTTGGGGTGGCGCCCGATACAATCTCGCAGCAATCACTGAGGCGGATCTTTTGCCACTTGTTCATCCCAGCAGCGCCTTTAGGTCGGACATGCCCCGCTGGATTTCGGATTCTAGGCGTTCGAGGTCGGCGAGGATTTCCAGGGGTGGGCGGTGTTCGACTTCTTCGTGGACGACTTCTTTGTAGCGGTTGAGGCTGAGGTCGTACCCCTGCTCGGCGATCTCGGCCTTGGGGACGCAGAAGCTCTGCTCGGTGCGTGCCCGTTGCACCTCGTCGCTGTCGCGGCGGAGCCAGCGGGCCAGGGCGTCCGGCAGGTTGTTCTTGGTGTGTTCGTCTTCGGTGAGGGTGACCTCGGGGGCCGGGCCGAGCTTGTCATCGGGCAGTAGGGGAGTGCGCTTGTCGTCCAGGCTCCAGCCGTCGGCCGTCACCTCGTAGAACCAGACGTTGTCGGTGCCGCCGCTGTCGGTCTTGGTGAACAGCAGGATCGCCGTCGACACCCCGGAGTACGGCTTGAAGGTGCCGCTGGGGAGCTTGACCACGCCGTCGAGCTTCTGCTCCTCGACCAGGATGCGGCGTAGCTCCTTGTGCGCCTTGGAGGAGCCGAAGAGCACCCCGTCCGGCACGATGACCGCCGCCCGGCCGCCCGGTTTGAGCAGCCGCAGGAACAGCGCGAGGAAGAGCAGTTCGGTTTTCTTGGTCTTGACGACCCGTTGCAGGTCCTTCGACGTGCTCTCGTAGTCGAGGCTGCCAGCGAACGGCGGGTTGGCGAGGATCAGGGAGTACTTCTCCGACTCGTCGCTGACGCTCTCGGCGAGGGAGTCGCGGTAGCGGATGTCGGGGTTCTCGACGCCGTGCAGCAGCATGTTCATGCTGCCGATGCGCAGCATGGTGCCGTCGAAGTCGAAGCCGTGGAACATCTCTTCGTGGAAGTGCTTGCGCAGTTTCGCGTCGTGCAGGGCGTCCGGGTGGTGCTTGCGGACGTACTCTCCGGCTTCGACCAGGAAGCCCGCGGTGCCGCAGGCCGGGTCGCAGATCTCGTCGGTCGGCGTCGGCCGGGTCATCTCCACCATGAGCTGGATGATGTGCCGTGAGGTGCGGAACTGTCCGTTGTGGCCAGCAGTAGCGATCTTTCCGAGCATGTACTCGTACAGGTCGCCCTTGGTGTCCCGGTCCTCCATCGGAATGGTGTCGAGCATCTCGACCACTCGGTCCAACAGCGCCGGGTTGGGGATGGTGAACCGGGCGTCGCGCATGTGCTGCGAGTACGTCGAGCCGTCGCCGCCGAGCGTACGCAGGAACGGGAACACCCGGTCGCGTACCGTCTCGAACATCTCGGTCGGCGCGGCGCTCTTGAAGCGCGACCAGCGTAGGTCGTCGTACTTACGCCACTGGTCGTCGCAGCCCTCCGGGAAGATCCGCCGCTCCCACCGGCCGGTGCGGTTGGCCTTGTTCTCCTCAAGGGTGTGCAGGTCGTCCAGGCGCTTGATGAAGAGCAGGTAGGTGATCTGCTCGATCACTTCCAGCGGGTTGGAGATGCCGCCCGACCAGAAGGCGTCCCAGATGCGGTCGATCCTGCTCTTCAGCTCACCAGTGATCACGTAGCTCGGTCCCCAAAGCGTCGGCCGTGTTCAGTTGACCATCGCAGGGTAGTCCGGTGGGCGGGACATCCGGTACAGGGCGATGGGTCGAGTCGCCCTGTACCGGATGCGGAACTGAGCGAGCAAGCGGTGACAGCCCGTCAGTGATCCGCGAACAGTCGGGTCAGCAGCGTGGGACGTTCGGGATGAAGCCGGAGTAGCCGGTGTAGGTGTAGGCGTCGGCGATGAAGCGGCCGGAGCCGATCCGGTTCCAGATCGAGCTGGTGCCGTACGTGCCGGTGACCGTGGTGCCGTTGGTCTGGCAGTGGATGGTGACGTTGGTGCCGGTGGCGAGCGTACCGACGGAGCTGTAGTTCGTGCCGGGGCCGGAGCGGACCGTCAGCGGGGTGCCGCTGGTGCGGACGGTGCCGGTCGCGGTGCTACTGCCGCAGCCGTTGCCGCTGGTGTAGGTCTTCGTGCCCCAGTACAACGCCTGCGTCCCGTTGAATTTGATCTTGATGGCGCTGCCGTTGAGCCGCTGTTCGTAGTGCAGGTGCGGGCCGGTCGAGCCGCCGGTGCTGCCGACCCAGCCGATCACCTTGCCGTAGCCCACCTGCTGGCCGACGGAGACGTTGAAGCCGTTGAGGTGGGCGTAGTAGGTGGTGTAGCCGCCGCCGTGGTTGATCCGGATGTACTTGCCGTAGCTGGTGTTGCCCAGATTGGTCACCACGTCGACGGTGCCCGGTGCGCTGGCCACCACCGGGTCGCCGAGGTCGTCTGTGCGGTTGAAGTCGATGGCGTTCTGCGGGCTGTGGTTGGTGCGGGTCTGCCCGGACCAGGACTGGCCACACGGGAACGGAACCCGGAATGTCGGCGCTGCCATCGCGGGGGTTGCCGGAGCCACCAACACCCCGGCCGCGAGCAGCGAGGCCGCCGCCAAACTCCACCATCGCCTACGCATTCCGGCCTCCCGATGAGGTGCACTACCCCTGAACTGGGTGGCCATATCGTTGCATGAGAATCGATCGATGGAAAGGTGGTGCTGATCCGGGCGATCAGGGCCGCTGGACGGGTTGGACCCGGACCAGATCCTCCAGGCCGGTGAAGTCGTTCGGGTCGGTCGTGTAGAGCGGCAGGCCGTTGGCGTGCGCGACCGAGGCGATCACCATCTCGTCGGGCAACTCGTCGGGGTCCGGCAGGCGGCGGTCAGGTGGTGCCGGGGGGTTGGCCGTGCCAGCGGGCGCGGTAGGCGGCCTCGTGGGCCTCGTGGGCGGTGCGCTCCTCGAAGACCGCCGTACGCAGCGCCTGCCGAGCTTCGGACATCAGGACGACCTCGGCGAAAACCAGGCCGACGCAGATCGCGGTGACCAGCCCGAGGGCGGCGAGCGCGGGCATCTGTCGGGCGACCGGGATGCCGACGGCGAGCGCGATCAGGGTGCCGACCCGCAGCCAGGTCAGGGTGCCGAGGGTACGGAGCTGGAAGAGCATGCTCCCGAGCAGGTACAGCAACACCCCGCCGAACATCATCGGCACGTCCGGGCCGTGGGCCGGCTCGCCGAGCGGTACGCCGGGCTCGGCGACGTCGTGGACGATGCCCTCGGCGCCGAGGGCGAAGGTGATGATCCCGGTGATCATCAGCAGGTAGAGGTAGGCGTAGGCGTCGCGGGCCATCAGCATCCGGGCGCGACCGAGGGTGGCGTGCAGCGCGATGCGGGCGGCCGGGCCGATCATGTCGTAGTGCACCCACCAGAGGGCGGCGGTCAAGACGATGCCGAGCACGCCGGCGGTCACCCCGGGCCAGGTTGCGGGCTGGTTGAGCAGGTCGCTGCCGAGGCCGACGGAGATCACCGACTCGCCGAGCGCGATGATCAGGATGAGGTCGTAGCGTTCGGTCCAGTGCTCCGCCGAGGTCACCCCCCAACCCCAGGTGCGGGCGAACAGCCCGGTGCCGTACTGGAGCAGCACCACGGTCATCCAGAGCGCGTCACGGACCAGATGGGCGGTGCCCATATCGTGCAGGTGGGCGGGGAGCAGCGCGGCGACCAGCAGCAGCACCGTGCTCAGGGTGAGTTCGGGAGCGTACCGGCGCAACTGCCGACGCTCGGTCGGGTTGTCCCGGACGATATGCAGGAACAACGCCAGGTGCACGGCCCGGATGACGACATAGCTCACCGCCACCACGATCGGGCCGGTCTCGTTCTCGCGTGAGTTGACGAACGCCTGCGGCATCGCGACGGCGAAGCTGAACAGCGCGGCCATTCCGGCGACCATCAGCACCGGCACGAAACCCTCACCGATGCGGATCCGGGTCGCCACCACGGTGTGTACCACCCAGCACCACCAGAGCACCGCCAGCACGAGCAGGGCGTGCAACATGCCAGCGCCGTTCAGGTTGGCGGCGGTGCTGCGGGCGATGTTGAAGAACGAGAAGACGAAGACCAGATCGAAGAAGATCTCGAACTTGTCGACCCGGGCACCTGGGGCGATGCCGATTGACGGACCCAGCCGTCCGCGCCAACCTCCGTCCCCCACGGCCTGAGTCTGGCAGCGCTGAGGCGGATAGATGCCTGTTTCGTCATCAGTTTGCCGGAAACGCCGAGGGCGCCCCGGTCAGGGTGACCGGGGCGCCCTTCGCGGAAGGCTAGAGGCCCAGTTCGGCTTCGAAGTTGCCGGCCTCCAGGCGCTGCTTGACCGCGGTCAGGAAGCGGGCCGCGTCGGCGCCGTCGATCAGCCGGTGGTCGTAGGACAGGGCCAGGTAGACCATCTGGCGTACCGCGATGACCTCGCCCAGCTCCGGGTCGTTCACCACGACCGGACGCTTGACCACGGCACCCGTACCCAGCATCGCCGACTGGGGCGACGGGACGATCGGGGTGTCGAAGAGCGCGCCCCGGCTGCCGGTGTTGGTCAGGGTGAAGGTCGCACCGGCGATCTCGTCCGGGCTGATCTTGTTGGTCCGGGTCCGCTCGGCCAGGTCGGCGACCCGCTTGGCGATGCCGCCCAGGTTGAGGTCACCGGCGTTGTGGATGACCGGAACCAGCAGGCCCCGCTCGGTGTCCACCGCGATGCCGAGGTTCTCGGCCTCCGGGTAGGTGATCGTCCCGGCGTCGAGGTCCATGCTGGCGTTGACGATCGGGTACGCCTGAAGCGCCTCGATGGCCGCCAGCGCGAAGAACGGCAGGAACGACAGCTTGACGCCGTGCCGCTGCTGGAACGACTCCTTGGCCTGCGCCCGCAGCTTGGCGACCTTGGTGACGTCCACCTCGACCACGGTGGTCAGCTGCGCCATCTCGTGCAGCGACGACAGCATCCGCTTGGCGATGGCCGCACGGATGCGCGGCAGCTTCTCGGTGGTGCCCCGCTTGGCGCTGGGCTGCGGCTTCTCGGCGGGGCGGGTCGCGGCGGCGGCGGTCGGCTGGGCCGTCGTCGCCGGGGCGGCCTTGGCGGCACGCGCCTTCTCCGCCGCGTCGAGCACGTCCTGCTTGCGGATCCGGCCGCCGACCCCGGTGCCGTTGATCGAGGCGAGATCCACGTTGTGCTCGCTGGCCAGCTTGCGGACCAGCGGGGTCACGTAACCGGCGGCCTGCCCGCCACCGTTGGACGGCGCCGCCTGGCGCGGGGGAGTCGCGGTGGCCGGCTGTGCCGCCTGCTCGGCCTTGACCGGCTCCTGCGCCGTCTCGGCCTCGGCCGCCGGCTCGTTGTACGACGTGCCGGGCGTCGGCTCGGAGACCTTCGGCTCCGGCTTCGGTTCGGGCTCCGGCTTCGGTTCGGGCTTCGCCTCGGGCTCGGGCTTCGGCTCCGGCTTCGCCTCGGCCGGTGCGCCACCGGCGGCACCCACCACGGCCAGGGTCGCGCCGACCTCGGCGGTCTCGTCCTCGGGGACCTTGATCTCCAGGACGGTACCGGCGACGGGCGAGGGGATCTCCGTGTCGACCTTGTCGGTGGAGACCTCCAGCAGTGGCTCGTCGACCTCGACGGTCTCACCGACCTGCTTGAGCCAGCGGGTGACCGTACCCTCGGTGACGCTCTCGCCCAGGGCCGGCATCTTCACCGGGGTGCCCTCACCCGAGGCCGCCGGGGCCGCCTGCTCGGCCGGTTCCTCGACGGCCGACTGCTCCGCCTCGGCCTGCGGCTCCTGCGCCGCCTCGGCGGCCTGCTCGGCGGGGGTTTCCTGCTCCTGCCCGGCAGCGTCGCCGCCGGACCCGGCCGACTCGCCCTCGCCGGAGATGACCGCCAGCTCGCTGCCGACCTCGGCCGTCTCGTCCTCGCCCACCACGATCCGGGTCAGCACCCCGGCCGCCGGGGACGGGATCTCGGTGTCGACCTTGTCGGTGGACACCTCGAGCAGTGGCTCGTCGACCTCGACGGTGTCACCCTCCTGCTTGAGCCAGCGCGTGACGGTGCCCTCGGTGACGCTCTCGCCGAGCCGGGGCATGGTGACCGATACCGGCATGTTCTCCAGACTCCTTCATTTCCCTGGTGGGGGGAGCGTCGCCCGTCGCCGGACGCCGCGGGTACGTCGTGATCAGGCGTGCGCGTGCAGCGGCTTTCCGGCGAGCGCGAGGTGCGCCTCGCCCAGCGCCTCGTTCTGCGTCGGGTGGGCGTGCACGAGCTGCGCGACCTCGCCCGGGTACGCCTCCCAGTTGTAAATCAACTGCGCCTCGCCGACCAGTTCGCCGACCCGCGCGCCGACCATGTGCACGCCGACCACCGGACCGTCCTCGACCCGCACCAGCTTGACGAAGCCGGCCGTCTTGAGGATCTGGCTCTTGCCGTTGCCGCCGAGGTTGTAGTTGTAGGTCTTGATCTTGTCCGAGCCGTACTGTTCCTTGGCCTTCGCCTCGGTGAGGCCGACCGAGGCCAGCTCCGGCTCGCTGTAGGTGACCCGGGGGATGCCCGCCTCGTCGATCACGGCCGGGTTCTGACCGGCGATCTCCTCGGCGACGAAGATGCCCTGCTGGAAACCGCGGTGGGCGAGCTGGAGGCCGGGCACGATGTCGCCGACGGCGTAGACGTTCGGCACGTTGGTGCGCAGCCGCTCGTCGGTCAGCACGTAACCGCGGTCGAGCTTGACGCCCTGCTCCTCGTAGCCGAGGTCGGCGGTGTTCGGGCCACGCCCGACCGCGACCAGCAGCAGCTCGGCCTCGACGGTGTCGCCCCCGGCGATGGTCACCTTCACGCCGTTGTCGGTCTTCTCGACCTTCTCGAACGGCTTGCCGACCTTGAAGTTGATCTTCCGCTTGCGGAAGGCCCGCTCCAGCGCCTTCGACGACTCCTCGTCCTCCGCGGCGACCAGCCGGGGCAGCGCCTCGATGATCGTCACATCCACGCCGAAGGACTTCCAGACGCTGGCGAACTCGACGCCGATCACGCCGCCGCCGAGCACGATCGCCGAGGTGGGCACCCGGTCCAGGGTCAGGGCGTGGTCGCTGGTGATCACCCGCTCGCCGTCGATCTCCAGGCCGGGCAGGCTCTTGGCGTACGAACCGGAGGCCAGCACCACGTTGCGGCCGGTGTACCGCTTGCCGTCCACCTCGACCGCGTTCGGGGCGACCAACCGGCCGTGCCCCTCCACAATCGTGATCGACTTGTTGCCCTTGAGCATGCCCTGCAGGCCCTTGTAGAGCCGCGAGATCACGCCGTCCTTGTACGCGTTGACCCCCGCCATGTCGATGCCGACCAGCTCGGCCTTCACGCCGAACTGCTCCGACTCGCGGGTCTGGTCGGCGATCTCGGCGGCGTGCAGCAGCGCCTTGGTGGGGATGCAGCCGTTGTGCAGGCAGGTGCCACCGAGCTTGCCCTTCTCCACCAGCGCCACGGACAGGCCCAACTGGGTGGCGCGCAGCGCGGTCGCGTAACCGCCGCTACCACCTCCGAGGATGACGATGTCGAAGGTTGCGTCGTTCGGCTCGCTCACGTCCAACTCCCAGGTCGCTTCGCTGCATCGGGGGTCACGGCGGGGTAACCACGGGCACACCCCACCTCGGCCATCTTGTCACCACCGCGTCGCACCCGCGTACCGAGGTGCCCAACGACACGTTGCCGCCACGTACCCTTGGCTCTGCCTCGATACGCCACAACTGGGGAGACGGCACGGTGGGACTGTTCCGGCGAAGCAAGCGATCACGCGCGGCTGACCCTGACCGTACGGCCAATCGCGCCGATCTGGAGCACCTTGAGAACTTCGTCCGCACCCGCAAGGGTGTCGAGGCGTACATCGAGCCCCGTACCACTGTCACCGAGACGACAGTGATCTTGATCGCTGACGACGGCGAGTGGACCCGTCGACGGATCAACGGGCCCGAAGGCGCGCGGCGGTTCGCGCACCGGCTGAGCATTCCCATCTACGACGTGGCGCTGATGGGCTATCCGCAGCGCATGCGCGACTACAACGAGCGCCGCAAACGTCGCCCCGAGCAGTTCTGACCCGCCCGACCCGCCCGACCCGCCCGACACCGTTCGGCCGCGTCGCTGCCGCCTGTTTCGGTTAGGAAGGGCCCCCTGCTATACGCCAGGCGTTAGCAGGGGGCCCTTCCTTGCACCTCAGCCGTTGGCGGCGACGTCGTCGATCAGGCGCAGCAGGGTGCGTACCGGCACGCCGGTGCCGCCCTTGGTCCAGTAGCCCGTCGGCTCGCCCGAGTGGTAGGAAGGGCCGGCGATGTCGATGTGGGCCCAGGCGACGTCGTCGGTGACGAACTCGCGCAGGAAGACCCCGCCCTGGAGCATGTGCCCGGCGCGGTCCATGCCCGCGTTGACCTGCGAGATGTCGGCGACGTCGGAGTCCATGCCCTTGCGCACGTCGTCCGGCAGCGGCATCGGCCAGACCGGCTCACCGACGGCGTCACCGGCATCGCGGACCCGCTCGCACAGCTCCGTCGAGCCCATCACGCCGGAGATCCGCTTGCCCAGCGAGACGACCTGACCGCCGGTGAGGGTGGAGGTCTCGAACAGGTAGTCGCAACCGTCCGCGCAGGCTCGGGCCATCGCGTCACCGAGGATCATCCGGCCCTCGGCGTCGGTGTTGAGCACCTCCACCTTCTTGCCGTTGAACATCGTGATCACGTCGCCCGGCCGGTACGAGGTCCCCGACGGCATGTTCTCGGCCATCGGCACGTACGCGGTCACCGGCACCGACGGCTTCAACTCGGCCACCGCCAACATGGTGGCCGCCACCGCCGCCGCGCCCGCCATGTCGGACTTCATCTCCCACATGCCCTGCGGCGGCTTGATCGAGATGCCGCCGGTGTCGAAGGTGATGCCCTTGCCGACCAGGGCGACCCGCTTGCCGGTGCCGCCACCCTGCGGGGTGTAGGTCAGCTTCACCAGGCGCGGCGGGGCCTCGGAACCCTGACCGACTGCGGTGATGCCGCCGTAGCCGCCCTCGCGCAGGGCGACCTCGTCGAGCACCTCGACGTCGAGGCCCGCCGCCCGACCGGCCTCGGCCACCGCGTCGGCGAAGGCCGGCGGACGCAGCTCGTTCGGCGCGGTGTTGACCCAGTCGCGGGTGAGCCGGACCGCACCGGCCACCGTCTGGGCCCGGGTCACCTCCGCCTGCGTGGCCGCGTCCGCCGCGTCCGGCACGGCCACCAGCACCTCGGCGACCGGCTCCCGGCGGGCCGGCTGCGGCCGGGTCTTGTACCCGGCGAAGCGGTAACCGCCCAGCAGCGCGCCCTCGGCGACCGCGCGCAGCGCGTCGGCGGCGTCGGCGTCGTCGGGCAGCGGCAGCGTCATCGCCACCCGGGACGCGCCGGCCAGGGCGCGCACCGCGGCTCCCGCCGCACGGCGCAGCGTCTCCGGAGCGGGTGCCGCACCACTGGGCTCCGGGCCGAGGCCGACGGCGGCGAGCACCGGCGCGGCGACCGTGCCGAGCGTCGCCAACTTGATCACCTCACCGGGGCCGCCGGTCGCGCCGAGCAGCGCCAGCGTCTCGGTCAGCTTGCCGTCGAAGGCGGCGGCGATACTCTCGGCGCCGCTGGCGAGCAACAGGGTGCCGGCGAGGCCGCTGGTGGCGTCCTGCTCGCCGGTCGTACTGTGCACGCCGATCACGATCGCGTCGACGGCGAGCTCGGCGGGGTCGGTGTCGACCAGGCTCAGGGTGGTGCTGGGCGATGTCACGGAGGCTGCTCCCGGGCGGGCCGGGCCGGTCGCGTGGTGGCGTACCGGCGGTGGAGTTCCCCAGCGGATGATTTACCCGCCGGACGTCATTGCTGCCGCCAGGTCATCCGGCGGTCCCGCCGATGCTAACCAGCCCGGTGCCTGCGGGTAAGTTGCCACCCATGACCGAGGTGACCACCGACGCAGCCGCGACCCGGCTGCGTCGTTCCCCGCTGAGCGACCGGCACACCGCGCTCGGCCCGAAATTCGCTCCGTTCGGTGGCTGGGAGATGCCCCTGGAGTACGCCGGTGGCGGAGTGCTGCGGGAGCACACCGCGGTGCGTACCGGGGTGGGCGTGTTCGACGTGTCACACCTGGGCAAGGTGCGGGTGACCGGGCCGGGGGCGGCGGAGTTCGTCAACGCCTGCCTCAGCAACGACCTGGGCCGCATCGAGCCGGGGCGGGCGCAGTACACCCTCTGCTGCGACGAGGCGACCGGGGGCGTGGTGGACGACATCATCGCCTACCTGCACGCCGACGACCACGTCTTCCTCGTGCCGAACGCGGCGAACAGCGCCGAGGTGGTGCGCCGGCTGCGCGCCGCCGCGCCGCCGCAGGTCACGGTCGCCGACGAACACGAGGCGTACGCCGTACTGGCGGTGCAGGGGCCCCGCTCGGCGGAGCTGCTGGACGGGCTCGGCCTGCCCACCGCGCACGGGTACATGAGCTTCACCTCGGCGCGACTCGGCGCGGTCGAGCTGACCGTGTGCCGTACCGGCTACACCGGCGAGCTGGGCTACGAACTCGTGGTGCCGGTCGACGACGCGGTCGCCGTCTGGGACGCGTTGTTCGCCGCCGAGCCGACCCCGCAGCCCTGCGGCCTGGCCGCCCGGGACACGCTGCGCACCGAGATGGGCTACCCGCTGCACGGGCAGGACCTGTCGCTGGAGATCACGCCGTTGCAGGGCCGTTCGGGTTGGGCGGTCGGCTGGGACAAGCCGGCCTTCTGGGGCCGGGACGCGTTGCTCGCGGAGAAGGCCGCCGGTCCGACGCGTACGCTGCGCGGCCTGGTCGCCGCCGGTCGGGCCATTCCCCGCCCCGGCATGGCGGTGTTCCACGGTGACACCCGGGTCGGCACGGTCACCAGCGGCACCTTCAGCCCGACCCTGAAGCACGGCATCGCCCTAGCGTTGATCGACACCGCTCCCGCGCTGCCCGACGGGGCGGAACTGCACGTCGACATCCGCAATCGACGCACCCCCGTGCAGCTGACCCGTCCCCCCTTCCACCAGCCCTCCGTCGGGTCGTGACCGGCGTCGACCAGGAGATCCAGAGCGGACGACGCCGCGATCGGTGACGTCAGGGGGTCGGGGGTTGACCGGCGTCGAGAACGGCCTGGGTCCAGCCACCCTCGATGACGCCACCGGTGCCGAGGACGGCCCAGTCCACGACGTCGGCCACCGCCACCACGACGGGCGAGCCGATCCGCACCGTGGGGTCGGTGTTGGCGTCGCTCGCGCTGACACCGACGATCCGGTCCGGGGAGTCCCAGGTCGTCACCCCGGCCCAGACGTACTCCGGCCCGTCGTCGCCCGGCAGCCCGTACTTGACCACCAGTTGCGTCTCCGGCGGCAGCTGTTCGTCGCGGAACCGGGCCCGGATGTCGTCGAGCCCGGCGCGGGCGGTGGCGATCGCCCGGCTCATCGCGTCACCGGAGCGGGCGTAGCGCACGTCGGGCTGGATGCCGGAGAAGAGCGTCGCGCAGGCGTTGGCGAAATACCGCCCGGCCGGGCCGGGATGCCCGGCCGGCGGACGCAGGCTCAGGAAGGAGTCGGCCTCTGGGTCGGTGGCCGGGTCCAGCTCCAGGCGCAGCAGCACCGGCGCGGTCGCCCCGTGCTGCTCCGGGTTGCCGTACGCCACCGCGATGTCGTGCCCGGTCACCGTGGCCAGCACCGGTAGCTGCACGAACGCCGGGACCTCCTCGCCGGCCAGCCCGTCGGTCCAGTCCCGCAGCAGCCGCCGGGCCGCGCCGGTCATCACCGCGCCCCAGGCCCGGGTGAGATGGTCGGGCACCCCCTGGGTCTGCAACTCCAGCAGACCGAACCGGCGCAGGCCCTTGGTGGTGAACCAGAGCCCTTCGGAGTCCGACGAGTAGGGCACCAGCACCCAGTCGACCAGCCGGACCCGGCCTTCGGCGTCGGGCAGCGAACGCAGCGCCGTGGCCGGGTCCAGGAACTGGAGGCCGAAGACGTCCACCACGTCGCCGTCGACCGCCTCGGCGACCGCCGCGGCCACCGCACGGGCCGCCCACTCGTGGGCGGGCGGCCAACCCGGGCGGTACTCGGCCTGCACCACCACCAGGTGGGTCGCCGCGGCCAGCCGGTCCAGCTGCGCCTCGCTGGCCCCGAACGCGGTGAGCAGATCCGGGGGCAGCTCGGGAAACTCGGCGACGGTCCGGACGTCGACGCTCATCAGCGGACTGTCCAGCATCTGCCGAGCCAACCCGTACACCGGTTCGGCGAGCCGACCGGCCAGCGCCTGCACGGCCGTGCGGGCCGTCACCGACGGCAGCCCCGCCGTCGGCACCAGATAGGTCGCGCTGAGCGACTCCGGGACCGGAACGGGCAGGAAGTCGTCGGTGATGAGCATGTCGTCCCCCGGGTGGCCGCGCCGGTGCTGTCGTCGCAGGTACGCTACCCGCCGCCGTCGGCCCGGCTCAGCCGGACAGCACCAGTCCCAGGTAGACCAGCGTGGTGACCAGCTCGACGCAGGCGCCGAGCACGTCCCCGGTGATCCCGCCGAACCGGCGTACCACGTGCCGCAGCAGCCCGGCCGCGACGGCGAGCGCCGCCAGGACGACCAGCGGGCCCTGCCATGCCCGGTCCGGCACCGCCGCGACCGCCAGGAGCGCGACGGCGACGGTGCCGGTGGTCAGCGCGACCGGCCCGACGCTGCCGGCGACCAGCGCACCGAGCCCCTCCGGCCGTGCCGCCGGCACACCGCGTCGGCAGGCCAGCGTCACCCCGAGCCGTCCCGCCGCGGTGGCGGTCAGCACGGCCGCGAACACCGCCGGTCGGGGGCGGCCGACCAGCTCCGCCAGCGCCGCCGCCTGCACCAGCAGGACGAGCACCAGGGCGGCCACCCCGAACGGCCCGACGTCCGGCTTCTTCATGATCTCCAGCGCCGCCGGTCCACGCCGGTAGGAACCCAGCGCGTCGACGGTGTCCGCCAGCCCGTCCAGGTGCAGTCCTCGGGTGAGCAGGGCGGCCACCGCGACGGTCACCCCGGCGGCGACCAGCGGCGCGGTGCCGGCGGCCACCAGCAGCAGTACGCCCGCCAGCGGCACCCCGAGCAGCGCACCGACCACCGGGGCGAGCGTCATCGCCGTACCGGCGGTGGCCCGGTCGACCCGGCCGACGCGCAGCGGCAGGATGGTGAGGGTGGTCAGGGCCAGCCGCGCCGCGTCGCCGAGCCGGTGCTCAGCCGGCACGTGCGGCGGAGGTCTCCGCCGGTTCGGTGCTGGTCGGGCCGGGGCCCTCGGGTTCCGGCTCGCGGAAGTCGGGCTCCGCCTCCTCGGCAGGCTCCGGTTCGCTGCCGTCGTCGTCGCGGTCGTCGCCTTCCGGGCGGGTCGGCAGCCCGGCGGCCAACGCCAGCGCCGAGCGCAGCAGCGGCAGGACGGTGAGGGCGTTCGCCCCCTCGCCGAGGTCGAGTCTCAGCTGGGTCAACGGCTCCAGGCCGAGCACGTCGGCGGCGAGTCGGACGCCCGGGTTGCCGCCGTCGTCGGCCAGCAGACACCAGTGTCGGGCCTGCCCGGCCAGGTCCCGGCTGACCAGCCCGGCGGCCACCCCGACCGGGCCGTCGAGCAGCACCGGCAGCCGGCGACCGGCCGCGCCCAGCAGGATGCCGGTGGCCACGGCGACGTCTCCGCCGCCCAGTTCGGCGAGCACCTCGACGGCGTCCCGGGAGAAGCGACGGGTGCGGTGCAGGGCGTCGCGGACCGCGGCGCAGCGGGCCATCCAGGCCACGTCGTCGACCTGGCCTGCCGCGGTGACCACCCGGGGGAGCACCGCGGGCGGTTCGGCACCGGCGGTAGCGGCCAGCACTGCCGCGGCGGTGGCCTCGGTGCCGACACCGCACGCCGCCAGCACCAGCAGCTGTACGCCCGCATCGGCCGCCTCCTCGGCGAGCCGCTGGCCGTGGCGCAGCGCCATCTCCACCTGCTCGGTGTCGAGCGCCGGACCGTGTTCGATGGGGGCGGCGGCGGGGGCCTCCACCACCTGGAGACTCGCTCCGCTCTCGGCGGCCAGCCGGGCGAGGACGCCCTGACCGGCGCGGGCCTGCTCGGCCCGCCGGGCCGACTCACCGACCACCGTGCCGGCGGCGACCCCACCGGCGTGGTCGCCGTGCACCAGCAGCACCCGCACCGAGCGCCACGGCGTCGGGGTGGGGGTGCCCTGGGTGGCGGCGGCGAAGGAAACCACCTGCTTCAGCGCGCCGAACCCGGCGCCCGGCACGTCCAGGCTCGCCAACCGGTCGACGGCCTGCGGGCCGGTGGACTCGTCGGGCATGGGCAGCGTCATGCCGGGTTGGATGGCCGGGCTCGTCGTGGCCGTCGTGAGGGCTTCGCCGGGGGCGGTCGACACTCCACCGGTCGGGCCCGCCTGGGTGGGCACCGTGGCACCGGTACCGCCGTCGACGGCCGGCCGGTCGTCGGACGCCGCAACGACCTCGGCGGGCGACGCGGGAAGGCCGACGGGGGGCTTCAACCGGCACGGCTGACCGGCTACCACCAGGACCACCGTGTCGCAGGCGTCCGCGACGGCGCGGTTGACCGCGCCGAGGGCGTCGGTGAACGCCCGGCCCAGCGGGGTGGTGGGCACCAGGGAGAGCCCGACCTCGGGGCTGACCAGCACCAGTCGCGCGGGGCAGGACCGCACGGCGGCGGCCAGTTCGGCGACGGTGACGGTGTCGTCGGCCGGCTGGTGCGTCGGGTCGAGCAGCACGGTCACCCAGCCGCCGAGGTCGTCGACGAGCAGCGTCTCCTCCGGCCGAGCGGTGGCGATCACGTCGGCGAGGCGGCGCGGATCGTCCGTGACCTCCTCGGTGCTCCAATTCGCGGGCCGACGGGCGCGATGCGCGGCGATCCGCTCGGCCCACTGCGGGTCGTCGCCCGCGTCGGCGGCGGTGGCCAGGTAGCGGACCGTGGGCGCGTCGGCGACCAGGGACTCGGCGAACTCCGACTTACCGGACCGGATTCCACCGAGGACCAGAAGCATGTTCCACCCGTCTAGGGACATGCTGGGTACCTTACGTCCAGCCAGCGGGCCGGGGCACCGCAGGTGCGCCGCACCGCGCGCCGACCCACGGTACGGTTCAGTGCTGTTCCGGGGCCTGGTATCGGAAGTCGTTGGGGTTGACGTCCGCCTGCTTCGGATCCTCCTGCCAGGCGCCCTCACCGGGGCGGGCCTGGAGGGCCGTGATCAGTTCCTCCCGGTCCATCTCCCGGGCTCCTTCGATGCCGCCCCGTACCGCGATGTCGCGCAGTTCCGCCGTGTCCATCTGCGGGATCGGTGTCGTCATTTGTCGCCTCCGGTGCGTTGGGCTTCGACGACACATACCCGGCGACGGCGGTGTCAGTCGCCGTGCCGCGCGCAACCCCCACCCGGCCGGTATCGACGGCCGTGGCCCGGTCGCCGGGCGGCGGTGCGACTACGCTGACGGAGGTCCGTCCCACGGGACATCAGCGGCGAGGGGAGACGCGCACATGGCGTGGAGCTGGCGGTACGAGGGCGCGAACGGCGAGTCGGTCGAGGGGCCGGCCGAGTCGTTCGGTAGCCAGGCCGATGCCGAATCCTGGATCGGTCAGACCTGGCGGGAACTCGCGGCGTCCGGCGTCACCTCGGTCACGCTCCTCGAAGACGATCGGGTGGAGTACCGGATGAGCCTGCTGCCTCCGGCGGAGTGATGACGCCCAGGGACTCCGAGCCGCTGGTGCTCGGGGTGCCCCGGGCGGCCTTCCGGCCCAGCCCGGTCTTCCTGGCGCTGGTCGCCCTCTTGGTGACCAGCGCCGTGTTGACCTGGCACGGGATCGGCAACGTCCGGCTCACCGTGTTCTGCTTCGTGGTCTCCGGCTGGCTGGTCTCGCTGTGCCTGCACGAGTACGCCCACGCCGTGGTGGCGTACCGCAGCGGTGACCGGGGGGTGGCCCACCGGGGTTACCTCACGCTGAACCCGTTGAAGTACAGCCACCCGCTGCTGTCCATCGCGCTGCCGGTGGTGGTGGTCCTGCTCGGCGGCATCGGCCTGCCCGGCGGCGCGGTCTGGGTGGACCGGCACGTCATTCCCGGGCGGCTGCGGCACACCCTGGTCAGCCTCGCCGGGCCGGCCACCAACGTGCTGTTCGCCCTGGTGTTGGTGGTGGTGCTGCGCCTCGGCGTGGACGGCGGCGGGCCGGTGCAGTTCTGGGCGGCGGTGGCCCTGCTGGCCTTCCTCCAGATCACCGCCAGCCTGCTCAACCTGCTGCCGGTGCCGGGGCTGGACGGCGGGAACATGCTCCAGCCGTGGCTGACGCCGCCGTACCGGCGGATGTACGACCTGTTCGCGCCGTACGGGTTCATCCTGCTCTTCGCGTTGCTGTGGAACCCGACGATCGGCGGCTGGTTCTTCACCGCCGTCTTCGCCATCGGCGACCTGCTCGGCCTGCCACCGTGGTTGTACGCGACCGGTCTGGAGCTGATCCGGTTCTGGCGGAGTTGACCGCGCCGCCCGGCCGGCGGGATGGCCCACCGGCCGGGCGGGGCCGGATCAGGGCCGCTCGGCCGGCGACTCGGTACGCGCGGGATCCCGCTCGGTCACCGGCTCGACGATCTCGTCGATCGCCTTGAGCAGACCGGCGTCGAGCTTCACCCCGGCCGCCTTGACGTTGTCGTGCACCTGCTCGGGGCGCGACGCCCCGACGATGGCCGACGACACGTTGGGGTTCTGCAGCACCCAGGCGATGGCCAGCTGGGCCATGGTCAGCCCGGCCTGGTCGGCCAGCGGCTTGAGCTGCTGCACCCGGGTCAGCACGTCGTCGGTGAGCCACTTGGCGATGAAACCAGCGCCGGACTTCTCGTCGGTGGCCCGGGAACCGGACGGCGGCGGCTGGCCGGGCAGGTACTTGCCGGAGAGCACCCCCTGCGCCATCGGCGACCAGACGATCTGACCGATGCCCAGCTCCTCGCTGGTCGGGATGACCTCGCTCTCGATGACCCGCCACAGCATGGAGTACTGCGGCTGGCTGGAGACCAGCGGGATGCGCAGCTCCCGGGCGAGAGCGTGGGCCTCGCGGATCTGCGACGCCTTCCACTCGGACACGCCGATGTAGTGCGCCTTGCCGGAGTGCACGACGTCGGCGAACGCCTCCATCGTCTCCTCCAGCGGGGTGCTGTAGTCGTACCGGTGGGCCTGGTAGAGGTCCACATAGTCGGTACGCAGCCGGCGCAGTGATCCGTTGATCGACTCCATGATGTGCTTGCGGGACAGGCCCCGGTCGTTGCGGCCCGGCCCGGTCGGCCAGTACACCTTGGTGAAGATCTCCAGACCCTCGCGCCGCTCCTGCTGGAGCGCCCGCCCGAGGACGTCCTCGGCACGGGTGCCGGCGTACACGTCGGCGGTGTCGAAGGTGGTGATGCCGGCGTCGAGGGCGGCCCGCACACAGGCGAACGCCGCTTCCTCCTCGACCTGCGAACCGTGGGTGATCCAGTTGCCGTACGAGATCTCACTGACCATGAGGCCGGAGCGGCCCAGGTGTCGGAATTCCATGCCTCGACCCTAGCCCGGACCTCGGTGGAACCGCTGGTCTCAGAGCACCGGGTTGGCGTCGGCGAGCAATCCGTCGATCTCGGCGACCACCGCGCTCGGGTGGTGGAACATCGGGTCGATCAACGGCTCGCCGCGTCGGTCCAGGGCACCCCAGTTCCCGGCGCTGTTGGTGGCCAAAAAGGCGACCGGGTGGATCAGCAACGCCGGGTGCGCGGGCGCGACGATCACCTGCCCGTTGCGGTCCACCACACCCTTGCGACCGGCCAGGTCCACCACGGCCAGCCCTTCCTCGGTGAAGCCGTCGACGTAGTGGCCGTCGGCCAGGGTGGTGTGGAAACCGTGGTAGCGGGTGGGTACCACGATGCGGCCGGTGCGGTCGACGGCACCCCAGCCCTCCCGGCGTACCACCGCCACGCCCTTGTGGAAGGGCCGCACGTCGGCGAAACCCGGCGGTACCGCCACCTCGCCGCTGGTGTCGACGGCGTGCCAGCCGCTCTCGTCCCGCACCACCCAGGCCAGCCCGTCGGAGAACGGGCGAGCCGCCAGGTAGGTCGGCTCGACCACCGTCGCACCGGCCAGGTCGATCAACGACCACCGGTCGGTCTGCGGTTCGCGTACCCAGGCCAGGCCCTCCCGGAACGGCTGTGCCTCGGCGTACCGGGCGGGCACCACCATGTCACCCTCGGCGTCCGCGTAACCCCACAGGCCCTGGCCGCCGTCGCGGGCCGGCACCGGAGGCCGGTCCCGCTCCAGCACCTCCTCCCACCCGCGCGGGTACGGCCCGAAG
Source organism: Micromonospora sp. DT48 (assembly GCF_049844495.1). Taxonomy (NCBI): domain Bacteria; kingdom Bacillati; phylum Actinomycetota; class Actinomycetes; order Micromonosporales; family Micromonosporaceae; genus Micromonospora; species Micromonospora sp. DT48. Next base: position 23,035 of record NZ_JBNCLE010000008.1, read on the forward strand.
CCGCTCTCCTTGGCGCGGGCGGCGACCGCGTCGAGGCCGGTCCGGACCCGGGCCAGCAGCTCGGTGTCCTGCTCACCGCGCAGGTCGAGGGCCCGCTCGAAGTGATGGCAGGCCTCCATCAGCCGGCCCTGGTCGTAGCAGCAGCGGGCGGAGTGCTCGTGCAGCGCGGCGCGGAGCCGGTCGGGTAGCTCGATGGAGTTGGCCTCCGCGAACCGCCGGTCCGCCTCGGTGAACTCGCCGCGCCAGCGCAACACGTGGGCCAACCGGGCCTGGGCGAGCGCGGCGCGGCGCAGTTCGCCCGTCGCCTCGGCGTAGGTCAGCGCCATCCGACCGTCGTCCAGTGCGTCGTCCAGGTCGCCGAGGACCCGTGAGGCCACCGCGCGCAGGCTCAGCAGCCGGGCCCGGGACCTGTTGTCCAGGGCCGTGGCGAGCTTCTCGGTGAGCCGTTCCCGGACCTCCCGCAACTCCTCCGGGTCGTCCACCACCTCCCGCAGGGTCACCGGGTCGAGACGCCAGCGGAAGTTCGCCAACACCTGTTCGGGATCGGCCGGTGATTCGGCCACCGGCTCGCTGTCGTCCGGGTCGTCGCTCGCCGGCTTCTCGTCGTCCGCCGGGTCGGCCGGTGCGGCGGTGTCGGCTGAGCCGGGCGGCGCGTCGACGTCACCGGGTCCGGTGTCCGGACGCTTGGTGCCGCCGTCGGGCTCGGTGTTGCGAGCCGGGCCGTCCGGCGACGTGGTGTCGTCCGGCGGCGTGGTGTGGTCGGGCGGCGTGGAGACCGGCGCGTCGAGGTCGGGCTCACCGGGCGGTACGGGCATCGGCGGCCCGGAGACCGGCGTCGACAGGGGCAGGCCGGAGACGGGTGCCAACGGTGGCCCGGACACGGGTGCCACGGGAGGGCCGGACACGGGTGCCGTGGGTGGGCCGGAGACCGGTGGGCCGGACACGGGTGCCGTGGGTGGGCCGGACACGGGTGCCAACGGCGGGCCGGACACGGGTGCCGTGGGGGGCCCGGAGACGGGCGACGGCGGTGCGGAGACCGGCGTCGGGTCGGGCGGCGCGGAGACGGGAGCCGCCGAGGTCGGCGGTGCCGGTGGTGTCCCGACCGGCCGTTCGGGCGGCAGCGGTGCGGGCGGTGCCGACACCGGAGACGCCGAGACCGGGGGAGCGGGCACATCGGCCGTCGCCTGCGGCGTGGGCTCCGGCGGCGGGGCGACGGTCCGCTCCGGCCCGGCTGGTCCGGGCCGCTCCGGTGGTGGCATGGAGGCGGGCGCGTCCTGTTCCGGGGCCGGTGGCTTGGTGACCGGACCGAACCAACCCAGCGCACCGTCGGACGCCGGCCGGGCGGGCGCGGGCGGCGGGGACGGTGCGGGTGGCGGCGGGACGTACCGGGTGGGCTGACGGGCGGCCGGTGCCGCCGGAGCATCCTGGTCGGGCCGTGCCACCGGCGGCGGGCCGAGCGGTGTCCGGTCGGCCACGGGCGGCTCGGGCATCCGCCCCGACGCGGCGGCCACCGACGGCTGGTCCGGCGGTGCGGAGACCGGCCGGGTGGGCTGGCGGGCGAACGGTGGCTGGTCCGGCGGTGCGGAGACCGGTCGGGTGGGCGGTGGCTGGTCCGGTGGCGCGGAGACCGGTCGGGTGGGCGGTGGCTGGTCCGGTGGCGCGGAGACCGGTCGGGCCGGTGGCGGGGTGACGGGGGGTGCGGCGGCCACCGAGGGCACCGGTGTGGGAGGCGGCGAGGCGACGACCGGCTGGTCGTGCAGGGGAGCCGGACGGACCTGGTGTTCGTGCAGCGGTGCGGGCCGTACCTCGTGCTGGTGCAGCGGCGCAGGGCGGACCGTGTCCCCGGTCGGTGCCGGATCGGCCCCGGCGGCGACGGAGGGTCGGTCCTGGCCGGGACGGTCGGTACGCGGCCGGTCGGGACCGGTCGGGCCACGGTCCTGAACCAGTTGGCGGGGGTCGCTCCGGTCCCCGGCGGTGGCCGAGGGACGAAGCCGTGGCGGGTGGCCGACCTCGGGTTGGTGCTGCGGGGCGGGGGAGACGGGTCGGGCCCGTCCGGCGGCGGGGGAGACCGGCCGGTCCGACTCCGGAGCGGGAGACACGGGACGATCCGGTACCACCGACAGGTGACGGCGACGCGGATCCTGGTCGGGTGCTGCGGAAACGGGCCGGTCGCGGTCGGGCAGCGCGGCGGCTGGCCGGTCGTCGAAACGCTGCGGGCCGGGACCGTCCGGCATCCCGCCCGGACGCCGGTCGAACTCCGGCTCCCGAGGAGCCGGTCGCTGGTACTCGCGGTGGTCGCGTCCACTGCTCGGCCGTAGCGGTCCGGGCGCGGGCCACGGCAGGTCGCCGCGCGACGGTGCGTCGTAACCCTGCTGGTCCGGTGGCGGTTCCGGACGGCCCCGCCGGGGCGCCCGGTCCGGGCGAGCCCACTCGTCGGGCGGGCGGACCGGCTCGTCGTCGATGAAACCGTCCGGGTACGGCGCGGCGTCCGGGTCTCCGCCGCCGACGAAGTCATTGCGGTAGCCGTCGACCACGGGACCGTCGGTGCGGGGCGGCTGCCCGGGGTGGTGACTCCACTGGTAGCGCGGGCGCGCGGCGGCCTCTCCGGGCGGGCGGCGGTCGACACCGTCGACCGGGCGTCGGGTGGCGGCGGGACGACGAATCTCCTCGTCGGCCTCCGCCGCCCAGCCGGGTTCCCGGCGAGGGGCCGGAGACACCGGTGCTCCGCGCCGGTACTCGTCGCGCCCACCCGACTCGACGTGACGGGGCCGGTCCGCGTACGGGTCGGGTTCGCGCTGACCCCGGCGTCCGGGCTCGGCTGGCGGATAACGGCGGTCCGGGTCACGCCGTTCGGGTTCCCGCCGGGCGTACCGCTCCGGGTCGCGGCGCGCGTACCGGTCGGGTTCGCGCTGGTCACGGGGGCGGTGCGGGTCGCGGCGTTCGGGGTAACGGTCGCCGTCGCGCGGGCGCTCGACGTACGCCTCGCGCTGGTCGCGGCGTGGCGGCGCACCCGGTCCGGCGGCGGCCGGTGGCCCGAAGTCCGACCAGACGACCGCGTCGCGGCCCCGTGCGGGTTCACCGTACGACGAGCGTCGCCCCTGCTCCGGCCGCGAGCCGGGCGGCATCGACCGGTCGTACGGCCGGGCGCCGTTCGGGCCGCTGACGGGCCGATTCTCGAATGCCTCGTGTCGGCCCGGAAGGCCGTCCGGTTCCTCGTTCCAGGATCGTCCGGTGTACGTGCCGTCGGGCCGGGTCGGCGCGAGTGGCGGCACCTCGGCCCGGCCGACGGCGCTCGCGCGACCCCGTGGCTGGTGCTCGGCCCCGTTGTCACCCGGATAACGCTGGCCCGGGAATTGCGGCTGCCACTCGCTCGTCGGCTCGGCGACCCAGGATGGCTCGGTGGGATCGTGCCACCGGTCGGCGTAGCCGCGACTCATCCGCCGGACCTGTCGCTGCGGCCGGGACGTCGCCGGGAGGCGGGGCGGACCGCGACACGGGGAGGGTGAACATGCCCGGCGAACGGGCCACGACCGGTCCGACCCGTGCCGAGACCCGGGACCGACGCCCGCTCGCTCACGGTCGCGCCCCGGTGGTCGGCTCGCGTCCGCTCGCTCACGGCGATGTCACCTCGTCGGAAATGGTCGCGCTGGGCACCCCGGAGACCGGCGAATTCGCTCGTCCGGGCACCGAATGGCTGCGCATGGAGGGTAGCGGCGCGGGCTCGGTCACCGCCACTACGGCACCCTCGTCAACCCAAACGTTATCCTATTGATCCGGACATTTATCCCTATGCCGGTATCGGACTTCCGGCGCTGCCGTACTCACCGTCAACCGCTCGTCGCCGTCGCCGGGGGCCTGTCCGTTCACCTGTCGGCGCAGCCGAGACCGGCGCGTACGAGGTGCCGATCCGGGCAGGCACGCCGCATGGCGCGTGCCCGGCGGGCGGTCAGACCGGGTCGCCGAGGGCGACCCGGGGCTCCGGCGTACGCAGCTTGCGGAACGTGATCGACCGCATGATCGCGTAGACGTACAGCGACCCCATCCGCTGGGTGGACTTCGGGAAGCGCTCGCGGACCAGCTTCTTGATCCGGCGTGAGATGAGCACCGAGTCGACCACCACGCCCAGGGCCAGTGCACCCCAGAGCAGGTTGGAGGCCAACCGGATCACCGGCGGCATCGCCTGGTTCGAACCGATCAGCACCACCAGGGCGCCGCCGAAGAACCAGGTGCCGACGGTACGCCGGGAGTCGACCACGTTGCGGGCCAACAGCCGCTCCGGGCCCCGGTCGCGGGGCCCGCCCTCACGGCGGAACTCCGCGGCGGCCTCGGCACGGCGTTGTCGGCGCTGCGCCTTCGCCTCTTCCTTGCTCAGCGGCTTCCTGGCCACGGCGGGGCGACGACCGTGGGAGGGGCGCTTCGGCGTCTCCCGTCCCTTGGCCGGGGTGTAGGCACGGGACCGGGCCGCCTCGGCCGCCTCCTCCTCAGCCGGGGTCAGCGGCTCGGTGGCGGGTTCGGCGAGGTCGGCGGACTTGCGGCGAAACAGCGACGGCACGCGGCAAGGGTAGCCAACGCCGCGCGCCCGATGCACATCGCGGTGCGGCGAACGCGCGGCGCCCAGCGTCGCGGGTCGATCAGGGTCGTTCGACGTGCGCGCCCAGGTCGGCGAGCTTGGCCTCGAAGTCCTCGTAGCCACGGTTGATCAGATCCACGCCGTAGACCCGGGAGGTGCCCTCGGCCGCCAACGCGGCGATCAGGTGGCTGAAGCCCGCCCGCAGGTCGGGAATGACCAGGTCGGCGGCGTGTAGCTTGCTCGGCCCGGCGATCACCGCGGAGTGCTTGAAGTTGCGCCGGCCGAATCGGCACGGGGTGCCGCCCAGGCAGTCCCGGTAGACCTGGATGTTCGCGCCCATCGAGTTCAGCGCCTCGGTGTAGCCGAGCCGCTGCTCGTAGACCGTCTCGTGGACGATGGACAGGCCGCGAGCCTGGGTCAGGGCCACCACCAGCGGCTGCTGCCAGTCGGTCATGAAGCCCGGGTGCACGTCGGTCTCCAGCGCGGTGGCCTGGAGTTCACCGCCCGGGTGCCAGAAGCGGATGCCGCCCTCCTGCCCCGGGTGTCCGCGGCGCGGCGGCCGGGTGTCGGTCACCTCGTACTCGCCGCCGACCGAGCGGAAGACGTTCAGGAAGGTCATCATGTCGGCCTGCTCCGCGCCGAGCACCTCGACGTGGCCCCGCGTGGCCAGTGCCGCCGCGGCCCAACTCGCCGCCTCGATCCGGTCCGGGATGGGCCGGTGGGTGTAACCGTGCAGCTTCGGTACGCCCTGGATCTCGATCACCCGGTCGGTGTGCACCTTGATGATCGCGCCCATCTTCTGCAGGACACAGATCAGGTCGATGATCTCCGGCTCCACGGCCGCGTTGCGCAGCTCGGTGACGCCCTCGGCCATCACCGCGGCCAGCAGCACCTGCTCGGTCGCGCCGACGCTGGGGTAGGGCAGCGCGAACTTCGTGCCGTGCAGCCCGTTCGGCGCGGACAGGTGCAGACCCTCGGGGGTCTTCTCGACGGTCGCGCCGAACTCCCGGAGCGCCTGGAGGTGGAAGTCGATCGGCCGGGGCCCGATGTGGCAGCCGCCGAGGTCCGGAATGAAGGCGTGCCCGAGACGGTGCAGCAGCGGCCCGCAGAACAGGATCGGGATCCGGCTGGAACCGGCGTGCACGTTGATCTGGTCGGTGCTGGCGCTCTCCACGTTCGCCGGGTCGAAGACCAGCTCGCCGTCCTCGTCGCCGTCGGTGACCTTGACGCCGTGCAGCCCGAGCAGGCCCCGGACCACCTCGACATCCCGGATCTTCGGCACGTCGAACAGTCGGCTGGGGCTGTCGCCCAGCAGTGCGGCGACCATCGCCTTGGACACCAGGTTCTTCGCGCCGCGTACCCGGATCCGCCCTTGCAGCGGCGTGCCTCCGTGTACGACCAGGACGTCGTCGGTCAACGCAACCTCCAGCGCGTGCGTGCTGCCGTTTCGATGAATGGACACCACCGGTCGCTACCCGGGGTGCGGTCGCGCCCAAACGCCCGCGCCCGCGTGTGTCGTCGCCCGGCAGCATAGCCCTCCGTGATGAGAATGGATCCGGTCACACCGCTTCGGAGGGTATTTATCGGTGATCCGGCACTTTCGCGTACACCCGACGTCACAGACGGTGACGTCGGGTGTGGTCAGGCGCCCGGCAGCGCGAGCATCTGATCCAGCGCGACCCGGGCGTGGTGCGCGGTGTCGGCGTCGACCGTGATCTGGTTGACCACCCGCCCGGCGACCAGCTCCTCCAGCGCCCAGACCAGGTGCGGCAGATCGATCCGGTTCATCGTCGAGCAGTAGCACACGGCCCGGTCCAGGAACATGATCTGCTTGTCCGGATGGGCCAGCGCGAGCCGGCGGACCAGGTTCAGCTCGGTGCCCACCGCCCACGCGGAACCGGCCGGGGCGGCCTCGATGGTCCTGATGATGTACTCCGTGGACCCGACCAGGTCGGCGGCCCGCACCACCTCGTGCCGGCACTCCGGGTGGACCAGCACGTTCACGCCCGGCACCCGGTCCCGAACGTCGTTGACGCTGTCCAGCGTGAACCGGCCGTGCACCGAGCAGTGCCCGCGCCAGAGGATCATCTTCGCGTCGCGCAGCTGCGCGGCGGTGAGCCCGCCGTTCGGCTTGTGCGGGTCGTAGAGGACGCAGTCGTCCAGGGAGAAGCCCATCTCCAGCACGGCGGTGTTGCGGCCGAGGTGCTGGTCGGGCAGGAAGAGCACCTTCTCGCCCTGCTGGTACGCCCACTCCAGGGCCCGCTTCGCGTTCGACGAGGTGCAGACCACTCCGCCGTTGCGCCCCACGAAGCCCTTGATGTCGGCCGAGGAGTTCATGTAGGTGACCGGGACGGTCCGCTCCGCCAGGCCCAGCTCGGTGAGCACGTCCCAGGCGTTCTCGACCTGCGGCAGCGCGGCCATGTCCGCCATCGAGCAACCGGCGGCCAGGTCGGGCAGCACGACCTGCTGGTCGGCGGAGGTGAGGATGTCCGCGCTCTCGGCCATGAAGTGCACACCGCAGAAGACGATGTACTCGGCCTGCGGTCGGGCGGCGGCCTCGCGGGCCAGCTTGAACGAGTCGCCGGTCACGTCGGCGAACTGGATCACCTCGTCGCGCTGGTAGTGGTGACCCAGCACGAAGACCCGGTCGCCGAGGGCGGCCTTGGCCGCCGTCGCGCGGGCCACCAGGTCGGGGTCGCTCGGCGCGGGCAGGTCACCCGGACACTCCACGCCACGTTCGGTGGCGGGGTCGCTGCCACGGCCGAGAAGCAGCAGCGCGGTCGCGGTGTTGGAGGGCTCAACCCAGGTCGTCACGCCTCCCATGGTCCCACAGCGCGACCGTCCTGCCGGCCGTGCGGGTGTGGGCTGCCACACTGCCAGGCATGCGCGTACTGCTCTGCCCGGACAAGTTCGCCGGTACGTTGCCGGCCCCGCAGGTCGCCGCCGCCGTGGCCGACGGCTGGCGGGAGGTGGCACCCGGCGACGAACTGCTGGTCAAGCCGTTGGCCGACGGTGGACCGGGCTTCCTCGACGTGCTCGCCGAGGCGCTGCCCGGCCGGCGGGTGCCGGTGCGTACCACCGATCCGCTGGGTCGCCCGGCCGACGGTGAGATGCTGCTCACCGATGGTGGCGAGGTCGCCTGGCTGGAGAGCGCCCAGGCCTGCGGCCTGCACCTGCTCGACACCACCGAGCGGAACCCGCTGACCACCACCTCGTACGGCCTGGGTCTGCTGATCGCCGCCGCGGTCGAGGTCGGTGCGCGCACGGTGGTGGTCGGGCTCGGTGGCTCGGCGACCAACGACGGCGGCGCGGGCATGCTCGCCGCCCTCGGCGTGGTGGCGCTGGACGACAGCGGCACCGCCCTGCCGTACGGCGGCGCGGCGCTGAGCGCGGCGGCGACGCTCGACGGGCTGCCCCGGCTGCGGGACACCCGGCTGATCGCGGCCACCGACGTCGACAACCCGCTGCTCGGGCTGCACGGCGCGAGCAACGTCTTCGGCCCGCAGAAGGGCGCCGACCGGGCCGACGTGCTGCTGCTCGACGCCGCGCTCGGTCGCTGGGCCGAGGTGCTGGAACGGGATCTACCCGGCTGTCCCAGCGGGCTCGGGGCGTTGCCGGGTGGCGGCGCGGCCGGCGGTGTCGGTGCCGCGTTGCTCGCGCTCGGCGGGCGGTGCGAGTCCGGCATCGGGCTGGTCAACCGGGCCGTCGGGCTGGACGCCGTGCTCGACGAGGTCGATCTGGTGATCACCGGGGAGGGCCGCTTCGACCACCAGTCGCTGCGCGGCAAGGTGGTGGCCGGAGTGGCCGGTGCGGCACGTGACCGGGGCGTACCCTGCGTGGTGCTCGCCGGTCAGGTCAGCACCGGGCGGCGGGAGGCGGCGTCGGTCGGGGTGACCGACGCGTACAGCCTGGTGGAGCATTTCGGCGGCGAGGAGCGGGGCGGGCTGGCCGCCGCCCTGGAACGGCCGGCGCAGGGGCTGCGGGAACTGGGCACCCGGCTGGCGCGGCAGTGGAGCCGCTGAGTCGTCCCCGTCGAGTGCCTGGTCACGCCGCCGGGTCGCGCGGCCACCGGCGGCCTACAATCAAGAACTGGACCACTGTGGGAATCGCTGACCGGCGGCTGACGTTGGCCAGGGGAGGACCACACCGACGCGCCGCAGGGAGAATTCCACGTGACCACGCCAGCGCAGACCGAGTCGACCGAGGCCAAGGCCCCCACGTCCGTCGTCCTCACCGACGTCGCGGCGCAGAAGGTCAAGGCCCTGATCGAGCAGGAGGGCCGCGACGACCTGCGGCTTCGGGTCGCCGTGCAGCCGGGCGGCTGCTCCGGCCTGCGGTACCAGCTGTTCTTCGACGAGCGTTCGCTCGACGGTGACATCGTCACCGACTACGACGGTGTCGAGGTCGTCGTCGACCGGATGAGCGCCCCCTACCTGGCCGGCGCCACCATCGACTTCGCCGACCGGATCGACGCCCAGGGCTTCACGATCGACAACCCCAACGCAGGCAACTCCTGCGCCTGCGGCGACTCCTTCAGCTAACCCCCCACCCCAAACCCACCCACCCCACCCACCCCCCACCGCTTCGTCCGGTGATCAAGAGGTTTTGGTCGCGCCACGCCCTGGTCGGCGACCAAAACCTCTTGATCAACGCGATGGTGGGGGGTGGGTCGGTGGTTTCGGGGCCGGTAGGCTGATCAGGCTCTGCCGCCGATCCCGAGGGTTGCCATGAAGATCGCCGTGACCGGCTCGATCGCCACCGACCACCTGATGAGCTTCCCGGGTCGGTTCGCCGACCAGCTCATCGCCGACCAGCTGCACAAGGTGTCGCTCTCCTTCCTGGTGGACGATCTGGTACTGCGCCGAGGCGGGGTGGCGGCCAACATCGCGTTCGGCATGGGGCAGCTCGGGCTCCAGCCGGTGCTGCTCGGCGCCGTCGGCGCCGACTTCGCCGACTACCGCTCCTGGCTGGAGCGGCACGGGGTGGACTGCGCCTCGGTGCACGTCAGCGAGATCGCCCACACCGCCCGCTTCGTCTGCACCACCGACACCGACATGTGCCAGATCGCCTCCTTCTACGCGGGGGCGATGAGCGAGGCCCGCAACATCGAGCTGCACCCGGTGGCCCAGCGCCTCGGCGGGCTCGACCTGGTCCTGGTCGGCGCCAACGACCCGGAGGCGATGCTGCGCCACTCGGCCGAGTGCCGCGAGCGCGGTTACCCCTTCGCCGCCGACCCGTCCCAGCAACTCGCCCGGATGCCCGGCGAGGACGTGGTGGCGCTGATCGACGGTGCCGACTACCTGATGACCAACGACTACGAGAAGTCGCTGCTGCAGAGCAAGGCCGGCCTCTCCGACGAGCAGTTGCTGGACCGGGTGAAGATCCGGGTCACCACGCTGGGCAAGCACGGGGTGGAGATCGCGGGCCGGGAGATCGAGACGATTCACGTGCCGATCGCCCGGGAGACCCGGGCGGTCGACCCCACCGGCGTCGGCGACGGCTTCCGCGCCGGGTTCTTCACCGCCCTGTCCTGGGGGCTCGGGCTGGAACGGGCCGCCCAGGTCGGCTCCCTGCTCGCCACCCTGGTGCTGGAGACCGTCGGCACCCAGGAGTACCAGGTGCGCCACGACGTGTTCGTCAAGCGCCTCGCCGAGTCCTACGGCGACGAGGCCGCCAACGACATCCGCCCCCACCTACTGCCCTGACCGACGCCGTCGGCAGGGGGCCGAGCCCGGCTCAGTGGGCCCGGCGGACGTGGTAGGCGGGGCCCGGGTGGGCGCCGAGGAACTCCTGGCCGCGCATCCGACACCAGGCCGGGATGTCGACCGCGGCGGCCGGGTCGTCGGCCAGCACCCGGACCACCGCGCCGACCGGCAGCTCCGGTAGCCGGCGGGCCAGGGCGATCACCGGCAGTGGGCACCGCTGGCCGAGGCAGTCGAGCACCTCGTCGGGCCGCTGACCGCGCGGACCGGCGGGGGTCTCCGGCACGTCGCCGGCGGGCTCGCGGACGGTCACAGCCCCACCACCCCCGCCTGCTGCCGTAGCTCGGCGACGATCTCCGGCAGTTCGGCGAGGAAGCGTTCCACGTCGGCCTCGGTGCTGCCGGAGTGCAGGGAGACCCGGACGTTGCCGTGCGAGAGCACCCCCATCGCCTCCAACACGTGCGACGGGCGCAGGGTGGCGGAGGTGCACGACGAACCCGACGAGACCGCGAAACCCCGCCGGTCCAGGGCGTGCAGCAGCGCCTCGCCGTCGACGTACAGGCAGGAGAAGGTGACCAGGTGCGGCAGCCGGTGCTCGGGATCACCGACCACCTCGACGTCCGGCACCTCCGCCGCCACCCGGGCCCGGATCCGGTCCACCAACGGTGACAGCCGCGCCGCCTGGGCCGCCGCGTCGGCCGCCACCGCGCGCAGGCTCGCCGCCGCCGCCACCACCGCCGGCAGGTTCAGCGTGCCGGGGGTACGCCCCGACTCGCGCTCGTCGGTCGGCCACGGCGACTCCCAGCGGGTGCCCTTGCGGACCACGAGCAGCCCGACGCCGGGCGGGCCGCCCCACTTGCGGGCGCTGGCGGTCAACACCGACCACCCGTCGGGCACCGGCACCCGGCCGACCATCTGGGCGGCGTCGACGTAGAGCGGCACGCCCGCGTCGGCGCAGGCCGCCGCAGCCTCCTCGACCGGTTGGACGGTGCCCACCTCGTGACTGGCGGCGATCAACGCCGCCGAGGCCACCTGATCCCCGGCGACCGCCGCCGACCAGGCGTCCAGATCCAGCCGGCCGAGGCGGTCGACCGGCACCTCGACGGCCGTGCCGCCCCCGGCGACGTGCTGTTCGGCGGCGTACAGCACGGCCGAGTGCTCGATCGTCGAGTGCACCAGGACCCGGCCGACCCGTCGGCGTCCGCGCAGGCCACCGAGGACGGCGGTGTGCGCGGCGCTGGTGCCGCTCGGGGTGAAGGACAGCTCGTCGGGGCGTACGCCGAGGGTTTCGGCCGTGGCCTCGCGGGCGGCGTCGAGCAACTGGCGGGCGCGCCTGGCCTGGGAGTAGAGCCGGTCGGGGTCGGCCCAACCGTCGTCGAGCGCGGCGAGGAGCGCCTGCCGGGCGACCGGATGCAGCGGCGCGGCGGTGGCCGCGTCCAGGTAGACGGGGGAAGACGTCACGTCTGTCCACGCTATCGCCTCGGTCGGCACAAGATCCCCCGTCGGTGGGGACAACGACCCCAACCGGGTCCAGCCTGGCATGGTCGAGTAATCTGCGACCGTCGGTGACGCCTTTGCCGCCGGTGTGGCGGCTCCGCTCGGCGGAGCCGGCCGAAACGAGGCACCGCGGCGCGCTAGGGAGGCAGGACCAGGTGGTCGCAAGGAGTTCGGAGGTACGGCCGACGGCCGTACGGCGCAGCGCATCCTCGCGAGCCGGTGGGCGGCGGGGGCGTCGTGCCGGGCGTCTCGCCGGGCTCGGATTCGGTGGGGCGGCTCTGCTGGTCCTGCTCACGGGCTGTGACGTCGGTGCGGCGTTCGGCGGCTTCGGTTGGCCGCAGGGCGGCATCACCCCGGAGTCGCGGCGGATGTACGACCTGTGGATCGCCTCGTGTGTCGCGGCGCTCGCGGTCGGCGTATTCGTCTGGGGCCTGATCTTCTGGTGCGTGGTGCGTTACCGCAAGCGCGGCAACGAGCTGCCGGTGCAGACCCGTTACAACCTGCCGATGGAGTTCCTCTACACCATCGCCCCGGTGCTGGTCGTCTCGGTGCTCTTCTACTACACCGCGGTGGTGCAGACCGACGTGGTGAAGACCACCAACAACCCCGACGTCACCGTCGAGGTCGTCGCCTTCAAGTGGAACTGGCAGTTCAACTACCGCGACGGCCAGGGCGTCGAGGCCGACACCGTCGCATCGGTGCTCGGCACCAGCGAGGTCATCCCGATCCTGGTGCTGCCGACCGGCCGGTCCATCCGGTTCGAGGAGACCAGCCGCGACGTCATCCACTCGTTCTGGGTGCCGGAGATGCTGTTCAAGCGCGACGTCATGCCCGGCAGCATCCGCAACGTCTTCGAGGTCTCCTCGCTGGAGAGCGAGGGAGCGTACGTGGGCCGCTGCGCCGAGCTGTGCGGCAGCTACCACGCCTTCATGAACTTCGAGCTGCGGGTCGTCTCGCCGGAGAACTTCGACCGCTTCCTCGCGGCCAAGCAGGGCGGCGCCTCCACGCAGGACGCGTTGACCTCCATCGGTGAGGAGCCGTACGCGATCACCACGAAGCCGTTCGAGACGCGGCGTACCGAGAGCAACTTCAACCCGGACACCGCTCCGGCCGGCACGGGAAGCTGAGGCAACCGGCATGAAGACCGAGTGGCGTATCTTCCTGATCATCGCTGGGTTCCTGCTCTTCGCGACCTTCCTGTACGGCGGCTGGACGTGGGCCGAGTCGGACGGTCGGATCGAGTGGATCGGCACCGTGGCCCTGCTGCTGTCGTTCCTGCTCTGCGCGATGTGCGGCGGCTTCTTCTGGTTCGTCTCCCGCCGGATCGACCTGCGCCCCGAGGACCGGCCGGACGCCGAGATCTCCGACGGCGCGGGCGAGATCGGCTTCTTCAGCCCGGGCAGCTACTGGCCGTTCGGGCTGGCGCTGGCCGCCGCGCTCGCCGGTCTGGGCCTGGCGTTCTGGCAGTTCTGGCTGCTCGGCCTGGGTGCGGTGGCAGTCATCATGGCCGCCTGCGGCCTGCTGTTCGAGTACTACAGCGGCACCCGGCGTACCGCCGAACACTGAGCATCACGACGACAGGGCCCGCCCCGGATGGGGCGGGCCCTGTCGTGTCGTCGTCGGTCAGCCACCACGCGGTGGTAGTGGGGTCGCTCAGACGGCCCCGGCGACCTTGATCCAGCTGTCGAGGGCGCGGGCGGCGGCCCCGGAGTCGATCGACTCGGCGGCCCGGTCCAGACCGGCGCGGAGCGCCTCGGTCAGGTCGCCGTCCAGCGGCCCCTGGGTGGCCAGCGCCGCCGCGGCGTTGACCAGGACGGCGTCACGCACCGGCCCCGGCTCACCGGCGAGCAGGCGTCGGGCCACGTCGGCGTTGTGGGCGGCGTCGCCGCCGCGCAGGTCGGCGAGGGTGGCCCGGGGTACGCCGAGGTCGATCGCGTCCACCACGGTCTCCCTGACGGTGCCGTTCTGGGCGATCCAGCACCGGGTCGGTGCGGCGGTGGTGAACTCGTCCAGCCCGTCCTCGCCGCGCATCACCAGCACCGAGTCGCCCCGTGCCGCGAAGACGGCCGCCATCACCGGCGCCATCGTCCGGTCGAAACAGCCGACGGCACCCGCGCGGGGGCGGGCCGGGTTGGTCAACGGGCCGAGGAAGTTGAACGTGGTCGGCACCCCCAGCGCCCGGCGGACCGGCCCGGCGTGGCGCATCCCGGGGTGGAACCGAGCGGCGAAGCAGAAGCCGATGCCGGCCTCGGCCACGCACCGGGCCACCTGGTCGGGCCCGAGGTCCAGCGGTACGCCGAGGAACTCCAGCAGGTCGGCGGTGCCGCAGGAGGACGAGGCGGCCCGGTTGCCGTGCTTGACCACGCGTACGCCGGCTCCGGCCACCACCAGCGCGGTCATCGTGGAGATGTTGACCGTGTGAGCGAGGTCGCCACCGGTGCCCACCACGTCGAGCGCCTCGGCGCGTACCTCCTCGGGCAGCTCGACCGGCACGGCCTGGCGGAGCATCGCCTCCACCATCCCGCCCACCTCGGCCGGTGTCTCGCCCTTGGCTCTCAGCGCCACGGCGAAGCCGGCGATCTGGGTCGGCTCGGCCGACCCGCTGATGATTTCGCCCATCGCCCAGGCGGTGTCGGAGGCGGAGAGTTCCTCGCCCCGCAGCAGCGCGGTGAGCAGGTGCGGCCAGGTCCGTTCGCCCATCGTGGGCCTCCCGAGCAGACGGTTACGGGTGGGACGGGACCGGCGCCGGCTCGCCCGGCGCCGTGGCGGTGCCGGTGTGGAACGTCAGGCGGGTGCGTCAGCGCGCAGCAGGTCGGTCACGGTGGCGGCCGTGGTCACCGGGTCGAGCGGGTGTACCAGAGTGGCGTCGACCTCGGCGAAGGACGCCAACCAGCGGTCGGCGGCGCGGGCGATCACCACACAGGTCGGGGGAGCGTCGTGGCGATCGTCCTTGATCTGCCGCGCGATGCCGATGCCGCCACCGGGGCTGGCCTCCCCGTCGAGCAGCATCAGGTCGATCTCGTAGTCGTCGACCAGCCGGATGCACTCGTCGTAGGTGGACGCCTCGACGAACTCGATTCGCAGGTCGGGCGCGGGTCGGGTGCCGACGGCGAGCCGCATCCGGTCCCGCACCTGCGGGTCGTCGCTGTAGAGCAGGACGGTGCACTGACGATCGCTCATGGCTTCCAACGGCTCCCACTTCGTAGCTGCGTGGCTGATCGTACCGGTCGGTGTGGCGAGCGTGACACGCCGCCCCGCCCGATCTCCGAGGTATCTCAGGCGGTGGATTCCGCCGCTCGTTGCCGGGCTTCCTGGCGGTCCAGTTCGCGGTCGATCCGGCGGGCCTCGCGCTCGGCCTGGCGCATCCACTGCACCACCAGAACTGCGAGCATCGTCACGCTGACGAACTCGCCGCCGGCCCACAGGATGCCCCCGGCGAGCACCTGGTCGTCCCAGGGGTCGGCCCAGGTCAGGCCGAGCGAGGGGTACCAGTCGCCGCCGAAGAGGGTGGTGCTCTGCATGATGGTCAGCCCGAGCACGGTGTGGAACGGCACCGACAGCAGCATCAGCAGCGCCCGCCCCGGGTACGGCCAGCGCCCCGGCAGCGGATCCAGCCCGAGCAGCGGCCAGAAGAAGACGCAGCCGGTCATGATGAAGTGCGCGTGCACCACCTCGTGCGCCCAGGCGTGTTCCAGCGTGTAGCGGTACAGGTCGGTGAAGTACAGCGCGAACGGGTTCACCACGAAGATGGCGAACGCCACCAACGGGAAGGTGTAGACCCGGGCGATCCGACTGTGCACCACCGCCAGCAGCCGCTTGCGCGGACCGATCGGCAGCGTACGCAGGGCGAGTGTCACCGGCGCGCCCAACGCCAGGAAGATCGGCGAAACCATGGACAGCACCATGTGCTGCACCATGTGCACCGACAGCAGCGTGGTGTCGTACGCGTGCAGCCCGCTGACCGTCACCGCGGCGATGCCGCCGAGTCCGGGGCCGAGGAAGAAGACCGTCCGGGCGACGGGCCAGCGGTCGCCGCGCAGCCGCAGCCGGTACACCCCGTAGAGGTAGAGGCCGGCGGCGAGGACCAGACCGAGGGCGAGCCAGCTGTCCAGCCGGGCCTCGGTGACCACGGCGGTGACGGAGAACGGCGGTGGAGTGACCTCGGCCGCCAACGTCGCGACGTTGGCCGTCACCTCGGTCGCCGCCGAGCCGGTCGCAGCCGCGTTGAGCAGCGACGCGCCCGGTGCGGTCATGGAGATCGGATCGACGTGCAGCACGCCAATCAGCCTAGGTCAGGCGAACCGGACGGTACCGATCGGGCCATGCTGGGCACGGGTTTCACCCCCCGCTGATCGGCGGCCATGGTGAGCGGCCATAATGACCGCGTGACTGCGGCCCCAGCCATTGACAAGAGCCGGATCCACTCTCTGACGCGGCCCAACATGGTCAGCGTCGGGACGATCGTCTGGCTCTCCAGCGAGCTCATGTTCTTCGCGGCGCTGTTCGCGATGTACTTCTCCATCCGCGCGGCGGCGCCGGAGCAGTGGGCGGAGCACACTCCGGTGCTCAACATCCCGTACGCGACGGCGTTCACGACGATCCTGGTGCTGTCCTCGGTGACCTGCCAGATCGGCGTGTTCGCTGCCGAGCGTGGTGACGTCCACGCGCTGCGGCGCTGGTTCACGATCACCTTCGTGATGGGCCTGATCTTCGTGCTCGGCCAGCTCAACGAGTACCGCGAGCTGGTCTCCCACGGCATCAAGATCAACGGTGACGGCTACGGGTCGATGTTCTACCTGACCACCGGCTTCCACGGCCTGCACGTCACCGGCGGTCTGATCGCCTTCGTGATCTTCATGATCCGCACCACCATGGGTCGGTTCACGCCGGCTCAGGCCACCGCGGCGATCGTGGTGTCGTACTACTGGCACTTCGTCGACGTCGTGTGGATCGCGCTGTACGCCATGATCTACTGGCTTCAGTGATCTTGGCGCGGCGCCCGACGCCTTGCCGCTGCTCCACCCCCGCAAGACAAGGTCCAACCGGTTAAGGACACAGGTCATGACTTCTGACAACGACCGCCGACGCGGTCTGCTCGCGCGGCTGCGCGGGCGGCCCGGGGCACCCAGCAGGGGCCGCCGCCGGCTGGGTGCTGCGGTCCGGCTGGTCGCCGCGCTGATGCTGGCCGGCGGCGCCTACACCGTCCTCGCCCCTGGCGCCGCCGCGCAGGAGAATCCGCCGCTGAGCAGCGCTGCCGCCGACGGCAAGGCGCTGTTCGACGTGAGCTGTGTGACCTGTCACGGTCGCAACGCGCAGGGGGTCGAGGGGCGCGGGCCGAGCCTCATCGGCGTCGGTGCCGCCTCCGTGGAGTTCCAGGTGAGCACCGGCCGGATGCCGATGGCCCGGCAGGAGGCGCAGGCGGCCCGCAAGCCGGCGGTGTTCACCCGTGACGAGATCGACCAGCTGGCCGCGTACGTCCAGGAACTCGGCGGCGGCCCGGTCGTGCCGGCCGGCGACAACCTGCACGCCGACGGCAACGTCGCGATCGGTGGCGAGCTGTACCGGATCAACTGCTCGCAGTGCCACGCGTTCAGCGGTGGCGGCGGCGCCCTCTCCTCCGGCAAGTACGCGCCGAGCCTGCGGCCGGCCACCGACCGGCAGATCTACGCGGCGATGCTCAGCGGCCCGCAGAACATGCCGGTCTTCGGCGACAACCAGATCACGCCGGAGCAGAAGGCCGACATCATCGCCTACATCCAGCAGACGCTGAGGGACGACGCCGACCCGGGCGGCTTCTTCAACCTCGGCCGGTACGGACCCTCCACCGAGGGGATTGCGATCTTCCTCGTCGGCATCGTCGCGCTGGTCTTCGCCAGCCTGTGGATCGCGGGTAAGTCGTGAGCGGGGGGACCATGAGCAGCCAGACCGGGCAGCCGACCCTGTCGGGCGGGGAGCCGCTCGATGTGAACGACCCCCGGCTGAGTCGGTTCGACATCGTCCGGGAGGGTGCCCGGCGGGACGACATCGAGATCGTCCACTACGAGCCGCAGGTGGTCTCGGGTAGTAAGGCCGAGCGCCGGCTGGTCCGCACCGTGGCGGCGTTCTTCCTGCTGACCGGCCTGGCGGCGACCGCCTTCCTGGTGATCTACATCTGGTGGCCCTGGGAGTACGAGCCGGGTCGCGGCGGAGACAAGCTCTACACCCCGCTGCTCGGCACGACCCTCGGCATCGCTCTGCTCGCCGTCGGTTTCGGCATCCTCACCTGGGGCAAGAAGCTGCTGCCCAAGGAGGTGTCGATCCAGGATCGGCACGAGGGCGCCGTGCCCGCGGAGGACCAGCGGATCACCGGCGAGACCATGGCGTACATGGCCGACGAGTTGGGGGTCAAGCGCCGGCCGCTGCTCGGCGTCTCGCTGCTGGCCGGTCTGCTGCCGGTCGGCGCTGTCGCCGCGGCGCCGCTGGTCGGCGGGCTGATCTCCAACCCGCACAAGGACAACCAGATGATGACCACCGGGTTCGCCCCCCGCGACGGCCGGAAGATCCGGCTGGTACGCGAGGACGGGCGGCCCATCCGGCCGGCTGACATCAGCGCCGGTGGTCAGATCACCGTCTTCCCGGGCGTGGAGCACGGGGTGAGCAACCGGGTACGCCGACTCGCCCACCCTGCTGATCCACCTGCGGGACGCCGACGCCGAGGCGTCGCGACGCAACAACGAGCGCGAGGGTCACGGCGGCTTCATGTGGGGCAACTACGCCGCGTACTCGAAGATCTGCACCCACGCCGGCTGCCCGGCGAGCCTGTACGAGCAGCAGACCAACCGGTTGCTCTGCCCGTGCCACCAGTCGCAGTTCCTCATCACCGACAATGCCAAGCCCGTATTCGGTCCGGCCAGCCGGCGGCTGCCGCAGCTGCCGATCGAGGTGGACGCCGAGGGCTACTTCGTGGCTTCGTCCGACTACACCGAACCCGTCGGGCCCGACTTCTGGGAGCGGCCGTGAAGCGGCGAAAGTTTGACGTAGCAGCCGTGCCCGGCAACACCGCCCGGGCGGTCGACGACCGTTTCCAGGTGGCGACTCCGCTGCGCCGACTGCTCAACAAGGTCTTCCCGGACCACTGGTCCTTCCTGCTCGGCGAGATCGCGCTCTTCTCGTTCATCGTCCTGCTGCTGACCGGTGTCTTCCTGACCTTCTTCTTCGAGCCGACGATGACCGAGGTCATCTACAACGGCAGTTACGCCCCGCTGCGGGGCACGCCGATGTCGGCCGCGTACGCCTCGACGCTGGACATCTCCTTCGACGTCCGCGGCGGCCTGATCATGCGCCAGATGCACCACTGGTCGGCGCTGCTGTTCATGGCCGCGATCGTGGTGCACATGCTGCGGATCTTCTTCACCGGCGCGTTCCGCAAGCCGCGTGAGGCCAACTGGATCATCGGTTCGCTGCTGTTCTGGGTCGGCTTCCTCGCCGGCTTCACCGGCTACTCGCTGCCGGACGACGGCCTCTCCGGCACCGGTCTGCGGATCGCCTCGGCGATCATGCTGTCCATCCCGGTGATCGGGTCCTGGGTGACCGCGGCGGTCTTCAACGGCGAGTTCCCCGGCACGATCATCATCAGCCGGTTCTTCATCGCCCACGTGCTGCTCATCCCGGCACTGCTGGTCGCGTTGATCACCGTGCACCTGGGGCTGGTGTTCAAGCAGAAGCACACCCAGTGGCCCGGGCCCGGCCGGACGAACGGCAACGTGGTCGGCGAGCGGATGTTCCCCCGTTACGCGATCAAGCAGGGCGGCTTCTTCATGGTCGTCTTCGGCGTGATCGCGCTGATGGGCGGTCTGTTCCAGATCAACCCGGTCTGGTTGTTCGGCCCGTACGAGGCGTGGGTGGTGTCGGCTGCCAGCCAGCCTGACTGGTACGTGATGTTCCTCGACGGCTCGACGCGGTTGATGCCGGACTGGGAGATCACGATTCCCATCGGTGACGGGTACGTGATTCCACCGCTGTTCTGGCCGACGGTGGTGCTACCCGGCATCCTGGTGGGGATCTCCCTGCTCTATCCGTTCATGGAAGCGCGCCACCTGAAGGACTACCGCAGCCACAACCTGCTCCAGCGTCCCCGCGACGTTCCGTTCCGCACCGGCCTGGGCGTCATGGCCATCACGTTCTACGTGATCCTGACCCTCTCCGGCGCGAACGACGTCATCGCCGACAAGTTCCACATCAGCCTGAACGCGATGACCTGGGCCGGTCGGATCGGTCTGCTGCTCCTTCCGCCGTTGGCGTACTACGTCACGTACCGGATCTGCCTCGGCTTGCAGCAGCACGACCGGGAGGTCCTCGCCCACGGCGTGGAGACCGGCATCATCCGGCGTCTGCCGGACGGCCGGTTCGTCGAGGTGCACCAGCCGCTCAGCGCGGGCGAGCACGGTGAGCTGGACTACGTCGGTTGGGTGGTGCCGAAGAAGATGAACCGGCTCGGTGCCCTCGGCCCGGCCATCCGGGGCTTCTTCTACCCGATCGAGCGACCGGTTGAAGCGCCGGTCTCACCGGGGCACCCCCCGGTCGAGTCGCGCGAGGACCGGGAGGAGATCACCAGCGGGGAGACCCGCAGCTGAGATCCGCCGCAACGTGACGTGGCGCCCGCCGGGGTCTTCCGGCGGGCGCCACGCTCGTTTCGCCTCTTCCGGACGTCGCCGCCGCGATCCGTCGACGCCGGATCGCAGGAATAACCCCGGTCAGCCGGGTATCCGTGCGGTCCAACGTCTCAACGGGGAGGAAGCATGTTGGGTATCAAACGCCTCGGCCTGCTGGCCGCGCTGGTGCTGGTGGGTGTCGCACCCGCCGCAGCGGCACAGGCGGCGGCGCAGCCGTCGGAACAGGACACCCAGTACCTGCAGGCGATCCACCAGACCAACCTGTACGAGATCGCCGCCGGTGAGCTGGCTCAGGAGAAGGGCCAGAACCAGCAGGTCAAGGAGCTGGGGCAGCAGTTCGTCACGGATCACACCGAGCTGGACCAGTCGGTGCAGGACCTGGCCGGACAACTCGACGTGGAATTGCCCGGCGAGCCCACCACCGACCAGCAGACGGCGCTCGACCAGCTGAACAACGCCAGTGGTGAAGAGTTCGACCGGCTCTGGGTGACCCAGGGGCTGGCCGGCCACACCCAGGCCATCCAGGCGACCCAGACCGAGATCTCGCAGGGCACCGAACAGCAGGTGGTCCAGCTGGCCCAGACCGCGCTGCCGGTCCTGCAGGCGCACTACGACGCCCTGGTCGCGCTGGCCGAGGAACTCGGCATCCCGGTCCCGGAGACCAGCCCGAGCGGCACGCCCAGCCCGGGTGGCACCGCCCCGGCTCCGGGGGTGACCACGCCGACTCCGGGTATCACCACCGAGCCGGCCCCGGGCGGCACCGTCACCGAGGAGGCCCCGGTTCCGGGTGGCACCGAGGAGGTCCCGGTGCCGCAGGAGAGCTGATCCGGCGGTACGTGACGAGCCGGCCCACCCAGCCTGGGTGGGCCGGCTCGCGGTCAGTCGGCGTTGCCCAGCCCGATGGCGAAGGCTTCCTCCAGGTCATGCCGGGAGTACGCGCGGAAGGCGATGTGCGACTCGGTGTTGAGCACCCCCGGCACCTTCGAGATGCTGCCCGCGATGATCTGCGCGATCTCGTCGAACTCGCGGACCCGGACCATGGCGATCAGGTCCACGTGCCCGGCCACCGAGTACACCTCGCTCACTCCGGGCAGGTTCGCAAGCGCCTCGGCCACCTCGGGAATCGAGTCGGTGGCGCAGTCGATCAGCACGATCGCGGTGATCACTGAAGGGTTCTCCGTTCGTTCGGCGTCGCAGCCCATGCTAGTGCCGCACCAGGAGCACCGCCGGTCGTCAGCCGGGCCCGGCCCGGCCCGGCTGACGACCGGTTCCCTGAATGCCGCACCTCGTCTCGCCCCGCCCCGGGCGACGCCCGACCGAACATGCCGACCGCACCGCCGCTGCGGTGCGCTGTGAGAACCGCCGCCCCCTAGCAGAGAAGGAAACTCTCCGTATCCGATACGGAGGGTGACGGTTGAGCCGCGTCCCTCGCCCACGACCAGTTGCCCACTGACACGCTTTGCTCTGCTTCAACCCACGCAACTGGCGGATGAGCTGCGGAGATGTCACGACGGTCTCTGTTGCGGTCGCTGTCGTTGGTGATGCGGAGAGTAACTGTTGCGTATGGTGAAGCAGAGCAAAGGGGGTGTGTGGTCAAGGTGGTGGTGGATCCGGCGGCACGAAGAGTGACGGCGGGTCCTCAATGGGGAGACGGGGTGATGGCCGCGGCGGCGGCGATGCTCCGGCCTCCGACGGTGACGACGCGGTGCCAGCGGCGGGTCCGGACGGCGAGGTCGCAGCGGTGGGTCAGGCGGCTGGGACGGTCAGGTCGGCGTCGACCCGGATCACGTCCCGCAGATTCTCTCCGGTGTCGACGGTGGCGTTCGGCCAGATCACGCTGCGGCTGACCGTGCCCCGGACGGTGGCACCCGCGCCGACGACGGACCGGTGACAGCGGCCGGTGACCCTGGCGGTCGGGTCGATCAGGCTGTCACCACCGGCGGCGTGCAGGTTCGCGGTGAGGTAGTCGGCGGGGGTGCCGGTGTCGATGAAGGTTCCCCGGAACGGCACCACGTCGAGCCTGCCGGCGGCCTCGGCCGGACGCCACACCGCGCGGACCAGGTCGCCGAAGGTGGCGGGCAGCTCCCGGACCAGCCGCCACGGCAACAGGGAGAAGCCGGTGAAGACGTGCCCGTCGAAGGTGCCCGGTGCCGTCGGGTCGCTGGCCGGCTGGCCGAGCAGGCGTACCGAGTCGCCGTCCCAGCCGTCCAGCAGCGCGGCGATGTCCGGGCCGGGCGGTGCCGCCGGGTCGGACAGGTAGGCGTCGGCGTTGCCCACCAGGACGCCCCGGCCGTCGATCCAGTCCCGCAGCCGTCCCACACCACCCGCGGTGCCGAGCGGGCTGCCCGGCTCCACCGAGAGGTGCGCGCGGGAACCCACCCGCTCCACCACCTGGTCGCCCAGATAGCAGGCGTTGACCGCGACCCTCGTCGGGCCGCTCAGGCCGAGGCCGTCGAGCCGGGCCAGCGCCCGGTCCAGCAGCGGCACGTTGCCCACCGGGCAGAGCGCCTTGGGCACCCGCTCGGTCAGCGGGCGCAGCCGGGTGCCCTCACCGGCGGCGAGCACCACCGCGCAGATGCCGTCGACGGGTGCCACGGCTGCCTCGGGCGCGTCAGCAGGCCGGTCGCCGGTCGGCCGGACGCTCTCGGGTCGGGTCATGGCGTCGTGTCGGGCAGCGGCGGGGGGAACTGCCCGGCCAGCGGACCGATGTCGTAGTAGCCGAGCAGGCGGGCGGTCGGCCAGGTCAGCTTCGGCAGGTCGTCCAGCGGGTGCCAGGCCGCCTCGAAGACCTCGGCGCCGTCGACGGTCAGCTCGGTGCTCGACGCCGGTACCTCGGCGGTGAACACCACGTCCACCCACCCCTTGGCGTGGACGACGGCGTTGGGCACCGCCGGGGTGAGCCGGGTGGGGGAGAGCCGGACACCGGTCTCCTCGAACAGTTCCCGGGCGGCACCGACCGCCGGGTGTTCGTGGCGTTGCAGCAGCCCCGCAGGCAGGGTCCATCCTCGCCCCGGTGGCTGCCGCAGCAGCAGCAACCGTCCCGCCCCGGTCGCCTCGCTGTCCCGCAGCAGGGTGACGGCGCCGACGATGTACTTGGGCACCGCCAACCGCACCAGCCGACGTCGTACCGGCAGGGGGAGCCGATAGAAGACCTGGTACGCGACGGCGCGCCCGGTGCGGCGGCTACGGGGGATCATGGCTACAGGCTAGTGGCCGCGAGGCACGTTCGCGCCATGAGGACCACGCCGGGTAGGGCGCGGGTCACCGCTGTCACTGGCGGTGGTCGACCAGGTCGATGAGTTGGCGCACCACGGCGTCCGGCTCGATGACCCGGTCGAAGACCGCGACCAGCAGCGTCTCCAGATCCGGGTAGCCGAGTTCCTCCGACAGGCGCAGCAGCGGCAGGTCGCTGGCCAGCCCTCGGTTGTGCTGACGCAGGGCCAGCCCGATGGTGGCCCGGCCCAGGCGTACCTTGTCGCTGATCGTGATGCCCGGCTCGCTGTGCTCGGCGAACCACCGGTTGATCTGCATCTGCGCGTGCGGCGACTTGACGAAGCCCAGCCACTCCCGCCGCGGCCCGCGTGGGGCCACCTCGGCGTCGAGGCTGCACTCCTCGTCGGTCTCGGTGAAGATCTCCACCACGTCACCCTCCTCGAGCTCGGAGGAGAGCGGGACCAGTCGTCCGTTGACCCGTGCCGCCAGACATCGTTCACCCCGGTCGGTGCCCAACTCGTACGCCAGGTCGACCGGGGTGGCACCGGCCGGCAGCACGATCTGCCGCCCCTCGGCGACCACCTGGATCTGCGCCTCGGCCAGGTCGCAGCGCAGCGAGTGGAGGAACTGGGCCGGGTCGGCCGCGTCCTGCTCCCAGTCCAGCACCCGGCGCAGCCAGTCGAGTTGCCCGGAGTTGGTCTTGCCGCCGCCCGAGCGGGGGAAGCGGAAGTCGGCGGCCACCCCGTACTCGGCCGCACGGTGCATCTCCTCCGTGCGGATCAGCACCTCGACGGTGCGGTCCCTCGGCCCGCAGACGGTGGTGTGCAGGGAGCGGTAGAGGTTGTTCTTCGGCGAGGCGATGAAGTCCTTGAACCGGCCCGGCACCGGCCGCCACAGCCCGTGCACCGCGCCGAGTGCCGCATAGCAGTCGGTCGCCGGGCCGTCGACCACGATGGTGATGCGGGGCAGGTCGAACGGGACGGTGTGGCCGCCGGCCACGGTGTCCTTCCAGATCGAGTACAGGTGCCGGGGGCGCGGCGCGACCTCCGCGTCGACCCGGCTGCGCCGCAGCGCCACCTTGGCGCGCGCGACGACCTCGGCGAGGTAGCTGTCCCAGCCGGGCCGGTCGTGTACGTGCCGCGCGATGCGGGCGTGCTCCTCCGGTTCGAGGTGCAGCAGCACCACGTCGTCCAACTCCCGCTTGAGCGTCTGGATGCCCAGCCGGTCGCAGAGCGGAACGAGCACCTCAAGGGTCTTGCGGGCGATGCGTTCGCGGGAGGCGGCCGATCGTACGCCCAGGGTGCGCATGTTGTGCAGTCGGTCGGCGAGCTTGATGATGAGCACCCGGACGTCCTTGCCGGCCGCGATGATCATCTTGCGGATGGTCTCCGCCTCGGCGGCCTGCCCGTAGAACGCCTTGTCGAATTTGGTCACCCCGTCGACCAGGTGGGCGACCTCGTGGTCGAAGTCCTCGGCGAGGGCCTGGAGGGTGTAGCGGGTGTCCTCCACCGTGTCGTGCAGCAGCGCTGCGACCAGGGTGGTGGTGTCCATGCCGAGTTCCGCGCAGATCTGGGCCACCGCGAGCGGGTGGGTGATGTACGGCTCCCCGCTCTTGCGGAACTGACCACGGTGCATGTTGTCCGCGATGGTGTAGGCGCGGCGCAGCACGCTGGGGTCGGCGCCGGCGTGGATGCTGCGGTGGGTGCGGACCAGTTGACCGACCGGTTCGGTCTCGGCGCTCGGCCAACTGAGCAGCGATCGGAGTCGCTTGGTCAGGGGTAACTCGCCGGGCTGTGTCGGGAGTGCACCGCCCAGGGCACCGCCGTGTCCGGCGTTGACGTCCACCTGGGACACCCCCTCACGCCTGCTGAGCCACCACCACCGGAATCCGGCAAGCGGGAGCAGACCCTCGAAACGGGCAGGACTGCACTTCCTTAACAGAGTAAGTGAGTCGACGTCGTCCGATCGGACAGTTGCTCATGAGCGTTCGGACCAGAGTTGTGGGGACGCCGCGCTCTCCGCCTTCGTCAACAGGTCGCGGAACCGTGCCGCGCCGGCCACCGGGGAGGCCCAGCCGGCCGACATCTCGACCAACCTGGTCTCCGGTCGCTCCAACCAGGACAGGATTCGCTCCGACTCCTCGGCACTGGCGGCCGGGACCGGGCCATGGCCCGGCGACACCGTCTCGGCGGTGGCCCGGATGACGGCCAGCGTCGGTCGAGGATGGACCCCGGGTGGGGACACCCCGGCCCCGGCGAGTCGGCCGTGCCGCACCAGCGCCAGCTCCCACCCGCCGCCGGTCGCCGGGTGGGCGGCGGCCACCTCGGCGAGCCCGGTCAACGCGGCGAGCCGCTGCATGCGTACGGCGGCCCGCAGCACCGCCGCCAGCCGGGAGCGCAACGTCGCCGCCTCCTCGTAACGCTGGCCCGCCGAGAGCGCCTCGATCCGGGCCAGCAGGGCGTCGACCACCGGCTGTGGATCACCGGTGGTGGCGGTGGCGAACGGCGTGACCGCGCGGGCGTCGTACTCCTCGGGGGAGATCCGGTGCTCGCAGGGGGCCGGGCAGCGACCCAGCTCGGCCAGCGCGCAGGCCGGCGTGACCGTGCGCAGCGACAACCGGTGGGTGCACTGGCGCAGGGGCACCGCGTCGTGGAAACCGGCGGCGGCCAACTCGGCGGCCCGCCGCGAGGTGAACGGGCCGAGGTAGGCGCGGTCACCCGGGGAGATCTCCCGGACCACCGACAACCGGGGGTACGGGCCGTCGGTCAACTTCAGCCACACCACCCGCTCCGGGTACTTCGACCGTCGGTTGTACGGCGGCGCGTGCGCCGCGATCAACCGCAGCTCACGCACCTCGGCCTCCAGCGAGTGCGCGCACTCCACCGCCTCCACCCGTTCGGCGGCGGCCAGCATCTCCGAAATTCGGGCGCGTTTCTCGGCGGCGGTGAAGTAGCTGCGTACCCGGGTGGCGATGTCCCGGGAGGTGCCGACGTAGAGCGGCCGGTCGTCGGCGGCCCGGAAGATGTAGACGCCGGGGGAACGGGGCAACCCGTCGGCCAGGTGCCGCTTGCGGCGCTGGGTCGGGGAGATCGCGCGGGCGAACTCGATGGCGTCGCCGATGGTGTCGACCCGGTGCCCGCCGAGGCGGCCGATGAGCCCGTGCAGGACGTCGACGGTCGCCCGGGCGTCGTCCAGGGCCCGGTGGGTCGGCTGCGTGGCGGCCCGGAAGTACGCGGCGAGGGTGCCGAGCTTGCGGTTGGGTACCTCGTCCCGCAGCAGCACCCGCCGGGCCAGGGCCGCCGTGTCCAGCACCCGTGGGTTCGGCCAACGGTAGCCGTGCTTCGCACAGGCCGCCTTGAGGAAACCGACGTCGTAGGGCGCGTTGTGGGCGACCAGCACGGCGTCGGAGACGAACTCCAGGAAACTCGGCAGCACCTGTTCGATCGGCGGTGCGGGCAGCAGCATCGCCTGGGTGATGCCGGTCAGCACGGTGATGAAGGGTGGGACCGGCACCCCCGGATTGACCAGGGTGGCCAGCACGCCCAGCTCCTCGCCGCCGCGCACCTTGACCGCGCCGATCTCGGTGATGCCGCCGCCGTCGGGGGCCCCGCCGGTCGTCTCCAGGTCGACCACCACGAAGGTCGTCGCGTAGAGCGGCAGCGTCGGGTCGACTCCGTCGACGGTCGGGTCGAGCCCGGCCAGCGCCGGTTGGAGGAACTCCTGTGCTGCCATCCGCGGCACCGTAACGTTCCGGTCCGACACTCGCGCCCCACCGGCCCCACGGGTCACCACCGGTCTAGGATGAGAGATCGGCTCACCACCGGGCGGTGGGCCCGGTCGCGGTGGGAGACTTGCCACATGCCCCTCACCGAGCCGCACGACGACAACCTCCCGCAGGAGGAGCAGGTCGTCGCGGTGCCAGCGGCTGGTGACGTCCCGGCCGACGACTCGGTGGCCGACGCGGAGACGACCGAGACGGGGCAGCCGGAGCCGGAGCCGAGCCTGCCCGAGCCGGTACGGCAGCGGATCGTCTCGCTCACCGCCGCCGTGCTGCCCAGCCTGCCGGCCGACGAGGTGCCCGTCCCACTGCGCCGGGTCGCCAAGTTCGCCCCGAACCGGCGGGCCCGACTCGGTGCGCCGGTGATCGCCGCGCAACTCGCCGCCGACCCGCTGTTCCGGCAGCGCGTCTCCGCCCGGGTCCTGGCCGACGTCGGTGACCTGGGTGCCGCCGTGGTGGAGGGCACCGCCCCCGCCGCCGCCGACCCGGTCGAGGTGGCCGCCCTGGCCTACCTGGCCCGCCCGCGCGGCTGGCGGGAGTTGATCGACGCCAGTGGGGCGGCGGTCCGCGCCGAGGCGGACACCGCGGTCGTGGCCGAGCTGGTCCGACAGGCGGAGCAGCGGGCCACCCGGGCCGAGCACGATCGGGCGGTGGCCCGGGTCGAGGCCGACAAGCTCCGCGACGAACTGGCCCGGGTACGCGAGGAACTGGGCCAGTTGCGCGAGGAGACCCGGCAGTTGGCCCGTTCGCTGCGGGAGAGCCAGGCCCGGGAGCGCAAGGCGAACGAGATGCTGGCCACCGAGCGGGGCCGGGCCGCACGCGCCGCCGCCGACGCGGACGCCGAACTGCGGCGGACCCGGGCCCGGCTGGCCGAAGCCGAGGCGGCGGCAGGGGTGGCCCGCAGCAGCGCCAAGGAAGCCCGCTCGGTCGACGACGCACGCCTGTGGCTGCTGTTGGAGACGATCAGTCAGGCCGCCGTCGGGCTGCGCCGGGAACTGGCGCTGGACCCGGTCGAGAAACTGCCCGCCGACTTCGTGGCCGACTCGTTCACCGACTCTCCCGCCGCCCCCACGGCCGCCGTACGCGCCCGGGACACCGACGACCCGGCCCGGCTGGACCAACTGCTGGCCCTGCCCCGGGCGCACCTGGTGGTCGACGGCTACAACGTGACCAAGCGCGGCTTCGGGGAGATGTCCCTGGAACAGCAGCGCAAGCGACTGGTCACCGGCCTCGGCGGGATCGCCGCGCAGACCGGTGACGAGGTCACTGTCGTCTTCGACGGGGCCGAGCGGGTGCACGGCCTGCCGCCCACTCCGCGTGGGGTGCGGGTGTTGTTCTCCCGTAAGGGCGAGACCGCCGACGAGCTGATCCGCCGGCTGGTCCGGGCCGAACCCCCGGGGCGTCCGGTGGTGGTGGTCTCCTCCGATCGTGAGGTCGCCGACGGGGTGCGTCGGCACGGGGCATACCCGCTGGGGGCCGACTCGCTGCTGCGCCGGCTGTCGCGGTCCTGAGCCGTCGTCGCGCCCCCGGCCACGCCTGGTGGTAGGGGGACGGACGAGGCCCGGGACATAGGATGGGCGCCCATGGCGACAGGAGCGGCGGTATGAGGCGCACGGCGGACCACGGGTCGGTTCGCGGCGGCTCGTCGGCGTCGAACGGAGCGGCCCGGTGAGCCCGCGCGGATGGGCGCTGCTGACCCTGGCCGGACTGGGCGTCGCCCTGCTCGTGGCGGCGCTGGTGCTGATCCCGTGGCAGCGCCCGCCGGCCCCTCGGGCCGACCAGCTCGCCGCGCTGCGGGACCTGCCGGGCGAGCAGGTGGAGCGGGCCCGACAGTTCCGGTCCGCGTTGCGCCCCGGCGGCTGGGCCGCGCTCGGGGTCGGGCTGCTGGTGGCGCTGGCACTCGGTCTGACCCCGCTGGGCAGCCGCCTGGTCGAGCTGGCCGGGCGTCCCTTCGGCGGCCACTGGACCGCCCAGGCCGTCCTCGGTGGGCTGGCCGTGGTGTTCGTCGCCGACCTGGTGACGCTGCCGTTCTCGGCCTGGCGGCACAGCGTGCTCAGCCGCTACGGGCTGGCCACCAACGGCTGGGGTGGCTGGGCGGTCGACCTGCTCAAGTCGTACGCGATCAGCGCCGTCATCGGCGCGGTGGCGCTGCTCGGCTTCTACACCGTGGTGCGACTCGCCCCCCGCTGGTGGTGGGCGTTCGCCGCGGCCGGTGCCGCCACCCTGGTGGTGCTGCTCTCCTTCGTGCTGCCGGTGCTGGTCGAGCCGGTCTTCAACCGGTTCAGCCCGATGGAGCCGTCACCGCTGCGCAGTGAACTCATCCAGTTGGCCGAACGCGACGGGGTGCCGGTGCGCGACGTGCTCGTGGCCGACGCGTCCCGGCGTACCCGGGCGGTCAACGCGTACGTCTCGGGGTTCGGGCCGACCCGTCGGGTGGTGGTCTACGACAACCTGCTGCGGGAGGCGACACCGGCCGAGGTGACCGCGGTGGTGGCGCACGAGTTGGGTCACGCCCGGGATCGGGACGTACCGGTCGCCACGCTCACCGGCGCGCTCGGCGCGGCCGTCGCCGTGGTGGCGCTCTACCTGATCGGCTCCTGGCCGCCGCTGTTGCGCCTGGCCGGCGTCGACTCAGTGGCGCAACCCCGGGCGTTCCCGTTGCTGCTGGCCCTGGTCACGGTGGCCGGTCTGGTCTTCGCCCCGGTGCAGGCACTGATGTCACGGCGGGTCGAGGCCCGCGCCGACGCACACGCGTTGGCGTTGACCGCCGACCCGGTCGCGTTCGAGTCGATGCAGCGACGCCTGTCCGCGATCAACCTCTCCGACCCCGATCCGCCCCGCTGGGAGTACCTGTACTCGGCGTCCCACCCGTCAACCGTGGAGCGGATCGCTGCCGCTCGCGCGTACGCCAGAGAGGTCGGCCGGTGAGCCGCACGCTGCTGATCACGAATGATTTCCCGCCCCGCCCCGGCGGTATCCAGTCGTTCGTGCACAACCTCGCGGTGCGTCAACCGGCCGGATCGGTGGTGGTGTACGCGTCACGCTGGGCCGGGGCGGACAAGTTCGACGCCGACCAGCCGTTCGAGGTGGTGCGGGAGCGCACCGAGGTGCTGCTGCCCACCCCGCTGGTGGCCCGCCGGGCCGCCCGGCTGGCCAAGTCGTACGACTGCGACTCGGTGTGGTTCGGCGCGGCGGCTCCACTCGGCCTGCTCGCCGCCGGGCTGCGTCGGCGGGCCGACATCCGCCGGGTGGTCGCCCTGACCCACGGCCACGAGGTCGGTTGGGCGGCGCTGCCGCTGGCCCGGACCGCGTTGCGGCGCATCGGCCGGGACACCGACGTGGTCACCTACCTGGGGGAGTACACCCGCACCCGGCTGGCTCGGGCGTTGGACGGGCTGACCGAGTTGCGACGGCTCGCGCCGGGCGTGGACACCGACGTCTACCACCCGTCCGTCGACGGTGGCGCGGTGCGGCACCGGCTCGGCCTGTCCGACCGGCCGGTGGTGGTCTGCGTGTCCCGGTTGGTCCCCCGCAAGGGGCAGGACATGCTGATCCGGGCGCTGCCGCTGATCCGGCGTCGGGTGCCCGACGCCGCGCTGCTGGTGGTCGGTGGTGGACCGTACCGGACCACGCTGGCCCGGCTGGCCCGCCAGTCCGGGGTGGAGCGGGACGTGGTCTTCACCGGCTCGGTGCCGTCGGCCGAACTGCCCGCCCACTACGCGGCGGGTGACGTGTACGCGATGCCCTGCCGCACCCGCAACGGCGGGCTGGACGTCGAAGGGCTCGGCATCGTCTACCTGGAGGCGTCGGCGACCGGCCTGCCGGTGGTGGCCGGTGACTCCGGTGGGGCCCCGGACGCGGTGCGTCACGGCGAGACCGGCTACGTGGTGGACGGTCGGGACCTCGCGGACCTCGCCGACCGGGTGGCCACCCTGCTGGCCGACCGGGACCTCGCCCGGCAGTTCGGCGCCGCCGGCCGGGCATGGGTGGAGCGGGAGTGGCGTTGGGAGACCCAGGCGCAACGCCTGACCACCCTGCTCACCGGCTGAGCCACGGCCCGTCGCGCGCCCGCGCCGCCTGCCGTTGGATGTAAGGAAGGGTCCCTTCCTATACACCAGGCGTTAACAAGGTGCCCTTCCTTACCGCTCAGCGGATGCGGGCGAGGATGTGGTCGGGGGGAGCGGGGCGGCCGAAGTGCCAGCCCTGACCGGCGTCGCACCCGATCGCCCGTAGCCGTTCGGCCTGCCCGCCGGTCTCCACCCCCTCGGCGGTCACGGTCAGGTCCAACGCGTGGGCCAGGGAGACCAACGAGGCGAGGATCCGCTCGTCGGCACGGGCCTCGGGGGTGCGCAGACCACGGACGAACTCCCCGGCCACCTTCAACTCGGTCACCGGCAGGTCGCGCAGGTAGGCCAGGTTGCTGTAGCCGGTGCCGAAGTCGTCGATGGCGATCCGGATGCCCAGCTCGGCGAGCGCGCGGAGGGCGCGTACCGGCTCCTCGGAGCTGCTCATCATCGTGCTCTCGGTGATCTCCAGCTGGAGCCGGTCCGGCGGCAGCCCGGTACGGCGCAGCAGGGCCCGCACCTCCTGCACCAGACCGGGCCGACGGACCTGACGGACCGCCAGGTTGACACTGACGTACGGGGGTCGGCCCGAGGCGGACGCCCAGCCGACCGCCTCACGGCACGCCTCGGCGAGCACCCAGCCACCGAGCGGCACGATCAGCCCGGTCTCCTCGGCCAGGCCGATGAAGCTGTCCGGACGCAGCACACCCAGCTGGGGGTGCCGCCACCGGACCAGCGCCTCGACACCCAGCAGTGAGCCGTCGTGCAGCGAGGTCAACGGCTGGTAGTCGAGGAAGAACTCACCCCGTTCCAGGCCCACCGGGATCGCCGCGCTCAGTTCCTGGCGAGCCTGTTCCTGGCCGTCGCGCTCCGCGTCGTACAGCGCCCAGCGCGCACCACCGGCGGTCTTGGCCCAGTTCAGGGTGCTGCCTGCGGCCCGCATCAGGTCGTCCGGTGAGGTCCCGGCGGTCCGCCGTTCCACGATGCCCACGCTCGCCGTGACCGTCACGTCATGCCCGTCGACCACCACCGGCTCGGAGAGCGCGGCCAGCGCCGCCTCGGCGACGGCCACCACGTCTCCGGTGCCGGTGGAACGTTCGACGAGGACGACGAAGGCGTCCCCGCCGAGCCGCGCGACCAGATGGGGCTCCACCGACCGCCGCAGTCGCCGCGCCGCCTCGACCAGCGCCCGGTCGCCGATCTGGTGCCCGAACGAGTCGTTGATCCGCTTGAACCGGTCCAGGTCCACGAAACACAGCCCGACCCGGCGACCGTTACCGGCGTCGACGGCGGCGGCGAGCCGCTCGGCGAAGAGCGTACGGTTCGGCAGGTCGGTCAACGGGTCGTGGGTGGCCTGGTGCCGGAAACGCGCCTCGCTGGCCCGCAGGGCCTGCTCCGCCTCGGCGCGGGCGGTCATCGCGGCCCGCCGGATGGACTCCTGCTCGTCGAGGGTCCGGTCGCGCAGTGCCCGGGCGTAGCCGGTGGCCACCGCGCCCAGCAGGCGGGCCATCCGGTCCTCGATGTCGTCGGCGACCAGGTCGAGGTCGCGGACCAGCCGAAGCTGGATCACCTCCACGGTCCGCCCCAGCGCCTCGGCGGAGGCGATGTGCGCGGCGACCAGTTCCTGGGCGACCCGGTGCCCCACCCGCAGGTCGAGTGGCTCCGCCCGCAGCGCCTTGGCCAGCAGGTCGGTGAGCCGCTGGAGCAACGCCTCCAACTGGGCGTGGGTCATCGGCAGGTAGCTGGTGCCCGCCACCGCCTTCGCCCAGGCGCGGGCGAAGACGCCGATGTAGGGCTGGCCGTTCGGCGGCTCACCCACCGAGGCGTCCGACCCCGCCGAGGAACACCGCCTGTTCGGCGTCCTCAGCGCTCTCCGGAGTCTCCGGACGCCACTGCGGCACCCACACCACGCCGGGTTCGACCAGCTCGAAGCCGTCGAAGAAGCCGGTCAGCTCGGCCCGGCTGCGTACCCACAGGGGGCTGTCGGTGCGCCGGTAGACCTCCTCGGCCTCGGCTCGCTCGGTCTCGTCCCGGCCGTCGTCGCTGGCCTGCGACAGGACCAGGTAGCTGCCGGGGGCGAGGGCCGAGCGCAGGGTGCGCAGCACCTCGTCCGGTCGGTCGTCGTCGGCGACGAAGTGCAGCACCGCCACCACCAGCACGGCGATCGGCTGATCGAAGTCGAGCAGCGCACGTACGTCCGGGTTGGCCAGGATCCGGTCGGGGTTGCGCAGGTCCTCCTGGACCACCGCGGTGCGGTCGTCACCGGCGAGGATCTCCCGGCTGTGTGCCACGGCGACCGGGTCGATGTCGACGTAGACCACCCGCGACTCGGGGGCGTGCCGCTGTGCGATCTCGTGCACGTTGCCCACGGTGGGGATGCCGGAGCCGATGTCCAGGAACTGCCGGATGCCGGCGTCGGTGAGGAACTGCACGGCCCGGCGCAGGAAGGCGCGGTTGGCCTGGGCCATCAGCGGGGCCTGCGGCACCGCCGCCATCATCGCGCCGGCCGCGGCCCGATCCACCGCGAAATTGTGCGAGCCGCCGAGATAGTAGTCGTACATGCGGGCGACGCTGGGACGTTCGACGTCGATCGTTTCGGGTGCCCAGTCCGGCCGCTGCATGACACCAACCCCTTCGCGCGCCCTCGGGGCGGCGCAGCGCCCCGGCGGGTATTCTGCCCCGCTTTCACATGGGAGGCCATAGCCGGTCCGGGTGGAAGAGCGATCAATGAGCGGATCCGCGCCCCGCCGTGGCGGGACGCGGATCCGCGTCGGCACTGTCAGAACTTCGGCGCGTCCGGTGCTTCGAGTAGGCCGAGTCGCAGCGCGGTCATCAGGGCCTGCGCCCGGTTGGCCGCGCCGAGCTTCTCGTAGAGCTTCGAAATGTGGGTCTTGGCGGTCGACTCGCTGACGAACAGTTGCTTGGCGATGCCCGCGACGCTCATTCCGTCGGCCAGCAGCCGCAGCACCTGACCCTCCCGCGGGGACAGCTGCGGGCCGGACGGCGCGAGGCGACGCTTCATCGCCTCGGCCAGGTCGGCGGCGGTGAACGCGCTGGGGGACGAGGCGGCGTGCCGGGCGGCCGCGACGACCTCGTCGGCCGGCGCGGTCTTCGGCACGAAGGCGCTGGCACCGGCCTCCAGGGCCCCGAAGAGCTGGTCGTCACCGGCGTACATGGTGAGCACCACGATGCCCATCGACGCGCTGGACTTGCGCAGCGCCCGGGTGGCCTCCAGGCCGCTGCCGTCGGGCAGCCGCAGATCCATGATCACCACGTCGGGCTGCAGGGCACCGGCCTGCCGGACGCCCTCCGCCGCCGTGGCGGCCTCGCCGACGACCTCGAACTGCCGGTCGCGCTCGAAGGCGTGCCGCAGGCCCTTACGGATCAAGTCGTGATCGTCGACAAGGAGGACCTTGGTACGGGTTGCCGGTGTCGGGCTTGTGGTCATCCTCGGCTTACTCCCCTTCTGCTGCGGCGGCGCTACCGCGAACGTTATCGCGCCGGGGCGGTGAACCGACCACCACCGCGACGGTCGTACCACTCGGCTGCCGCGGTCTGATCTCCAACCGGCCCCGGATACGTTCCGCTCTCTCGGCCATGATCGCAAGACCATAGTGCCCGTCCGAGCGCTGGTCACCTATGCCGTGACCGTCATCCGACACTTCGATCTGGGCGAACGGTGGATCCACCTCGCAGGTGACCCACAGATTGGCCGCGCCGGCGTGTTTGCGGGCGTTGGTGACCGCCTCCTGGGCGATGCGCAGCAACTCGGCCTCGGTCGCGGCGGGCAGCCGGGCGGTGGACTCGTCCAGGGACAGGTGCACCCGCAGACCGCCGGAGGCGCCGACGGTGCGGGCGTACTCGGCGATCGCGGCGGCCAGACCGCCGTGCCGGTCCACCTCGCTGCGCAGCTCGAACAGGCTCAGCCGCAACTCGGTGATCACCCGGGTCACCTCCTGCCGCAGCAGGCGCAGCGACTCGGCGGTCTCCTCGGCGTCGGAGTGCACGGTGGCCAGGGCGTTGTCGATGCCGTAGCCCACCATCACCAGTTCCTGGGCCACCCCGTCGTGGATCTCCCGGGCCAGTCGCTGCCGCTCCTCGTTGGTGGCCAGCGAGCGCACCTCGTCGAAGAGCAGGGCGGCCTCCAGACGCAGCGCGGCCGGACCGGTCAACCCGGTCACCTGCGCCACCACCGACGGCGGGTACGCGTGCGCCGAGTCGGTCTCCAACACCACCAGGCCCACCGTGCGCAGGCCGGCCACCAGCGGCACGATCAGCGCCGAGACCTCGCCGCCGGAGTGCGAGCGGGACTGCGAGCGGGCCGAGGTCTGCGACTGCTGGCTGGCCCACGCGTCGGCGATGGCCGAGTCGGCGTCGATGGTGGTCTCCCAGTCGACCCGGTCCGCGCCGAGTTGGGCGAGGACCACCAGCCGGCCGCCGCCGCTGGCGGAGAGCACCGCCGCGCGGTCGGTGCGGGCCACCGTGCGCAGCTCCTCCAGCAGGTGCTCGGAGATCCCGCCCGGGTCCAGCGTGGCGCCGGGCAGTTGGCGGGCCACCGTACGCAACTGGGTCAGCAGCCGGGTCGCCTCGGCGTACGGCTGGGGCTTGTTGTCGTGCCGGGCCTGCATGACCCGGTGCAGCGTGTTCGCGGCGTAGAGGCCGAGGGCGGCCAGGATCAGCCACTGCGCGCAGACGGCGAGGTATCCGGGCTGGCTCACCTGGCGTACCCCGTCGACCTGGGTGAGCGTGCCGGCGACCAGCAGGCTGCCGGCGGTCACCGCGATCAGCGCCCCGCCCTCCCGGAACCGGTGGCGCAGCGCGGTGACGGTCACCGGCACCGCGAGGTACGGCAGCACCGCGGAGGCGCCCAGCCCGTCGATCTGGCCGCCGACGGTGGCCACTGCGGCGACCTGGCTGGCCGCCAGGCCGAGCACCAGCACCTCCGCCACCCGGCTGAGTGGGCCGACGAGCCGGTGCTGGGGTGCCAGCATCGCCGGTAGCCCGGCCAGTGCCAGCAGCACGATCCACCACAGCTGGGTCACGTCGCGGGTGGCGAACAGGGTCAGGACGGCGACCAGCGTGAGTACGACCACGCGCGCCGCTGCGGCGAGCGGGTGTGAGCGGGCCAGGGCGGATGTCGAGGCGGGCACGTGACGGATCGTAGTCAGCCGCGGTAGATGTCCGCGATCTCCGCCGCGTACGTCTTGTGGACGACTTGGCGCTTGACCTTCAGCGACGGGGTGAGTTCCCCGGTCGCCTCGGTGAAATCGCGCGGCAGCACCCGGAACACCTTGATCGCCTCGGCGCGGGACACCGACTGGTTGGCCCGGTCCACCGTGGCCTGGATCTCGGCCCGCAGCCGGTCGTCCTGGCGCAGCTCCTCGACGCTGATGTCGGCCGGTAGCCCGACCGACTCCAACCAGCCCGGCAGGGCCTCCTCGTCGAGGGTGACCAGCGCGGCGATGAACGGCTGCCGGTCACCCACCACGACACACTGGCTGACCAGGGGGTGCGCCCGGATCTGGTCCTCCAGCACGGCGGGGGCGACGTTCTTGCCACCGGCCGTGACGATGATCTCCTTCTTCCGGCCGGTGATGGTCAGGTAGCCGTCACCGTCGAGCGAACCCAGGTCGCCGGTGCGGAACCAGCCGTCGGCGGTGATCGCCTCGGCGGTGGCCTCGTCGTTGTGCCAGTACCCCTGGAAGACGAGATCACCGGCGATGAGCACCTCGCCGTCGTCGTCGATGCGGATGGTCACGCCGGGCAGCGGTCGGCCGACGGTGCCGATCCGGGTGAACCCGGGGAGGTTGGCCGAGGCGGCCGGGGAGGTCTCGGTCAGGCCGTACCCCTCGCAGACGGTCACCCCGATGCCCCGGAAGAAGTGGCTGAGCCGCGCGCCGAGCGGTGCGCCGCCGGACATCGCGTCGCGGCACCGTCCGCCGAGCGCGGCGCGCAGCTTGCCGTAGACCAGCCGGTCGAAGATCGCGTGCTGGGCGCGCAGCGCCAGACCCGGTCCGGTCGGGGTGTCCAACGCCTCGCTGTACGCGATGGCGACCGCCTCGGCCCGCGCGAAGATCCGGCCCTTGCCGGACGCCTCGGCCTTCTGCCGGGCGCCGTTGTAGACCTTCTCGAAGACCCGGGGCACCGAGAGCACGAAGGTCGGCTTGAACTCCTGGAGTTCGGCGACCAGGTTCTTGGTGTCCGAGCAGTGCGCCATGGTGGCCCGGGCCTGCACCACGCCGATCTGGATGAGTCGGGCGAAGGCGTGCGCGAGCGGCAGGAACAGCAGGGTCGACGCGTTCGGCCCGAACAGGTTCGGCAGCACCGGGACGGCGTTGGCGATGTCGGCGTACATGTTGCGGTGGGTCAGCACGCAGCCCTTGGGACGGCCGGTGGTGCCGCTGGTGTAGATGATGGTCGCCGTGTCCGAGGAGCGCAGGCCGGCGCGGCGGCGCTCGATCTCGGCCGGCTCCACCGACGCCCCGGCGGCCACCAGGTCGTCCACCCCGCCCAGGTCGATCTGCCAGACGTTGGACAGCGCGGGCAACTGGTCCCGGAGGCCGGCGACCAGGGTGGCGTGTGCGGTGGTCTCCACCACGAGGGCCACCGCGCCCGAGTCGCTCATGATCCAGAGCGCCTGCTCGGCGCTGGAGGTCTCGTAGATCGGCACGGTGACCGCGCCGGCCGCCCAGATCGCGTAGTCTACGAGGGTCCACTCGTAGCGGGTGCGGCTCATCAGCGCCACCCGGTCGCCCGGCTGGACGCCGGCGGCGACCAGCCCACGGGCGACGGCGATCACCTCGTCGCGGAACTGCCGGCAGGTGACATCGACCCACGCGCCCGTCGCGTCGCGGCGGACGAACTGCACCGCGTCGGGTGCGGCCTCGGCATTGTCCCAGACCGGATCGGTGAGGTTGGCCGAATCGCCGACGGTGACGATCGGCGGGACGGTGAACTCGCGCACCTGCACTCCCTCGTGCTCACAAGACCTGGTCGGGCCGCCACCTGCGCCGGTGGCCTTGTCGAAACCTACCCGCCCGGCCAGCCACAAGCCCACCGCAGGTGGGCTGCGCGGCACGCGGACGGTCGACGGACGGTAGCCTCCCACCATGGCGGACTCCTCCACCCAGTCGATCATCATCGGTGCGGCACCGGACCGGGTGGCTGCGGTCATCTGTGACTTCCCGAGTTACCCGGAGTGGACCGAGGCGGTACGCGAGGCGGAGGTGATCGAGGAGTACGAGGACGGTTACGCCAGCCAGGTCCGGTTCGTCCTCGACGCCACGGTGCTGGCCGACGAGTACGTGCTGGCGTACGCCTACGCCGAGGACCTGTCCCGCATCGAGTGGCACCTGGTCGCCCCGTCGAAGATGCAGAAGGCGCAGCGGGGCTCGTACGACCTGGTGGCCAACGCCGACGGGAGCACCACGGTGACCTACACGCTGGAGGTGGAACTCGCCGTCGGGATGCTCGGGATGTTCCGGCGCAAGGCCGAGAAAATGATCATGGACGCCGCGTTGAAGCAGCTCAAGGGCCGGGTAGAAGCAACTGGTGCGGCGCAGTGAGGCGTCCGGCGACCCGGTCGCCGCGGTAGAGGAGCCCAGCATGGGTGCGACAGATCCGGGCACGGCCCGGGAAGAGGCGGAGCGGCTGGTCGCCACTCTGCTGGCGACCGTACGGATGGCCGCCGCCAACCCGGCAGCGGTGCCCCTGGGCCCGCTCGGCGGGATCGTGACCGGTGTCCTCGGTCACAACGACCCTCCGGACACCACCGGAGGCGGTTTCGCCACCGGTGCCGCCGAATGCTGCGTCTGCCCGGTATGCCGGGGCATCGCCGCGCTGCGTGACCCGAGCCCCGAGTTCGCCGAACGACTGGCCACCGGGGCCGGTGACCTGGCCGCCGGCCTGGCCAGTTTCCTGCGTGCCTTCACCCCGACCGACCCGGCCGCCGAACCGCCGCCGGGGTCCGCCGCCGGTGCCTCCGCGACCGCCACCGCCGAGCCGTACGGCGACCACGTGTGGCGCGAGGCGACCCGTACCGGGCATGATTCTCAGCCGGCACCGGAGCGGGAGGTCTGGTCCGCCGCGACCCGGGCGGAGGACGTCGCCGTCCCGGCCGCCGCGCCCGTCGACGCCGCCGGGCCGGTCGCACCGGCCGGACGTCGGGCGTCGACCGAGCGTCGCGTGGTGCCCGTATCCCGGGTGCCCCACGGCGAGCCCGTGCCGGGTGACGAGCCCGCACCGGACGGCCGTGCCGTGCCCGACGGGCGACAGGACGCACCAGGCGACGGAGCCTGACCACGGACGACCCGCACCACCGGCGAGGGCAGGTGTGCGCGGGGTGGCACAGCAGAGGGGAGTGGCAGCGGTGACGCTGACCATCGGAGTCGACGTCGGTGGCACCAAGGTGGCCGGCGGTGTCGTCGACGACACCGGCGCGATCCTCGTGCAGACCCGACGGGACACCCCCGCCGACGATGTCGGCAAGACCCGTGACGTCATCATCGAGTTGGTCGCCGAACTGGCCTTCGGCCGCGATGTCCAGGCGGTCGGCATCGGCGCGGCGGGCTGGATCGACGCCAGTCGTTCCACCGTGCTCTTCGCCCCCAACCTGGCCTGGCGTGACGAGCCGCTGCAGGCGTACGTCAGCGCGGCGGTGGGGCTGCCGGTCATCGTCGAGAACGACGGCAACGTCGCGGCCTGGGCGGAGTTCCGCCACGGCGCCGCCCGCCACGCCGACGACTCGATGGTCATGTTCACCATCGGCACCGGTGTCGGTGGCGGCATCGTGCTCGGCGGTGAGCTGCTGCGCGGCGCCAACGGCATCGCCGCCGAACTGGGCCACATGCTCACCGTTCCCGACGGCCACCAGTGCGGCTGCGGCCGGCTCGGCTGTATCGAGCAGTACGCCAGCGGCAGCGCCCTGGTCCGGTTCGCCCGGGCCGCCGCCCGGCAGGAGCCGCACCGGGCCGCCGCGTTGCTGGAGCTGGCCGACGGGGAGGCCGAGGCGATCACCGGCCCGATGGTCACCGCCGCCGCCAAGAGCGGCGATCCGGTGTCGGCCGAGGCGTTCGCGCAGGTCGGGCGGTGGCTGGGCACCAGCCTGGCGGACATGGCGCAGGTCCTCGACCCGCAGGTCCTGGTCGTCGGCGGTGGCGTCATCGAGGCCGGTGACCTGCTGATGGGCCCCACCCGTCGCTCGTTCACCGAGGCGTTGGCCCAGCGCAGCCGACTGCCGGTGGCCGAGATCCGCCCGGCCGAACTCGGCAACGCCGCCGGGGTCATCGGCGCCGCCGACCTGGCCCGGCGGGCCTAGCCGGTGCCCGTCGCACCGGACCCGGTCGACGGCGGCGTGCCGCTGCGCGTGCTGTCGTACAACGTCCACGGCCAACGCGACGACACCGCCGCGTTGGCCGCCGTGGTCCGGGCGGCGGCACCGGACGTGGTGGTCGTCCAGGAGGGACCGCGCCGGTTCCGGTGGCGGCATAGGTCGGCCGCGCTGGCCGAGTCGTTCGGCCTGGTGGTCGCCGCCGGTGGGCTGCCGTCGCTGGGCAACCTGGTGTTGACCAGCCTGCGGGTGCGGGTGACCGGGACCCGCTGTCGGCGTTTCCCGCTCACCCCGGGTCGGCACCTGCGCGGTGCCGCGTACGCCGACTGCCGGGTGGGCAACCGCGCCACGTTCACCGTGGCCGGGTCGCACCTGTCCACCGACCCCACGGAACGCCCACGCCAGGCCGAGCTGTTCAAACGGGATCTGACCGCCGCGCCACACCCGGTGATCGCCGCCGCCGACCTCAACGAGGAGCCGGGCGGTCCGGCGTGGCGCACCGTCGCCGACGGGCTGACCGACGCGGCGGAGGCGGCCGACCGGGCCGACCGGCTCACCTACTCGTGCGCGAACCCCCGACGGCGCATCGACGCGCTGTTCGTCGACCCCCGCATCGACGTGGTCGACTACGACGTGGTGGACACGCCGTTGACCCGGCGGGCCAGCGACCACTTCCCGGTCCTGGTGGACCTGCTGCTGCCCGCCACCGCCTGACACCGAACCCGCCGCGCTGGACATCCCGCCCAGATGTGGAGAGGATTTCGCGCGACCCGGCACTCGTGCCGAGACGAAGGAGATCCCCGGTGCCCACCTCCACCGAGCCCGGCCGACCAGATCCGGAGCCGACCACGCTCGCCCACGGCCACGACGGCCGCCCGGTCTCCGACCGGGGCGACACGGTCTGCGTCATCGGCGCTGGCGCCAGCGGACTGACCGCCGTCAAGAACCTCGTCGAGCACGGCTTCGGGGTCGACTGCTACGAACGCGAGACCGGCGTCGGCGGCGCCTGGAACTGGCGGCACGACCGCAGCCCGGTGTACGCCAGCACCCACCTGATCTCGTCGCGGCCGTTCACCCAGTTCCCCGACTTCCCGATGCCCGACCACTGGCCGGACTACCCGCACCACAGCCAGCTGCTGTCCTACTTCGAGCGCTACGCCGACCACTTCGACCTGCGCCGGCACATCTGGTTCGGCACCGAGGTGGTGCGCGTCGAGCCGGTCGCCGACGACCGGTGGGACGTCACCACCCGCAGCACCGGCGGCTACGGCCCCGAGCGCACCTCCCGGTACGCCGCCGTGGTGATCGCCAACGGGCACAACTGGTCGCCGAAGCTGCCTCGTTACGAAGGGCTGGAGCAGTTCCGTGGCGAGGTCATGCACGCCTCGTCGTACAAGGACGCGGCGCAGCTGCGGGGCAAGCGGGTGCTGGTGGTGGGTGCCGGCAACACCGGCTGCGACATCGCCGTGGAGGCCGCCCAGCAGGCGTCGCGGTGTTGGCACTCCACCCGCCGTGGCTACTGGTACGCCCCGAAGTACGTCTTCGGTCGCCCCGCCGACCAGGTCAACGACCTGCTACTGGCGTTGCGGGTGCCGTTGCGGGTACGCCAGTGGCTCTATCACCGGACGTTGCGGCTGACCGTCGGCGACCTGACCCGCTTCGGCCTGCCGAAGCCGGACCACCGGGTGTACGAGACCCATCCGATCGCCAACAGTCTGCTCGTCTACCACGTGGGCCACGGCGGGATCGCCCCGGTGCCGGACATCGCCCGGTTCCACCCGCACGGGGTGGAGCTGACCGACGGCCGGGAGATCGACCCCGAACTGGTCGTCTTCGCCACCGGTTACCTGCCCCGCTTCGAGTTCCTCGACGGGAAGATCCTCGGCGACGACGAGGGGGTGGGCCGGCCCCGGCTGTGGCTCAACGCCTTCGTGCCGGACCATCCCACCCTCGCCGTGACCGGGTTGCTGCAACCGGACTCCGGCCTCTTCCCCCTGGCCCACTGGCAGGCCGTGCTCTTCGCCCGGCTGCTGCGGTTGCGCGTCAGCCGTCCGGACCGGGCCACGGCCTTCGCCGCCCGGGTGCGGGCCGGGGCCGGTGAACGGTACGCGGCCCGGGTCAAGGACTCGACCCGGCACTGGTTCGAGGTCGGGCACGCCGACTACCTGCGCGCGTTGGCGCGCGCCCTACGCGAGCTGGAGAGCAAGTGACCGAGCAGGTGATGCGCGGCTGGGAGTGGGCGCGGCCGGTGCGTCCGGTCCGGCGTGAGGTGCTCAGTGCCGTTCCGGAGCTGGAGGAGGGGCGGCCACCGCTGCTGTTCGTGCCGGGCTTCGGTCACGGTGCGTGGGCGTACGCCGAGAACTGGCTCGGACACGTCGCCGCCCGGGGCTTCAGCGGCTACGCGGTGAGCCTGCGCGGGCACGGCGGCAGCGACCCGGCGCCGGAGGCGACCCTGCGGGCGTACGCCCATGACGTGGTCCAGGTGGCGGCCAGCCTGCCGCGCCAGGCGGTGCTGGTGGGGCACGGTGCCGGGGCCCTGGTGACCGCGCACGCGATGGCCCGCTATCCGGCTCGGGCGGCGGTGCTGGTGGCGCCGGTGCTCGGCGGCTGGGCGACGTTCGGCACCGCGCTGCGTCGCAATCCCCTCGGCACCCTGCCGGCGGTGTTCGGCGCCGGGCTGCGGCTGAACCGCAGACAGTTGTTCAGCGGCGAGTTGCCCGACGCCGAGGCCCGGCGGTACACCGCGCGGCTGGGGCGGGCGTCCCGGCGGGCCCAGTGGCAGTTGGTGACCGGCGCGGATCCGGAAC
The DNA here is from genome assembly GCF_049844495.1 of Micromonospora sp. DT48. Classification (NCBI taxonomy): domain Bacteria; kingdom Bacillati; phylum Actinomycetota; class Actinomycetes; order Micromonosporales; family Micromonosporaceae; genus Micromonospora; species Micromonospora sp. DT48. The sequence goes on from NZ_JBNCLE010000008.1 coordinate 66,645, forward strand.
CGGCGGTGGGCGACCCGCCCGTGCTGGTGGTGGGCAGCCCGGACGACCGGGTGGTGCCGGCCTCGGCGTTGACCCGGGCCGCCCAACGGTACGGGTCGGCCCCGTTGCTCTTTCCGGGCATGGGACACGACATGATGCTCGACGCCCGCTGGCGGGAGCCGATCGACGCGATCCTCGACTGGCTGGTCAAGGACCCGACCCGCGACGGTCGCGACTGACCGTCGCGGGCGTGGCCCGGCTGGACCGGTCTCAGCTGCCGCCGAGGTGGGCCAGCATCGCGCCGGTCTGGTCCAGGGTGGACAGGTAGGAGCGGGCCCACGCCCGGATGTCGTGTTCGTGCAGGTGCGCGCGCATGGCCCGCATCCGCTCCTGGACGTCGGCGGGGTCGGCCCGCAACGCCGCGAGCAGGCCCTGCTTGAGCCCTTCCAGGTCGTGCGGGTTGACCAGGTACGCCTGCGGTAGCTCGGCGGCTGCCCCGGCGAACTCGCTGAGCAGCAGCGCCCCGGTGTCGTCGACCCGGGCGGCGACGTACTCCTTGGCCACCAGGTTCATGCCGTCGCGTAGCGGGGTCACCGCCATCACGTCGGCGACCCGGTAGAGCGCGGCCAGTTCGGCGCGGTCGAACGGTTGGGTGAGGTAGTGGATCGCGGGCTCGCCGACCCGACCGAACTCACCGTTGATCCGCCCGACCTCCCGCTCGACCCGGTCCCGGAGGATCTGGTACTGGCTGACCCGTTCCCGGCTGGGCACCGCCACCTGCACCAGCACCGTGTCGCGGACCTTGACGTGCCCGCCGGCGAGCAACTCGCTGTACGCCTTGAGCCGCTGCTCGATGCCCTTGGTGTAGTCCATCCGGTCGACGCTGAGCACCACCTGTTCGGGGCTGCCCAGGTCGTCGCGCAGTCGGCGGGCCCGGTCCGCCACGTCCGGGCGGTCGGCCAGCGCGGCCATCTCGGCGGTGTCGATCGACACCGGGAACGCGCCGATGCGTACCACCCGGTCGTCGACCCCGATCCGTCGGTCGGTGGCCGGCAACCCCAGCACCTTCGTCACCAGCTGCGCGAAGTTGTGCGCGGCCTGGGCCCGCTGGAAGCCGACCAGGTCGGCACCGAGCATCCCGCGCAGCAACTCGGCTCGGCGGGGGAGTTGCATGAACAGTTCCGGTGGGGGGAACGGCACGTGCAGGAAGAAGCCGATGCGCAGGTCGGGTCGGAGCGCGCGCAGCAGCCCCGGCACCAGTTGCAGGTGGTAGTCCTGCACCCAGACCACCGCACCGGACCCGGCCACCTGCGCGGTGGCCTCGGCGAACCGCTGGTTGACCCGGAGGTACGCGTCCCACCAGCGTCGATGGTGCTGCGGCTGCTCGACCGCGTCGTGGTAGATCGGCCACAGTGTGGCGTTGGCGAACCCCTCGTAGTGGTCGCGCAGGTCTTCACTGCTCAGCGGCACGGAGTGCATCCGCACACCGTCGATGTCCGGCAGGGTGGGCGCTGGGCCGGTCCCGCCGGCCCAGCCGACCCACGTCGCGGGGGTGTGGCGCAGCAGCGGGTGCAGAGCGCTGACCAGACCGCCGGGGCTGCGCCGCCATTCGCAGGCGCCGTCGGGGGCCACGCTGTCGTCGATGGGTAGGCGGTTGGCCACCACCACCAGGGAACTCTGTCGCATCTCGGGCATTCCGATCAGCAGGGGCTTGACCGCCACGAGAAGGAACAACCGGGCAGTCAGCGTTTGACGTGACGTACTGCGGTATTCCTACTGACAGTAAGTTACACCACTGTTACGCACATTGGCACGGTCGGTCACCGTCCCGGTATCCGGACGGCCTCCCCCCGGTGCGGAGGTCAGACGACGGCGCCGTCATCGGGGTCGTGGTCCTCCGCGTCGCCGGGACGCAGGCGCCACACCAGCGTGACGAAACCAGCGAGAATGCCGGTGAAACCGAGCAGCGTCACCACGCCCTGGTCGGCGGGGAGCAGGTCGGGAAAGAGGAACAGCACGAAGCCGAGCAGCACGGCGAGGATGCCGGCCACCGCGAACTTCGACACCCGGGGCAGCGGCGGCGGTGGTGGCGGTACGTAACGCTCGTCGTCGTCCGGGTCGTCGGGCAGCTGCGCGCCGAAGGTGTCCAGCCCGTCCAGCAGTGACGGTCCCTCCCCGTCCCGGGGGCCGCCATGTCCCACCGAGATGCCGGAGATGTCGGCGGCGTAGGGCAGCCGGCGTACGTCGGTGGCGGTCGGGCCGGGCTCCTCGGTGCCGGGCCGGGTGGCGGTCGCCGTGCCCCCGCCCTGCCCGGTCTGGTCGTCCACGTCCTCGGCGGCGGGCCACGGGTGGTCGCCGGTACCCGGTGAGGTGTGGAAGCCGGCGACGATCCGCTCCCACTCGGCGTCGATGTCCGGTTCCTCGCTGGCGCGGACACCGCCGGTCTCGTCGGCGAGCTGGCTGAGGTAGTCCCGGGCGGTGCTCAGGTGTGAGCGGTCCACGTAGAGGCGGTCCACCGGCCGGGACGGCACGGTGGTGGTGCGGGTGACCGGATTCAGGTCGGCCGACGGTTGTAGGTAGGCGGCGATCCCCCCGGCGGCCAGCACGTCGAGCAGGTGCTCGCCGACGCGCGGGTCGACGTCGCCGGCGATGGCGTACTCGCTCGCGTCGAGACCGTTGTCCCGCCGTCCCCGGCGGGCCCCACCCGCTGACACCGGACATCCTCCTCATCGCGCCACCGGCGCGCCCCGCAGCCCCTCGACGCGCCCCCGCACGCCCCGTGCCCTGAATCGTGACACGTCGAGGGTGGGTTCGGGGAGTGCCTTGTGGCGCGGCGTACGGCCGACCGGTCATCGGCGCTCGGGTAGCGTTCGACGCTTTGTCCCCTCCTGCCCCCATACGCGTACGCCCTGGACGGCTTGCGCGCGACGATCGGCTCGACCGGCGGGGGTGCGCGGGCGCCGGGTGCGCGGGTGCGGTTTCGTTCCTGGGGAAATACGCCGCCGGAAAGCGTGCCGAGGTAAGCGGGCTAAGATTCTTTTGGACGTAGTTGATGGAAAGGAATAAGGTTCGTCGACCCGCACTCGGAGGTCAGGTCTGTCGGATGGTTGTCGCCAGACTCGACCGCAATCGTGAATACATGCAGTGATGGTTCCGTCGCGTTTGTGACTCTCCGGCTGTGGCGTGGCGCAAGTGGACTTCAACCCGGTTGCACCGTGACAGATGTGGCAAGTTGCACCGGTATGGTGTCACGGCGTTCCGCCAGGTGGTTAGGGGCGGATGGCCATCCGGACGGCTGGCGCGAGACATTGCGATGAGACCCTGATCCCCCGACAGCACTGAAGTGATGTCCATCGGTCGGACATTCTCGGTAGGGATTTCTTTGGCGACCTGACTATGTATTCCTCATGTCGGAGTCCCGGACCCTGGGCCGGGCCTGGTAATTGGTGCTTCGACGGGCACTTCCGCATAGTCCCACCCGTTGGACGATCGATTTTTTCGCCCGTGGTCGAGGGTTGAAGCCCCCATAGAGGCTCACATCTGAAGCGCCTATGATGATGGCTGATTCCCCGTGATAGGTGTGTTCGCCAATTATGCGTGCCCGAGGTCAGCTGGGGGGCAGGGACTGTGCGGGTGCTTGTGGTGGAGGACGACGAGTCACTCGGCGGGACGATGGTCGAGGCGCTGCGACGTTTCGGGCACGAGGCCGAGCATGTGACGACGGGTGTTGAGGCGCTGACCGTGCTCGGCAAGGCCGAATTCATCCTGCTGGATCTGGGCCTACCCGACCTCGACGGCCAGGAGGTGTGTCGGCGAATCCGGCAGCACTCCTGGATACCCATCATCGTGGTGACCGGTCGCGGTGACGAGTTGAACCGCGTCCTGCTGCTGGAGACGGGCGCGGACGATTATGTCGTGAAGCCGTACAGCATGCGGGAATTGCTGGCCCGAATGGACGCCGTGGTGCGGCGCGGCGCGGTGGGCGAGGTGGGTGAGGCGGGTCGCGCGCTCCGGGGGGCGTCGGCGGGACCGCCGGTGGAGGAGCAGCGACGCCACGGCCCGCTCCAGGTGGACCTGCGGGTACGCCGGGCCTCCCTGCACGACCGTGAGGTCACGTTGACCCGGCGGGAGTTCGATCTGCTCGCGGCTTTGCTCGACGACCCGGGAGCGGTGGTCGGGCGTCAGGAGTTGATCGAACGGGTCTGGGACGAGAACTGGCACGGCTCGACTCGAACGCTGGATGTCCACGTCGGATCTTTGCGGACGAAGCTCGGTGACCGGCGGTGGATCGAGTCGGTGCGGGGAGTCGGTTTCCGGGTGCGAATGCCCGACAGTGAGTTGCGCTGTTAACAAATCGTCCGGGCAGGACAGTGGCTCGGCTCGGGTGATGTCGCGCCCAACGGCGTCCACGTTCTGTTCGCCCTGATTATTCACCCGCCTGGAAAGCGCTGTGCGGTCGTGCGGAATGCGCGGCCGGCTCAAGTGTGTCCCGTTCCGGCCGACTGTCGGAAAAATTACGCACGACGAACTGCGGCTCAGGCCGCTCAGCGGGCCGTGCAGCCGACGGATGTGCGGGATGTCCGGCTTCTACGTTTCCGCCTTTTAGTGAGTTTTATGGTCAGCGGAGATGCAAGACATCTGCATGACATTGGTTAACTTTCTCTTTTCCCTGTGCAGAAGATTGCCTGAGCCCTGTCGTCAGCTGTGACCTCCGTTGCAGGTCCGATCCCTAGTGTGATTCGCGTGCCAGACAGGAGTACGGCCATCCTTCGGGTGAGGCCGGCTCCACGAGGCGCACGATGACGGCTCGCTGAGTGGGGGCTCCAGCATGCGGCTGCTCGATGAAGCGCGCGTGGTACTTGACGAGGTTCTTCCCGGGTTGGACAAGCGGCTGGCCGAGTCGCCGCTGTCGACCTGGGAACAGCCGGACGCGCCCGGTCTGGCGGTGTTCAAGGAGGTCGGCGGGCCGGCGCTGCTGGTGCCGCAGGAACACGGTGGGCTGGGTGGGGATCTGCTGACCGCCACCCGGGTGCAACGGGCGATCGGCGCCCGGTCGCCGTCGTTGGCGGTCGCCACCACGATGCACCACTTCTCGATGGCCTCGCTGGTGGAGCTGACCGCCACGTCGACCGGGATGGAGTGGATGCTGCTGACCGCGGTCGCCCGCGACGCCCTCCTGGTCGCCTCCGGGTTCTCCGAGGGCCGGGCCGGCCAGGGGATCCTCACGCCGACGATGACGGCCACCGAGCGCGACGATGTGGTCGTGCTCAACGGCACGAAGAAGCCTTGCAGCCTCGCCCGGTCGATGGACCTGTTGTCCGCCTCGGTCGTACTCCCCGGAGACGACGGCAAGCCGCAGCTCGCGATCGCGGTGGTGCCGGCCGCCGCCCCCGGAGTGTCGGTGCGGCCGTTCTGGAACACTCCGGCCCTGGCTGGAGCGGAGAGCGACGAGGTGATCCTCACCGACGTCGAGGTCCCACAGAGCCTGGTGGTGCGGACGGAACTGGTCGACGGAGACCGGTTGGACCACCTTCAGACGGTCGGGTTCGTCTGGTTCGAGCTGCTGATGGCGTCCAGCTATCTGGGGGCCGCCACCGCGCTGGCCGACCGCCTGCTGGAGTCGAGAAGCGCCGACGTCGGTGTGCAGGCGCAGGTCGCCAGCACGATACGGGCGGCGACGCTGCTGGTGGAGGGCACCGCGACCAGGTCGGGGCCCATCAACGAGGAGCGCCTGGCCGACGTGCTCGTCTGCCGCTACGCGGTGCAGGACGCGATCACCCGGGTGCTCGACCTGACCGTCGAGGCACTGGGCGGCATGGCGTTCATCTCCTCGGGCGAGGTCGCCTACCTCGCGGGCGCCTGCCGGGCGCTGGCGTTCCACCCACCCGGACGTCACCGGATGGCCGCGTCGCTGCGCGACTACTTCACCGGTGGGCCGCTGCGCGTGCCGTAGGCCGCGCGGTGCCGTTCTCCGCCACGTCGCCTCACCGCGCCGACCTGCCTGTCGTCGGCGTTTGACAACACCTCTGCCAACCCAAGGTTGTGATCATGACGGCTGTTCGAACGGTGCTGCTGACCGGCGCGTCCGGGGTGGTCGGCACCGCCCTCATTCCGGAACTGGCGCCCGCTCACGTGGTGGCCCTGGTGCACCGGACCCCCTGCGCCGACGCGACCGAGTCGGTCGTCGGAGACGTCACCGCGCCCAGACTCGGCCTGGCCCCGGCCGACTACGCGTCATTGGCCGCCCGGGTCGACGCGGTCGTGCACTGCGCGGCGCACACCGGCTTCTCCGGTGGCCGACAGGTCACCGAGGACGTGAACATCGCCGGGACCGAGGCGGTGGTCGCGTTCGCCGCGGACGCGGGCGCGCCCCTGTACTACGTCTCCACGGCGTTCGTCGCCCGTACCGAGCTGACCCGCCGGTCACTCGGCCGTGGCACCGGAGACGCGAGCGCGCGGCCGGAGGACTATCTGGACTCCAAGCGGATGGCCGAGCAGGTGGTACGCGACAGCGGTGTGCCGGCGGTGCTGATCCGCCCCTCGGTGGTGATCGGCGACTCCCAGACCGGCGCGATCAGCCGCTTCCAGGGGCTGCACGGCATCTCCACCGTGCTGCTGCGCAACCTCCTTCCGCTGATGCCGATGCCGGCGACCTCGCGGCTCGACTTCGTACCCTGTGACGTGGTCGCCCGCGCGATCGCCTCCCTGGTCTTCGACCGGCAGAGCGAGGGCGAGGTCTGGATCACCGCCGGGCGGGCGGCCCCGACGATCGAGGTGACGATCGACACCGCGGTGTCGGTCGGCGCCGAACTCGGCATCAAGGTGAACCGCCCCCGGATGGTCGAGCCGGAGATGGTGGACAGACTGATCCGCCCGGTCTTCATCGACCCGTTGCCCCCGCCCGCGCGGCGGCGCTTCGACGATCTGCTCGCGATGACCGCGCTGTTCGTCAACGCGCCGGTGTTCCCCAGCACGCTCGGGCAGCTGCCCCGGCAGCCCACGGCCTTGACGGCCGAGCAGGTCACCGACGCGTACCGGGCATCGCTGATCTACCTGGCCCACGCCAAGAAGCTGGTGGCACCGGTGGCCGCCCGGGTGGGGGCACCGGCATGACCAGCGCCGCCGAGATCCAGACCGCGCCGGCCCCGCACGTCGACACGGCGATGGTGCTGGAGACCTACCGCCGACACATCGGCCGAGGTCGGGCCCGGATCGCCGCGATGACCGGCGCGGCTATCGAGGTCGCCTCCTCCGGCGCGCACGTCTGGGACTCGACCGGCCGACGGTACCTCGACTGCGGCGGCTACGGCGTCTTCCTGCTCGGGCACGCGCACCCGGACGTGACCGAGGCGGTGATCGGTCAGATCCGCCGCCATCCCATGGCCACCCGGCTGTTGCTGGAGCCGACGGCGGCCACGGCGGCGGCGGCCCTGGCGGAGGTGACGCCGGCGGGCCTGGACTACGTCCACTTCGTCAACTCCGGCGCCGAGGCCACCGAGACCGCCATCAAGCTGGCCCGGGCCCACGGCAAGCACGTCCTGGTCTCGGCCACGGGCGGCTACCACGGCAAGACCACCGGCGCGCTCGCGCTGACCGCGAGGCCGGTGTTCCAGGAGCCGTTCCGGCCCCTGCTCGACAGCGTCCACGTGCCGTACGGCGACCCGTCGGCCCTGGAGACGGTGCTGGCCGAACGGCACGGCCAGGCGTGCGTCGTGGTCGAGCCCGTCCAGGGCGAGGGCGGCGTGGTCGTGCCCCCGCCCGGCTACCTGACCCGGGTGCAGGAACTCTGCCGCGCGTACGGGGCGATGTTCGTGCTCGACGAGATCCAGACCGGTCTCGGCCGTCTCGGCTCCTGGTGGGGCGCGGACGACGAGGGCGTACGGCCGGACATCCTGCTCGTGGGTAAGAACCTCTCCGGCGGTGTCGTCCCCGTCGCCGCCGCGGTCGCGACGGCCGAAGCCTATGCGCCGCTGGACAACGACCCGTTCCTGCACACCTCCACCTTCGCCGGTGCTCCGGTGGCGATGGCCGCCGCCGCGGCGGCGGTCCGGGTCATCGCCCGTGACGGGCTGGTGACCCGGGCGGCCGGCCTCGGCGAGCGCATCCGGCAGGTGCTCGACGAGACGCTCGGCGACCTGCGCGGTGATGTCGTCACCGACATCCGTGGCCGAGGACTGCTGCTCGGTGTCGAACTCGCCGACGAGGCACTGGCCGGGCAGCTGATGCTGCACCTGCTGGAGGCCGGGGTGGTCGTCAACCACTCCCTCAACGCGCACCGGGTCGTCCGACTGACCCCGCCGGCGGTCCTGACCGACCGTGACCTTGACGAGCTGCACAGCGCGCTGCGCACCGCGGCGCAGCAGCTCACTCGCCACGCAACGACTCATCGAAAGGCGGTCCGCCGTGCCTGATGTCACGATCGACGCCCTCGTCCCAGCGACCACCGCGGCCGAGGTCTACAACAAACTCCGCGACTTCGGTGCCTACCCCCGCTACACCGACGCCGTCCGGGAGGTCAAGGTACTCGCCGTCGACGACGACACCGTGGAGACCCGCTGGTCGGTCAACTTCCGCAACGGCGTGCTCTGCTGGACCGAACGCGACACCTTCGACGACGCCACCCAGACCATCGCGTTCACCCAGCTCGACGGCGACTTCCACCGGTTCGACGGAGCCTGGTCGGTGCGGACCGACGACTCCGGCGTCAAGGTGCGCTTCGCGTGCAGCTTCGACCTCGGAATGCCCAGCCTCGCGGCCATCGTCGACCCGATCGCCTGCGAGGCGTTGACCGAGAGCATCCAGCTCATCCTGCATGGACTCCTCGGCGACGACGTGGCGTTCAGCGACGCCGACATTCCCGTGCTCGCCGCGCAGAGGGGATGACATGTCGACTGCGGCCACCCGTGACGCGGCGGCCACCGGAGGCGACGAGGCGGCCGGGCCACCGGCGGTCAGCATCCCGGCGCTGCGCGAGGCGTTCGCCCACCTGCCGGCCGCGGTCACTGTGGTCACCACCCTCGCACCCGACGGACCGGTGGGGATGACCGCCAGCGCGGTGGCGTCGCTGTCCCTGGATCCACCACTGCTGCTGGTGTGTGCCGCCAACACCTCCGGCACGCTCGCCCGGCTACGCGCGCACGGTCGGTTCGCCGTCAACACGCTGCCCGCCGGGCACGGCGCGCTGGCCCACACGTTCGCCAACCCGGAACCGCACCCGGGGCACCGGTTCGCCTGCGCCCCGTACCGCATCGTCGACGCGGTGCCCGTACTGGGCGACGCGCTGACGGTGTTCACCTGCACCGTCGAGCAGACCCACCCCGGCGGCGATCACACCATCGTCGTCGGGCGGATCACGGCCGTCTCCCATCATGCCGGGCAGCCGCTGCTCTGGCATGCCCGAAGCTACCGGCGGCTGGCCCCGGCCGCCGGCGATCACCTGTCCGACCAGCCCAGGAGGTTCTGACCATGGCCAAACGCACCCTTTCCGGCAAGGTCGTCGCGATTACCGGCGGCAGTCTCGGCATCGGCCGTGCCACCGCCGAGGCGTTCATCGCGGCCGGAGCCCAGGTCGCCATCGGCGCCCGCGATCTCGACCGGGCCGTCAGCGCGGCCAGGTCGATCGGCGCGATCGCCTTCCCCCTCGACGTCACCGACTCCGGCAGTGTGGAGAAGTTCTGCCGGCAGGTCGAGGAAGACCTCGGGCCGATCGACGTCTTCGTCAACAACGCCGGCGTCATGCTCGTCGGACGCCTCGAGAACGAGAGCGACGACGTCACCGCCCAGCAGCTCAACGTCAACCTGCTCGGCACCATCAACGGCGTGAAGACCGTGCTGCCGCGGATGCGCGCCCGGGGCCGTGGCCACATCATCAACATGGTCTCCGCCGTCGGGATGGTGGGCCTGCCCGGCTGCGCCACCTACTCCGCCGCCAAGCACGGCGTCGTCGGACTCTCCGAAGCCGTCCGGGGCGAACTGCGCGGAACCGGCGTCGACCTCTCCATCATCCTGCCGATTCCCGCCCAGACCGAACTGACCTCCGGTGTGGGGAAGGGCCGTTTCGTGCCCTACCTCAAGGCGACCGACATCGCCGCCGCCACCGTGCGTACCGCCCGCCGTCCCCGCTACCACGTCTACGTGCCGGGCTGGACGAACCCGGTCACCCGGATCCTCGGTCTACTGCCGCAGGGGTGGCGTGACGCCGCAGGTCGGTTGCTCAAGGCCGACCAACTGCTCAAGACCACCGACGCCGCCGCTCGCGTCAAGTACGAGGAGCGGGCTCGGGCGACGACTCTCACTCGCGAGGTGTAGTGCCATGGCCAATCGGGGAGCGATTCTGCGGGGCCGTGGCCCGGCCGTCTTCTCATCCACCGTCATCGACAACATCGTCCATGTTCACCCGCTCGTCGCGGTCGCCCTCTACCTGCCGGTCATCGTCGTCACCGCAGTGGCCTCGTTCGGCCAGGCGTCTGCGCCGGCACTGGTCGGCTGGGCGGTCGGCGGCTACCTGACCTGGACTCTCGTCGAGTACTGGGGTCACCGGCTGGTGCTGCACTTCGAACCGGAGCAGGGCTGGGGGGCGTGGTTCCACCGCATCGTCCACGGCCTGCACCACGACTATCCGCAGGATTCCCGCCGGTCCATCATGACCCCGCTGCTGTCCATCCCGATCGTCGGCATCGCCCTGCTGGTGTCGATCGTGCTGCTGGACCTGCCGAGCATGTACGCGTCCGGCTTCGTCTTCGGCTACCTCGCCTACGACCTCATCCACCTCTATCTGCACCACTCCCGTCCCAAGTCCGGTCCGATGAAATGGCTGCACGAGCTGCACATGCGGCACCACTTCCGGGACGACGGCCGTGGATTCGGGGTTTCCGCGCCGTACTGGGACAAGGTGTTCGGCACCGCGATCAACCGCAGCAGGCGGGCCGCGCAGTGACGCAGACCCATCCGCGCGCCGCCGGTGCCGGCCAGCCGAGCCCGCCAACCGTTTCGAGTGCGGCGTCGGGAGGTGGGGGAGTGCCCGGTTACCGGGACATCCCCACCTCCCGGTGGGATCCCGATGCCCCGACCGACCTGGACGAGGCCGAAGCGTTCCTTCGGCTGTTCCACGACGAGAACGACGACGCCGAAAACCTGCGCGCTCGGTTGGCCGCGGTCCGCGCGGAGATCGCCGCCACCGGCACCTATACGCACACCCGTGAAGAACTCACATTCGGTGCCCGGGTCGCCTGGCGTAACTCGTCACGTTGCATTGGTCGCCTGTACTGGCGCAGTTTGCGACTGCTCGATCGTCGCGATGTGCACACCGCCGACGGCATCTACAGCAGCGTGGTCGATCATCTGTGCAGCGCGACCAACAACGGCAACATCCGACCCACCATCACGGTCTTTCCGCCGGCCCGACCCGGTCAGCCTTACGCCCGTATCTGGAACGAGCAGCTCATCCGCTATGCGGGACACCGGCAATCCGACGGCCACGTTGTCGGCGACCCCCGGTACGTCGATTTCACCGCCGCCGTCAGCGCGATGGGTTGGATCGGCAAAGGGACCGCATTCGACATCCTGCCGCTGGTCATCGACACTCCCGCCGAGGGCCCGCGCCTGTTCGATCTACCCGAACACGCGGTGAGTGAAGTCCACCTCAGCCACCCCGAACACCCCTGGTTCGCCGACCTCGATCTGCGCTGGCACGTCGTACCGGCCATCTCGCACATGCGCCTGACCATCGGCGGAATCCACTACCCGTGCGCGCCGTTCAACGGGTGGTACCTCGGCGCCGAGATCGGTGCCCGTAACCTCGCCGACCTCGACCGCTACAACATGCTGCACGTCGTGGCCGACAAGCTCGGCCTCGACACCAGCACGGACGCGACGCTGTGGCGCGACCGGGCCATGGTCGAGCTCAACATAGCCGTGCTGCATTCGTTCACCACGGCGGGTGTGCGGATCAGCGACCACCACACCGAGGCCCACCTGTTCTGCACCCACATCGAGCGGGAGGAGCGCCTCGGCCGTTCCGTCCCGGCCGACTGGACCTGGATCGTGCCGCCGCTGTCCGGCAGCGCCACCCCCGTATTCCACCGCTATTACCATGAAGCCGACCTTCGCCCGAACTTCTATCTGGACCCGGAGGCGCGTGCTCTCGCCCTAGGTGCCGCCGCCGAGCCCGCCGGACGTTGTCCCGTTACCGGAGCGTCCGCACAACCGACCGAATCCATGTGAAGATTGCATACGGCGCCTGGTCGCGCGCCGTAGCCTCGCACTTTCCCACGTCGACCGACCTGGCCGGCACATGAAACAAAAAATCATCGCTTCACACCGATGTCTCTTCCACATGCGATGATGGCCGTGCTCGCCACTCGAAGAATCCCTAGAAGGACGACAAATGCTCAACTGGCTGGGCCACATCACCGTGCGCGCCCGCGCGATCGTGCTCGTTCTCGCCGTCGCGGTACTCGTGGCCGCCGGTCTGACCGCCGGCAGTGTCACGGACCGACTCGCCGGCGGAGGTTTCAATGACGCGGGCGATGAGGTCGCCGCGGCCGTACGCGTCCTTGAAGACGAATTCAAGGCAGGCGAATCCAATATCATCCTGATGGGCGACGCCGGTGGGACCGACGTGGACAGCCCCGAGGTCGCCCAGGCGGGTCAGGCCCTGACGAATCGTCTGGCCGCCGAGCCGGACGTCGTCGATGTCGCCTCCTACTGGACGACCGGCCTGCCGTCGCTGAAGTCGCGCGACGGCACCAAGGCCATCGTCGTCGGGCGCATCACCGGCGACGACAAGAGCATCGAGGCTCGGGCGGGCGAGCTCAGCACCGCCTACACCCAGTCCGACGGTCCGCTGCGGGTGGCCGTGGGCGGCAGCGCCGAGGTGACCCGACAGCTCAGCGTGCAGAGCGAGAAGGACCTCATCCGCGCCGAGGTGATCGCCCTGCCGGTCACCCTGATCCTGCTGATCGTGGTCTTCGGCGGGCTCATCGCCGGGCTGCTTCCGGTCGCCGTCGGGATCTTCACCGTCCTCGGCGCCCTGCTCATCCTCTACGGGCTCGCCGGCCTCACCGACATCTCCGTCTTCGCGCTCAACCTGACCACGGCGCTCGGCCTCGGTCTCGCCATCGACTACAGCCTGTTCATCGTCTCCCGGTTCCGCGAAGAACTGGGCAACGGTCTCGAGGTACGCCAAGCGGTGATCCGGGCGGTCAACACCGCCGGCCGTACCGTCACCGTCAGCGCGCTCGCGGTGGCCGGTTCCCTCGCGGTCCTCCTGGTCTTCCCGCAGATGTTCCTGCGCTCCATCGCCTACGCCGGCATCGCGGTCGTCGCCTGCGCCACCATCGCCGCGGTCGTCGTCCTCCCCGCGCTGCTGGCGGTGCTCGGCCACCGGGTCAACGCCCTGGCCGTTCGCCGCGCCAAGCGCCGCGAGGGCACCGGTTGGCAGCGCATCGCGCACGCCGTCATGCGCCGTCCGCTGATCGTGGCCACCGCTGCGGTGGCGATCCTGCTCCTGCTCGGGTCGCCGATCCTCGACATCCGCTTCGGCGACGTCGACGACCGCGCCCTGCCCACGAGCTCCACCGCCCGGCAGGTCTCCGACCATCTCCGCAGCGACTTCGACACCCGCGACGCCGACGCCATCGCCGTCGTGGCCAGCGGTATCGGCGATCCCAACACCCAGACCACGGCCATCGACGAGTACGCCACCGCCCTGTCCCGCCTCGACGGTGTCGCCCGCGTCGACGCCCTGACCGGCAGCTACGCCGGCGGTCAGCAGGTCGCCCCACCCGGGCCCGCCTCCGCCCGATTCGCCGCGCCGACGGCGACCCGGCTTCAGGTCGTACCCGATGTCGAGCCCATCTCGCCCGAGGGTGAGGAACTCGTCAAGAGGATCCGTGCCGCCGACGCGCCGTTCTCCGTCAAGCTCGCCGGTCCCTCCGTCGCGTTGCTGGACGGAAAGACGCTCATCGCCGACCGGCTGCCCCTCGCCGGAGCGCTCATCGCGGCCATCAGCTTCCTCGTCCTGATGATCGTCTTCGGCAGCCTGCTGCTGCCGCTGATCAGCCTGGTCCTCAACGTGCTCAGCCTCTCCGCGGCCTTCGGCGCGATGGTGTGGGGCTTCCAGGAGGGCCACCTGGCGGGGCTGCTCGACTTCACCAGCACCGGCACCATCGAGATCTCCATCCCGGTGTTGCTGTTCTTCCTGGCCTTCGGCCTCGCCACGGACTACCAGGTCTTCATGCTCTCCCGCATCAAGGAGGAGTACGACAAGACCCACGACAACAGCGACGCCGTCGCCACCGGTCTGCAGCGCACCGGCCCCATCATCACCGCCGCCGCCGCGCTCATCGCCATCGTCTTCATCGGACTGGCCGCCGGCGACATCTCCATCATCAAGCTCCTCGGCGTCGGCCTCGCGCTCGCCATCATCGTCGACGCGACCATCGTTCGGGCCGCTCTCGTCCCGGCGTTCATGCGCCTGGCGGGTCGGGCGAACTGGTGGGCGCCCCGTCCCGTCCAGTGGCTGCACCGGACCCTCGGCATCCACCACGCGCCGGCCGATTCCCCCAGCGCCGACGCGGCCGGGTCGCCGGACGCGCTGCGCAGCGCGACGGGTTGACCTGACGCGCGACGATGTAGACCCTCATCGGTCTCGGTGACCTGTGGCGAGGCACTGTGGTCAGACACCTGACCGCGGCGTCTCGCCACAGGTACGCATCCAGCGGTGGCAGCCGGGACGGCGTTGTGGCCGGCGGTGGGGGTTCGTAGGCTCGTGCCACCACCGTCCACCGGGCGGGCGATTCGGGGAAGGGAAGCCGGTGCTGTACTGGCTGTTGAAGTACGTGCTGCTCGGCCCGCTGCTGCGGCTCATCTTCCGGCCGCAGGTGGAGGGCCTGCACCATGTTCCGGCTACCGGTCCGGTCATCCTGGCCAGCAACCACCTCTCCTTCTCCGACTCGATCTTCACGCCGTTGATCGTGCCCCGGAAGGTCACCTTCGTGGCCAAGGCGGAGTACTTCACCGGCAAGGGGATCAAGGGCTGGTTGACCAAGATGTTCTTCACCGGCACCGGCACCATCCCGGTGGACCGCTCCGGTGGGCAGGCCGCCCGCGCCGCGCTGGACACCCAGCTGACGGTGCTGCGGGCCGGTGGCATCGCCGGCATCTATCCGGAGGGCACCCGATCGCCCGACGGTCGGCTCTACCGGGGCAAGACCGGGGTGGCCCGGCTGGCGTTGGAGAGCGGTGCGCCGGTCGTACCGGTGGTGATGCTCAACCTGGACGAGATCCAGCCGCCCGGCCAGCTCATCCCGAAACTGGCCCGGGTGCGGATCCGGTTCGGCCCGCCGCTGGACTTCTCCCGTTACGCCGGTCTGGCCGGTGACAGGTTCGTCGAGCGCGCCGTCACCGACGAGATCATGTACGAGTTGATGGAACTCTCCGGTCGCGAGTACGTCGACGTGTACGCCCAGAAGCTCAAGGCCCAACCCGCCGCGAGCAGCACACCAGTCGCGGCCTGAACCGTCCGGTGCCGCGCCCTCGGGGTGGGCGGCGCGACCGGGCGGCGACGGTTCAGGAGGCGAGGGTCTGCGTGGGGTCGGCGGGCGGGTGGGCCAGGTCGAGCAGGCCGGGTGCGCCGTTGCGGTGGGCGAAGGCACGCAACTCGGCCAGGGGAGCGCTGGCGGCCGCGTGGTCACCGGCGTAGGCCATCTCGCGTACCGCGAAGGTCAGCGCCAGCATCCGGT
This sequence comes from Micromonospora sp. DT48, assembly GCF_049844495.1. NCBI lineage: Bacteria > Bacillati > Actinomycetota > Actinomycetes > Micromonosporales > Micromonosporaceae > Micromonospora > Micromonospora sp. DT48. The sequence continues at coordinate 82,367 of NZ_JBNCLE010000008.1, forward strand.
CGGTGACGTCGGGGATGCCGGCGTAGATCTCGGCGGCGGCCAGGTGCAGCTCGGCGGCGTGCCGGTGGTTCTCGTCGGCCCCGGCCAGCGCGCCGGTCACGGTCCGCAGCGCCGCCTCCGACCACGGCGTACGGTGGCCGACCCGACCGAGCATGGCACGTACCCGAGCCGCGGGCTTGCGACCGGCGATGGTGGCCGCCCAGCTCGCCGCCGCGATCCACTCGCCACTGGCCAGTGCCGGCACGGCGGACCACGACTCGGCCAGCTCGTCGACCAGCGCGGCGGCCTCGTCGACGCGACCCTGCACCGCCCGGCACAACGCGCCCATCGCGAGCATCGTCCAGTGCAGCCGGTAGAAGCCACTACGTCGGGCGACGTCCAACGCGGCGGCCACGTCGTCGCGGGGTGGTGTTCCGGTCGACGCCGGATCCGTGGGCGGACCCGGTGGCACCGGCTGGCCACGCAGCAGCAGCAGGCACGACCGCAGGCCGCGCACCTGCATGTCCCAGCTGCCGGTCGGGGTGTCCACGAAGGCGTCGGCGGCGGCGAGCAGTCGGCCGAAGTCCCCCTCGAACCAGGCCCGCATCGCCTCACTGGAATAGCTGGTGGTCAGGGTCTGCCCGCTGGCGGTACGCGCCGGCACCGCCGAGAGCAGGGCGTCGGAGCGTACCCAGTCACCCTCCTCGCAGACGGCGTAGGCGAGGTTCTGGGTGGCCCGGGGCAGCGCGAGCAACTGACCGGCCCGGCTGAACTCGACGATGGAGTACAACTCGTCCAGCCCGGCCCGGTCACCGGCCTGATAGCGAGCGGTGGCCGCGGTGATCCGGGCGTTGGTGCGGATCTCGGTCAGCCCGAGCCGTTCGCCGATCTCGGCTGCCGTGTCGGCTGCCGCCACGGCCGGATCACGTTCGTAGTTGAGCATGTGCAGCCGCCCCAGCTCGGCGAAGGCGTCGGCCTTCTGCGCGCTGTCCGGCAGCGGCTCGAACAGGCGTACCGCCCGGTCCAGGCAGGCCAGCGCGGCGGGCCGGTCGGCGCGTAGCCACGCCGCCTGGCCGAGCAGCGTCCAGGCCCGCGCCGCACACGCCTCGTCGCCGTGGGCGAGCAGCCGGTCCGCGAGCGTCTGCACCTGCTCCGGCCCGCCGCTGGAGAGGAAGGCGTTGCCGTCGCGGTGGAACGAGATCTCGGTGCTGAGCAGCTCCAGTTGGAGGCGGCCCACCGAGTCGGAGTCGTCGGCCAGGCCGAGCGCCCGGGCGGCGTGGCTGGCGGCGGCGTCCAGCCCGTGCAGCGCGTACGCCCGGCGTGCCGCCCGGTGCAACGCGGCCCGTGCCGGCGCCCCGTAGCGGCGGGTGTCCATGCCGAGTGAGCGGGCGATCTCGTGCGCCACCCAGCGGTGGTGGGCCAGCACCTCGGCCAGGTCGGTGTCCCGGCTCTGGGAGAGCGTGTCCAGCCAGTCGGCGGTGCGTTCGTGCCGGGCCACCCGCTCGGTGCGGGGCAGCCGCTGGTAGCACACGTCGCGGACCAGGACGTGCCGGAAGCGGTACTCCGGCTGACCGGCCATGGTGGAGGCGGCCTGCTCGTGGACGAAGTCCCGCTGCTCCAGCCGGCGCAGGGCGCGCTCGACGGACTCGACCGGCTGCCCGACGGCGGCGGCCACCGCGCCCGGCCAGAACTGCACCCCGACGACGGCGGCGGCCAGCAGCACCGCCCGGTCCTTGGCGTCGAGCAGGTCGACCCGGTTGGCGATGACCGCGTGCACACTCTCCGGCATGGGCAGGTCGAGGTGCTTCTCCAGCGACCAGCCGCGACCGGACTGCCGCAACGCGCCCTGCTCGATCAGCATCCGGACGTACTCGTGGGCGTAGAGCGGATTGCCGCCGGCCACCTCGATCAGCGGGGTGAGCAGGTCGGCGGAGAACGCGGCCTGGCCGAACATGTGCGCGTACAACGCGGCGATGCCGGTGTCCCGCAGCGGCGGCAGGGTGATGGTGACCGAGCCGGTGATGGTCCCCGCCCAGCTCGGATCCCGGTCGACCAGTTCCGGGCGGGCGGTGCACAGCAGCAGCAGCGGCACGTCCCGGGCCGCCGCGCCCAGCAGCTCCACGAAGCGCAGCATCGCGTCGTCGGCCCAGTGCAGATCCTCGAAGACGAGCACGGTGGGGCGGCGGGCCGCCAGCGCCAGCAGGAACCGTCGCCACGCCGATTCCGCCTCCTCCGCCGGCAGCGGGGTGCCGGCCAGCCCGACCAGCGGACGTAGCGCGTCGGCCACCCGGTCCCGCTCGGTGGGGCCGACCAGTTCGCTGACGGCGGCGGTGAGTCGCTGCGCGGCGCTGGCCGCCGGGTCGGTGTCGAGGATGCCCGCCTCGGCCTTGACGATGTCGGCCAGCGCGGCGAACGTGACGTTCTCGCCGAACGGCGGGCACCGGCCGATCCGCCAGGTCAGCGGCTCGTCCACCAGCCGGTCGGTGTGGCGGTGCAGCTCGCGGACGAGGCGACTCTTGCCGATGCCGGCCCGACCGAAGACGGTGACCACCTGGGGGCGGCGGTCGCGCAGGCTGCGGTGCAGGGCGTTGACCAGCATGCCCAGCTCGTGTTCCCGGTCGATCAGGGGAGTGGTGTCCGGCTCCCGGTCGGTGGGCTGCCGGCGTACGGCGGAGCGGGCCAGCCACACCTCGGTCGGCGCGGACCGGCCCCGCAGGGTGACCGGGGGCTGCTCGTCGTAGCGGATGCTGTCCCGGGTGAGCGCGTGCGTGGCGCCGTCGACCAGCACCCCACCGGGCGGCGCGGCGGACTGTAACCGGGAGGCGGTGTTGACCACGTCACCGGCGACGATGGCCTGCCCACCGTTGCGGGCGGCGGCCACGTCGACCAGCGCCTCTCCGGTCGCCACCCCGACCCGGAAGCGCAGCCCGTCGGTGCCGGTGGGGGTGAACCGGGTCAGCACCCGCTGCAACTCCAACCCGGCCCGCACACACCGCAGCGCGTCGGTCTCGGTGGCCACCGGCGCACCGAACAGCGCCATCACCGCGTCGCCGATGTACTTCTCCACCACCCCGCCGTACTGGCCGACCACCCGCCGGGCGGTGGAGAAGAAACCGGTCTGCATGCCACGGACCAGCTCCGGGTCGGCCCGCTCGACGTACGGGGTGAAGTCGATGAGGTCGACGAAGAGCACGCTGACCCGACGGCGGTCCTCCTGGTTGATGGCCCCCGCCAGGTCCGTGCCGGGGCGGGGCGTGCCGCAGGAGGTGCAGAAGACCACGTCCCGCGCGAGCGGGCGCAGGCAGTGCGGGCAGACGGCACCGAGTTCCGCGCCGCAGCCACCGCAGAAGCGGTCGCCCTCGGCGGCGGTACGTCCACAGCGGTCACACTGCGCGGCGATGACACCCTCCACTGGCAGGCCCCGACGCCCCGGGGCGCAGCATCGAGTATCGCCGTCCGGCGCACTGTCGGGTACCGGGCTGTTGGCTTGTGGACACTCAGCCGGGCAGCTCAACACGCTCCGGAACGGCTAGATTCAGCAGCCTATTCGTCGACCGCCGATCAGGGGGACAGCTCCATGGTGTACGTGATGCTGAAGAGCGACTGGACCGACGGTAACGGGGTCACCCACTCCGCCGGAGACTCGGTGGACGTGGACGCCGCCACCCTCGCGCAGCTTCAGGCGCAGGGGATCGTCGGCGAGGTGCCCGGTGGTGGCAAGGACGGTACGGACTGGGTCGGGCCGGGCGGCACCGACTGGGTCGGGCCGGGCAGCACCCAGCCCTGACCGAATACACCTGCGGGCGGGGCCGGGACGATCGTCCCGGCCCCGCCCGCGTAGCTGTGTGCCGGTCCGGCCGGTCAGCGCTCGTTCATGCCGGCGCGGCGACGTAGCGCGGGCACGTCGGTGACGACGATCCGTCGACCCTCGGTACGCAGCCAGCCCCGGTTGGCGAACGACCCGATCGCCTGGTTGACGCTCTGCCGGGAGCCACCGGCCATCTCGGCGAGCTGGCTCTGGTTCAGCTCGATGGTGATCATCGGGGCCTGACTCTCACCGGCGAGCCGGACCAGTGTCTTGGCCACCCGACCCGGCAGGTCGAGGAAGACGTGGTCGGCGTTCTGCTCGGTCAGCCGGCGGATCAGCGCACCGAGTGACCGCATCACCGCGTCGAGGATGCGGGCGTTCGAGTGCACCAGCTCCATGAACGCCGGGCGGGACAACGCCAGCGCGGCGGTGTCCTCGATCGCCTCGGCGGAGGTCGACCGGGTCGAGGCGTCCAGCAGAGAGACCTCGCCGAGCACGTCCGGCGGGCGCATCACGGTCAGGATCGCCCGCTCGCCGGTGGGCGCGGTCCGGAACACGGCCACCGCGCCCCGCCGCAGGATGATCAGCGACTCGCCCGGGTCGTTCTCCACGAACAGCAGCTGACCCTTGCGGTACGTCCGGGGCACCGCCGCGGCGACCACCCGCTGGCGTACCTCCGGTTCGAGCCCGGCGAACATGTCAACGCCGGTGAGCGCGTCGCCCGGCTCCGGCAGGCGCATTTCCACGGCCCCACCCCTCCCCGGTCAAGGACCCCAACTCGCTCACCGGGTGAGCCTGGCGGCCCTGACGGGGTGATCCGACACCCGTTCGGCGTCCGGCAGCGGTAACACATCAGATCATGACGGTCCGGTCGCGTGCTGTACACCCCTCAAACTACTTCCGTGACCGGTTCGAGCTGCGGCGTGACCTCGCGGTGGCCCGTGGAAGCGCTCCCGGTGTCGCAGACCCGATCGACGGGCCGTGACGGCCGTCGGCAAGGATGGTACCGATGGCCTACCGCTACTTCTACGACTGCGAGTTCATCGAGGACGGCCGGACCGTCGAGCTGGTCTCGATCGGCGTCGTCGATGAGCACGGCCGCGAGTTCTACGCGGTCTCCACCGAGTTCGACGCCTCCCGGGCGGTGCCCTGGGTCCGCCGCAACGTGCTGGACAAGTTGCCGTCTCCTGCCGACCGCTCCTGGCGGTCCCGGGAGCGCATCCGGGACGACCTGTACGACTTCCTGGTCGAACCGATCCGGGGGCGTCCCGGCGAGCAACTGGAGCTGTGGGCCTGGTACGCCGCGTACGACCACGTGGCGTTGGCGCAGCTGTGGGGCGCGATGCCGGCGCTGCCCCGGGAGATCCCCCGGTACACCAAGGAGCTGCGGCAACTGTGGGACGACCGGGGGCGGCCCCCGCTGCCGAACGTCGCGGCGGCCCGGCACGACGCCCTGGTCGACGCCCGGCACAACCTGGCCCGGTGGCGGGCGATGACCGGTTCGTGAGATCCGCTCTCGCGGTCGTGCTGCCCACCGCCGACGCCCGGGGCTACTGACCGGTAGCGGGGCGCGGTGTGAGCAGTACCGAGCGGCGACTACAGTTCGTAGGGACGGCCCGCCCCGGGCCGGCAACGGTGCCGAGAGTCCGCGCTGACACATATCCTGGGGCTTGATCGGGCTTGACCAGATGCTCCCCAGGAGGATGAGCAGATCATGCGTATCGGCGTGCTCACCGGCGGCGGCGACTGCCCGGGTCTCAACGCGGTCATCCGGGCGGTGGTCCGTAAGGGCGTCGCCAGCTACGGCCACGAGTTCGTGGGTTTCCAGGACGGGTGGAAGGGCCCACTCGAAGGGCTTTCCCGTCCGCTCGGCATCGCGGAGGTCCGCGGCATCCTGCCCCGTGGCGGCACGATCCTCGGCTCCTCGCGGACCAATCCTTTCAAGATCGAGAACGGTGTCGAGCGGATCAAGGAGAACTTGGCCGCGCAGGGCGTCGACGCGCTGATCGCCATCGGCGGTGAGGACACCCTCGGCGTCGCCACCAAGCTCCACGAGCTGGGCGTCAACGTCATCGGCGTGCCGAAGACCATCGACAACGACCTCGGCGCGACCGACTACACCTTCGGCTTCGACACCGCCGTCAACATCGCCATGGAGGCGATCGACCGGCTGCACACCACCGCCGAGAGCCACCACCGCACCCTGGTGGTCGAGGTGATGGGCCGCCACGCCGGCTGGATCGCCCTGCACGCCGGCCTGGCCGGTGGCGCCAACGTGATCCTGCTGCCGGAGCGGCAGTTCGACGTCGAGCAGGTCGCCGGCTACGTCGAGAAGCGCTTCCAGCACCAGTACGCCCCGATCGTCGTGGTCGCCGAGGGCGCGCAGCCGCTGGAGGGCCAGATGGTCCTGCAGAACCAGGAGCTGGACGCGTTCGGACACGTCCGGCTCGGTGGCATCGGGCAGTGGCTGGCCGAGCAGCTGGAGGCCAAGACCGGCAAGGAGGCCCGCACGGTCGTGCTCGGCCACATCCAGCGCGGCGGCACCCCCACCGCGTTCGACCGGGTGCTCGCCACCCGGCTGGGCCTGCAGGCCATCGACGCCGCCCACGAGGGTGACTGGGGCAAGATGGTCGCGATGCAGAGCACCGACATCGTCCGCGTCCCGCTCGCCGACGCGACCGCCGAGCTGAAGACCGTTCCGCTGGAGCGGTACGCCGAGGCCGAGGTCTTCTTCGGTAGCTGATCGTCGTTCCGGCGTCGCGGACGGGCCGTCGGGCCCGCCGCGACGCCGGCCCACGAAGGGGGTACGCCAGGTGTCAGCCGGGGGGCACACCGTCGCGGTGATCGGGGCGGGCAAGATCGGCGAGCTGATGCTCTCCGGGCTGCTGCGATCGGGCTGGCCGGTGGACCGCCTGGTGGCCACCGCCCGTCGTCCGGCCCGCGCCGAGGAACTGACCGCCCGCTACGGCGTCCGGGTGGTGGACAACATCACCGCCGTGGACGAGGCCGACGTGCTGGCCGTCTCGGTGAAGCCACAGGACGCCGCCGCGCTGTTGGACGAGATCGGGCCCAAGGTGCCGCCCGGCAAGCTGGTGATCTCACTCTGCGCCGGCCTGCCCAGCAGCTTCTTCAGCCGCCGGTTGCCGGAGGGCACCCCGGTGGTGCGGGTCATGACCAACACCCCGGCGCTGGTGGACCAGGCGATGACCGCGATCTCGGCGGGCGCGTACGCCACCGGTGAGCACCTGGCGCTGGCCGAGGAGATGTTCAAGCCGTTGGGTGCGACGATCCGGGTGCCGGAAACCCAGCAGGACGCGGTGACCGCCCTCTCCGGCTCCGGCCCGGCCTACTTCTACCTGCTGGTCGAGGCGATGACCGACGCCGGCATCCTGCTCGGCCTGCCCCGTCAGGTGGCGCACGACCTGATCGTGCAGACCGCGATCGGCTCGGCGGTGATGCTGCGCGACTCCGGCGAGCATCCGGTGAAGCTGCGCGAGGCGGTCACCTCGCCCGCCGGCACCACCATCTCCGCCATCCGGGAGCTGGAGAACCACGGCGTACGGGCGGCGTTGCTGGCCGCCCTGGAGGCCGCCCGCGACCGGGCCCGCGAACTCGCCGCCCAGGCCGACTGACCGCTCAGCGGCCGGCGGCGTCCGGTGGTGACGCCCCGGCCGAGCCGCCGAGCCGCCGCCGGACCAGCAGCATCAGGACGAGCATGGCGACCGTCCCGGACAGCGGCACCCAGCGAGACTGATGCTGGGCGAGCGTGCCGAGGGCGCCGCCCGTGGTGTAGCAGCCGAGGGCGAACAGCCCGAGCAGGGCGGCGTGTCGGGCCTCGACACGACCGGCGCGGGGGCCGAGGAACCAGCGCACGGCCTGTTCACCGGTGTGCTTCGTGGTACCCGACTGATAGGTGATCGGCGTGGGAACACCCGTGGCACGGGTCGCCACGGTGGTCAGGCTGCCCATGGCGACCGCACCGGCCGCCGCGAGCAGCACCCGTGACGCCATGCCGTACCGGCCGTGCGCGAGCGCCAGGTCGAGCACCGTCCAGACGACCATCACGGCCGCGGTGACCGTGAGGGCGACCATCGACGCCACCGGCGGTCGGAGACTGCGCCGGAGCAGGTCGACCAGCCCGGCGCTGACGGCGAACGCGACGATGGCCGCCCCGGAGACCGGCCACTCCGGGTGCTCCCCGGCCGGGCCCATGCCGAGGAAGATGACGTTGCCGGACTGGTTGGCCACGAACGCGCCGTACCGGAGGAACGCGAAGGCGTCCAGAGCACCGGCGGTGACGATCGCGAGTGCCAGGGCCGTGAGCGGCAGCCGGAACTCCCGGTAGGCGTCCGTGGTGCCGTCCTGGCCCTCGGGCGGCACCGACCGGTTCACCATGCCTCCATCCGTGCGCGAGACCGTGCCGGTCCAGGCCACCTCGGGCAGCGGGCGCAGCAGGCCAGGGCGAAGCGGGGGAGTGGCCCGGCAACTGTCAAACGGGTCAGGAGCGGGGTGGGACACGCACGAGTCCGACTCCCGGCGGCGCCGGTGGTGCTTCGCCGCTCTCGGCAGTCGACACCGTCGTCCTGACCGGACGGGTCGTGGCGCATACTGACCCGGTGTTCACTCTCGCCCAGGCCCGACACCTGGTGGCCACCCTGCATCCCCGGATCGACGAGCTGATCCGGGTACGCGCCGACCTGGCCGAGTTGCAGGCCGACCTCGCCAACCACGGGCTCAGCGCACTCGGCGGCCGGGCCGAGGTCAAGAGCCTGGAAGCCAGGCTGCACGCGGTCCTCGACGAGATCCGGCAGTACGGCATCGAGGTCAAGGGCGTGGCGCCGGTGCTGCTCGACTTCCCGGGCGAGCGCGAGGGTCGGCAGGTGCTCTGGTGCTGGCTGGAGGGCGACACCGACGTACGGTGGTACCACCGCGCCGACTGCGGTTTCGCCGGCCGCCGCCCGGTCTGACCCGGTGATGTCTACGACGAGGCGATCAGGCGTGGCCGCCAGTCGTCCGACGATCAACTCGGCGCGTGACGGCCGCTGATGATCGTAGCGGTGCTGAACGCCTGCGTTCTCGTGCCCAGCGTGCTCGCCGATACCCTGCTTCGCTGGGCTGAGCAGGGCTTTCGCCCTACCTCGACGTCGGTCCTGCGCCGGGTCGTACCGGAAGGTGAGTGTTGATGTTCGCTCTGCCGTTGGCCGAGGACGCCGAGCTGCGGCCGTTGAATCCGTGGCACGCCGAGGAGTTCCTGGGCAACCTGGACCGGGCGCGGCAGCACATCGCGCCGTGGGTGTCGCCGTCCTTCGTGGCCGCCGACCTCGACGGAGCGCGGCATGTGCTCCAGCGGTACGCCGACCGGTGGGCCCGCGACGACGGTGGCATCTGGGGGATCTGGTCCGACGGCACGCTGGTCGGAGGGGTGCTGCTGGTGTCGCTCAACGCGGCTTCGGGCGTCTGCGAGGCGGGTTGCTGGTTGGAGCCGGCCGCCGAGGGGCGGGGCCTGGTGACCCGGGCGGTCGAACGGGTCGTCGACTGGGCGCTCGTCGAGCGTGGGCTGCACCGGGTGGAGTGGCGCACCAACGCCGGCAACGTGCGCAGCATCGCGGTGGCCCGCCGACTGGGCATGCGCCGCGACGGTGTCCTGCGGGAGGTGCTGCCGGGTCCGCGGGGCCGCGTCGACCTGGAGATCTGGTCGGTGCTGGCACCCGAGTGGCGGGCCCGGCGCGCCGGAGCCCTGTCGGTACGGGACTGCGGCGGCGTGACTCCTGCCGAGAGTGCAACCGCCGGTGGCGGGGCCGACGTGCCCCTGCCACCGGCGGCTGGTCGCTCAGGATCGGGTCAGGAGACCGTTCCGGCGTAGTCCGGGTTGGCCTTCAGCCACTCCTCGACGGCCTTCTCCTCGTCGCCCTTGTGCACGTTGAACATCAGGTCTTCCAGCGAGCCGAGCTGCTGGTCGTCCATCTTGAACTTCTTCAGCATCTCGGTGACCTCGGGGAAGTCCGCGCCGAAGCCCTGCCGGGCCAGCGTGTGGATCTCCTCAGCCCCGCCGAGGGTGCCCTTCGGGTCGGCCAGGTCCTTCAGCTGGTAGTTCGCGTAGGCCCAGTGCGGGTGCCACAGGGTCACCACGATCGGCTTCTGGTCCTTGATCGCGCCGTCGAGCGCGGCCAGCATCGCCGGAGTCGACGAGGTGGTCAGCTTCAGCTTGTCGGTCAGGCCGTACTCCGGGATGACCTTGTCCTGGGTGGCGGCGGTCAGGCCGGCGCCGGCCTCGATGCCGATGATCTCCCCACCGAAGGTGTCCGCGTTGGCGGCGAGGTCCTCCAGCGAGTTGATGTCGGTCACGTACTCGGGGACGGCGATGCTCAGGCTGGCGTTGTCGTACCAGACGCCGATCTTCTCGATCTTGTCGCCGTAGCGCTCCATGTAGTCGGCGTGCGTCTGCGGCAGCCAGCTGTCGAGGAAGAGGTCGATGTCACCCGTGGACAGGCCCTGGTAGACGACCCCCGCCTCGACGTTCTTGAGCTCGACCTCGTAGCCCTTCTCCTCCAGCAGGTTCTGCCAGAGGTAGGAGGCGGCGATGGCCTCATCCCAGGCCATGTAGCCGATGCTGATCTTCTTGCTGCCGCCGGAGCCGCCAGCGGAGTCGTCGGAGTCGCCGCAGGCGGCGACGCCGGTCAGCGCCAGAGCGGCGGTGGCCGCCAACGCGACCCGGCGCACCAATTTACTGCTCCACATGTGGAGTTTCCTTCCCTTGTTGCGTACACCGGCGGAACTCGCGGTAGCGAGGCAGGGCGCCGGCAATGGTGACTCCCCCGCGTGGGTCGGGACGGGTGGATCAGGCCTTCTGCATGGCGCGTTGCGCCTTCGCCGACGCGGTACGCCCGCCGATGGAGTCGGTGAGGCGGTCGAGCACCACCGCCAGGATCACCACGGCGACACCGCCCTCGAAGCCCGCGCCGACCTGGGCCCGGAACAGTGCCGTCGTGATCACCTCACCGAGGCCGCCGGCACCGACCATCCCGGCGATGACCACCATCGACAGCGCCAGCATGATGACCTGGTTGACGCCGGTCATGATGGTCGGCAGGGCCAGTGGCAGTTTGGTGCGCAGCAGGATCTTCCACGGTGACGCGCCGAACGCCTCGCCGGCCTCGACGACCTCGCGGTCGACCTGACGCAGACCCAACTCGGTCAGGCGTACCCCGGGCGGCATGCTGAACACCACGGTGGCCAGCGCGCCGGGCACGACCCCGACGCCGAAGAAGAAGATGGCCGGGATCAGGTAGACGAACGCGGGCATCGTCTGCATCAGGTCGAGCACCGGTCGGACGACCGCCGAGGCGCGACGGCTCTCCGAGATGACGATGCCCACCGGTATGGCGATCAGCAGGGCGAGTCCACTGGAGACCAGAACCAGTGCCAGCGTACTCATGGTCTGGTTCCAGATCGGCATCCCGGCCACCAGGCCGAGCCCGAGCGCGGTGCCCAGCCCGAACTTCCAGCTCCGCAGCCACCAGCCAAGGCCGGCGAAGATCAGCACCATGACGATCGCCGGGGGCGCGGTGAGCAGGTCCACCAGGGGGCCGACCAGCGCGTCGACGAAGGCGGCGATGCCGTCGAAGAGGGCGGTGAGGTTCGTCCTCGACCAGTCGACGGCGGTCTGGAACCCGTTGCCGATCTCCACGTACGGCAGCATGTCGTTCAGACGCTCGACGATGTTCATGCCGGCTCTCCCGTCATCCGGGCCGAGGGCTCGGCAACCGCCTGCGCTGGCACCTCCGGTGTGGCCGCCGGGCCGCCTCCGGTCGAAGCCGTGCCAGCACCGGTCGGCATCGCGTCGCCGGTTGGCATCGCGTCGCTGGTTGGCATCGCGTCGCCGGTTGGCATCGCGTCGCTGGTTGGCATCGCGTCGCTGGTTGGCATCGCGTCGCCGGTTGGCATCGCGTCGCCGGTCGGCGCCGGGTCGGCCGCGTGGGTGGGTTCGGGCGTGGTGCTGCCCTCGTCGGCGTCGGAGCTGAGGCTGCCGAGGGCGCTGAGCAGCGTGACCCGCGGAATCACGCCGGCGAGCCGACCGTCGGCGTCGACCACGGCGACCGGCGCGGGACTCTCGGCGCAGGGGGCGAAGATGTCGGCCACCGGCGTGGTGTCCTCGACCGTACGGACGTACTCGGTCGACACGATCTCCCGGAGGTCCTTCCGCCCGTCCCGGACGGCCTGGGTGGCGGCGTCGGCGGTCACGGTGCCGAGGTACTGCTTGCCCCGGCCGGTGACGTAGACGGCCGACGTCTGGGTCTCGCGCAGCACCCGGGCGGCCACCCGTGGGCCGGAGTTCACGTCCACCACGCCGAGTGGCCGCTCCATGACCGCCGACGCGGTGAGGATCCTGGTCCGGTCGACGTCGGCGACGAACTGGGCGACGTAGTCGTTGGACGGGTCGGTGAGGATCTCCTCGGCGGTGCCGATCTGGACGATCCGACCGGCCCGCATGACCGCGATGCGGTCGCCGAGGCGCATCGCCTCGTTGAGGTCGTGCGTGATGAACACGATCGTCTTGCCGAGTTCGGCCTGCAGCCCGATCAGCTGGTCCTGCACCTCGCGGCGGATCAGCGGATCGAGCGCGGAGAAAGCCTCGTCCATCAGCATGATGTCGGTGCCGGCGGCGAGCGCGCGGGCCAGGCCGACGCGCTGGCGCATGCCACCGGAGAGTTCCTGCGGGAGTTTGTCCGCCCAGCCGTCGAGGCCGACCATCCGGAGTGCCTCCAGCGCCTTCTCCCGGCGCTCGGCGCGAGGCAGGCCCGCGATCTCCAGCGCGTAGCCGGCGTTGTCCAGCACCGACCGGTGCGGCTGGAGTGCGAAGTGCTGGAAGACCATGCTCATCTTCTCGCGGCGCAGCTTCCGTAGCGCGGCCGGCTTGAGCTTGGTGATGTCGACCCCGTCGACCTCGACCGTGCCGTACGTGGGTGGCAGCAGACCGTTGAGCATCCGGATCAGGGTGGACTTCCCGGAGCCGGACAGGCCCATGACCACGAAGATCTCGCCGCGCTTGACCTCGAAGTTCGCGTCGACGACCGCGGCCGTGACGGGTAGTCCTGCCAGCTTCTCGTCTCGGTCTGGGCTGTTGCGGAGGATCTCCGCCGCCTTGTCGGCGCGGTTGCCGTAGACCTTGTAGAGGGATTTCACTCTGAGTGCGGACACGGTCTCCATTCCAATGGGCACACAGTACGCGGGCAGCGTTCTTGGGCGACGCGCGAAGGCGCTTTCTCTGTCGACACTGTCGTAGCCGTGGGCCTACCGAGTCACGACAAGCCCTGGGTGAGCGAGCCTCGACCCTACCCGAGAGTTTTCTGTGAACGGCAACCCCGTAAGCCGAGCCCGGACCGTGCCGCTGCATGATGCGACGGCGCGATTCGACGTCGTCACTATTGGACATTGGTAAGCGATGCGCGATTCTGGTATCTCAGGTCGGGCGACTGGCCGACGCCCCAAAACGCAAGATTTCGGACTTTCCATCGCATAGCAATGCCGGATTGATCAGGTTTTGCCGCTGTGATCATCCGGATGAGTTCTTCTCGACCGTATTCGCGTCGGATGGTCGTCGAGTCGGTGATGCGTTTTCCGTCGCGGGTTACACACCATTCCTCGGTGTGGTCCGCACCTCAGTCGTCCCGCGTCCGGCGTTGATGTCCAAAGTGGATATTCACGGAATCTACATGGAATCTCCATGGAGCCGAGACGCAATCTCCATCATATCTACACGCTCCGGCGGCGTCCGATTTCGGCGACCGGCGACCGGCGGGCGGAGAACGGGCGTGGGGGCAATGGGGTATCCCACACCTGTCCGCTGTCGCCGGTCATGCGGCGGCGGTCGGGCTCATATGCCACATAAAGTCGCAAACAACTACCAGAAACGCACGACCGGCGAGGCGGGGGAGGGGATCAGGCGGGGAGGTGCTTGTCGACGGTGGCGCGCAGGGAAGGGTCGTCGGGAGTGACCGTGGGAGCGAAGCGGGCGACGACGGCGCCGTCGGGGGCGACGAGGAACTTCTCGAAGTTCCAGCGGACGTCGCCGGTGTGACCGTCGGCGTCGGGGGTGTCGACCAGGGCTGCGTACAGGGGGTGGCGGTCGGGGCCGTTGACGTCCACCTTCTCCGTGATCGGGAAGGTCACGCCGTAGTTGACCTGGCAGAACTCGTTGATCTCCGCCGCGCTGCCCGGCTCCTGGCCGGCGAACTGGTTGCAGGGCACGCCGAGCACCGTCAGCCCGCGTTCGGCGTACTCGTCGGAGAGGGCCTGTAGGCCGGCGTACTGCGGGGTGAGGCCGCAGCGGGAGGCGACGTTGACGATCAGCAGGGTGCGTCCGCGGTACTGCGCGAGGTCGGCCGGGCCACCGGCGAGCGCACCGATCGGGATGTCGAAGACGGTCATGTCCGGAGGCTACCGCCGGGACGGTGCTCACGGACGGTGCGGCGGTGCGGGGCGGTGTGGCGAGGCGGGCGGTGTGGCGCGGCGGGCGGTGTGGCGGCGCGGGGCGGTGCGGCGCGGGCGGGCGGTGCGGCGGCGCGGGCGGGCGGTGCGGGCGGTGTCGGGTCAGGCGCGAATCGATACATGCACATCTTGACGAAGTGGTGGCGTGTGAGTAGCGTCTCCTCAACATTTTGGAAAGTTTCCTAACTGTTTGGAGACGCCACATGAAGAGATCGCTTCGCCGAGCCCTCTGGGTCGGCGCCGTGGTCGCGGTGACCGTCGCCACGGTCCCGGTGACCTCGGCGTTCGGCGCCGGCAGCGTGACCACCTCGTTCACCCGGGTGTCGGACTGGGGAACGGGCCACGAGACGCGGGTCACCATCACCAACGGGTCCGACGCCAGCGTGGGCACCTGGCGCATCGAGTTCGAGCTGCCGTCGGGCACCAGCATCGGCAGCTTCTGGGACGCCGACGTCACCCGCACCGGCAACCGCTATGTGGCGGTCAAGAAGAGCTGGGCCGGCGCGCTGGCCCCGGGCGCCTCCTTCAGCTGGGGTTACAACGGCACCGGCGCGTACCAGGCGCCGCTGAACTGCACGATCAACGGCGCGCCCTGCGGCGGCGGCACCCCGCCGCCGACCACCGCACCGCCCACCACGACGCCGCCCACCACCACGCCACCCACGACGCCTCCGCCGACCACCCCGCCCCCGACCACCCCGCCGCCGAACCCGGGCGCGCAGAAGGTGGTCGGCTACTTCGCCCAGTGGGGTGTCTACGCCCGCAACTACCACGTCAAGAACATCCACACCAGCGGCTCGGCGTCGAAGCTGACGCACATCCTGTACGCCTTCGGCAACACCACCGGCGGCCGGTGCACCATCGGGGACAGCTACGCCGACTACGAGAAGGCGTACACGGCGGCGGAGAGCGTCGACGGCGTCGCCGACACCTGGGACCAACCGTTGCGCGGCAGCTTCAACCAGCTGCGCAAGCTCAAGCAGATGTATCCGCACCTGAAGGTGATCTGGTCGTTCGGCGGCTGGACCTGGTCCGGCGGCTTCACCCAGGCCGCGCAGAACCCGACCGCCTTCGCCGAGAGCTGCTACAACCTGGTCGAGGACCCGCGCTGGGCGGACGTCTTCGACGGCATCGACATCGACTGGGAGTACCCGAACGCCTGCGGCCTGACCTGTGACGCCAGCGGCCCGAACGCGTTCAAGAACGTGGCCAGCGCGCTGCGCGCCCGGTTCGGCCCGAACAACCTGGTCACCGCCGCGATCACCGCCGACGGCAGCAACGGCGGCAAGATCGACGCCACCGACTATGCCGGTGCCGCCACGCACCTGAACTGGATCATGCCGATGACGTACGACTACTTCGGCGCCTTCAACGCGCAGGGCCCGACCGCCCCGCACTCGCCGCTGTACTCCTACTCCGGCATCCCGCAGCAGGGCTTCTGGTCCGACGCGGCGATTCAGAAGCTCAAGAGCAAGGGCATCCCGGCAAACAAGCTGCTGCTCGGCGTCGGCTTCTACGGCCGGGGCTGGACCGGGGTCACGCAGAGCGCGCCGGGCGGCACCGCGACCGGCCCGGCACCGGGCACCTACGAGCAGGGCATCGAGGACTACAAGGTGCTCAAGAACAGCTGCCCGGCCACCGGCACCGTCGGTGGTACGGCGTACGCCAAGTGCGGCAGCAACTGGTGGAGCTACGACACCCCGTCCACCATCGGCGGCAAGATGACGTACGCGAAGAACCAGGGCCTCGGTGGCGCCTTCTTCTGGGAACTCTCCGGTGACACCAGCAACGGTGAGCTGATCAGCGCCATCAAGGGCGGCCTCGGCTGAGCCGACGGTCGACGCATCACCCACCCGACGGGGAGGGGCCGCACCGGCCCCTCCCCGTCCGGCCTTCTCCCGCCGCTGTGGTGAAAGGAAGGGCCCCTTCCTATGCATCAGGCGTTAGGAAGGGGCCCTTCCTTTCACCGAATCGTGGTGGTGTGACAGACTCGCCGATCGACCGTGTCTCGATGCCGCCGTCGAGGGAGGTGACGATGCGGGTCACGTACCGGCGTCCGGCGAGCACCGCCGCGCTGCTCGCCATCCTGCCCTTCGCCCTGGTCGGCTGCGGGCTCGTCGGTGGCGAGAACGAGGCCGAGCAGCCCGGTCGGGCACCGGCCGAGGAGGCCATGCTGAAGTCCCGCGAGCGGGTCCAGGCGTACCTCGACGCGATGGCCGCCAAGGACGTGGCGGCCGGTCGCAGCCAGCTCTGCGCGGTGCTGCACGAGGCGTTCGACGCCGCCGCCACCGAGGCGAACGGCGACTTCGCCGACCACTTCAAGGTGTCGAAGTCCGAGATCATCGACATCCGGCCCGGCCCGTCCGGGCAGGAGGTCAGCACCACGGTCACGGTCACCGTCGGTAAGAAGAAGGCGACCCGTCCGGTGCTGTTCACGGTCACCCGTGACGGGCTCGACTGGTGCATCGCCGCGGAGGAACCCGGCGGCAACCCGCCCAGCCCCAGCCCCGCCGTCACCCCCTGACCGGGGCTGTGACCGGCCACATCACACCGTTGCCCTGACATCGGTGTCAGCTCCTATGGTGCGTGCCATGACCTCACGTTCCGTACAGCAACTCCGTGTCGTGTTGACCGTGGCCGACTTCGACGCCGCGGTGACCTACTACCGTGACGCCCTGGGCCTGCCGGAGTCGGAGGCCATCGACGGCCCCGACGGCGAGCGGCTCGTCATCCTCGACGCCGGTCGTGCGACGTTGGAGCTGGCCGACGAGGCCCAGGCGCGGTACATCGCCGAGGTCGAACGCGCTGGCCCGTCCGACGTACCGGTGACGATCTTCCAGGAGCTGGCGGAACCCGACGACGGGACCGATCTGGTGGGTTCCACGCTCACCGCACTCGGGGGCGAGCCCGGCGTGCTGGCCCGTACCGTCGACCTGGCGCGGCGTCGCGCCGTGGCCGGACACCCGCCGTTCGCCGCCGTCGTCGTCCAGGACGGCGTGGTGATCGGTGCGGGGGTCAACACCACCACCTCAGACCTGGATCCGACGGCGCACGGCGAGGTGGCGGCGGTCCGCGACGCCGCTCGCCGGACCGGTTCGGTCGACCTGGCCGCAGCGGTGGTCTACTCGAGCTGCGAACCTTGCGCGATCTGCCGCACGACGGCCGCGATGGCGGGCGTCCGCGAGATCGTTTACGCCGCCGGCCGCGAGCACGTCACCTCCGGGATCGACCCGAACCCGGAGGTGACGACGCGGCTCACGGACGCGGTGGCCGCGGTGGTGCCCGGCATCGCCCGGCGCGGTGAGACCGCCCTCGCCGAGGTCGAGCTGTCCGAGCCGTTTCGCGCTTACCTGGCGGCCGTGACGCGGTGATGCCGCGACGGGTGGGCCCGGTGTGCGGACCGCCGCCGGGCTCACCGGTCCGGGTCCGTCACCCGGACCGGTGAGCGGCGGCGACGGACCGGCCGGCACCCCGTGATGACGATCTCTCATCTGCCGGAACGGTCCCCCTCGCCGGACGGCGGCCCGGACCGTCGCCGTACGCTTTCTGTCATGCGCCATGAGTGGCACCAGCTGAGCCATCCGGCCGTCGGCAGCCCCGTGCTGCAGACCAGCCGGCCGACCGTCGACTCCGCCGAGGACGAGGCCCTCGGTCTGGACCTCTGGCGGGCCCTGCCCCGCGCACAGACCCCACCCTGGCCCGACGAGGCCCAGGTCGCCGAGGTCTGCAAGGTGCTCGACACCGTACCGTCGGTGGTCGCCCCGTACGAGGTCGACCAGTTGCGTCAGCGTCTGGCCCTGGTCTGCGAGGGCAAGGCGTTCCTGTTGCAGGGCGGTGACTGCGCGGAGACCTTCGCCGACAACACCGAGAGCCATCTGCTGGCCAACGCCCGCACGCTGTTGCAGATGGCCATCGTGCTGACCTACGGCGCGTCGTTGCCGGTGGTGAAGGTGGCCCGGGTGGCCGGGCAGTACACCAAGCCCCGGTCGCTGCCGACCGACGCGCGCGGCCTCCCGGCCTACCGCGGCGACATGATCAACTCGCTGGAGGCCACGCCGGAGGCGCGGGTCGCCGACCCGCAGCGCATGATCCGGGCGTACGCGAACTCGGCCGCCGCGATGAACATGCTGCGTGCCTACCTGGCTGGTGGGCTGGCCGACCTGCACGCGGTGCACGACTGGAACAAGGGCTTCGTGCGCAACTCCCCGGCCGGGGAGCGGTACGAGGCGATCGCCCGGGAGATCGACAGGGCGCTCGCCTTCATCCGCGCCTGCGGGATGACCGAGGACGACGCGTTGCGCACGGTCACCCTGTACTGCTCACACGAGGCGCTGGCCCTGGAGTACGACCGGGCGTTGACCCGGGTCTCCGGTGGTCGGCCGTACGGGCTGTCCGGGCACTTCCTCTGGATCGGCGAGCGCACCCGGCAGATCGACGGCGCGCACATCGACTTCATCTCCCGCATCGCCAACCCGATCGGGGTCAAGCTCGGCCCGACCACCAGCCCGGACGAGGCGATCGAGCTGTGCGAGAAGCTGAACCCGGAAAACATCCCCGGCCGGCTCACCCTGATCAGCCGGATGGGCAACCACAAGGTCCGTGACGTCCTGCCACCGATCGTGGCCAAGGTGACCGCCGCCGGAGCGAAGGTGGTGTGGCAGTGCGACCCGATGCACGGCAACACCCACGAGTCCTCCAACGGCTACAAGACGCGCCACTTCGACCGCATCGTCGACGAGGTGCTCGGCTACTTCGAGGTGCACCGGGGCCTGGACACCCACCCGGGTGGCCTGCACGTCGAGCTGACCGGTGAGGACGTCACCGAGTGCCTGGGCGGCGCACAGGGCATCGCCGACCTCGACCTGCCCGGCCGCTACGAGACCGCCTGCGACCCCCGCCTGAACACCCAGCAGTCGCTGGAGCTGGCGTTCCTCGTCGCGGAGATGCTCCGTGGCTGACCCGAGGAGTCGGCCTGCCCGCCGGGTGCGGCGGCCGGAGGGGTGACCATGGCCAACGGGAGGCACCGGTGGGACGACCGATGGCTGAGCTGATCGACCTGCGGTCGGACACGGTGACCCGGCCCACCCTCGCCATGCGTCAGGCCATGGCCAACGCCGAGGTGGGCGACGACGTCTACGGCGAGGACCCGACGGTCCAGGCGCTGGAGGCCGAGGTCGCCGCCATGTTCGGGCACGAGGCGGCGCTGTTCTGCCCGAGCGGGTCGATGGCCAACCAGATCGCCCTGCAACTGCTGGTGCCGCCCGGCACGGAGCTGCTCTGCGACGCCGACGCGCACGTGGTCACGTACGAGATGGGGGCTGCCGCCGCGTACGGCGGGGTCACCTCGCGGACCTGGCCACCGGTGGGCGCGCAGCTCGACCCCGACGTGGTCGCCGGTATGGTCCGTCCCGACGCCCCCTGGGTGGTGCCCACCCGGGCGATCGCGGTGGAGCAGACCCACAACCGTGGCGGCGGTGGGGTGATTCCCCTCGACACGCTGCGCGAGCTGCGCCGGATCGCCGACGCCGGGCAGGTGGCGCTGCACTGCGACGGTGCTCGGATCTGGAACGCCCACGTCGCCGACGGCGTGCCGTTGGCCACCTACGGCGCGTTGTTCGACACCCTGTCGGTCTGCCTGTCCAAGGGACTCGGCGCGCCGGTGGGCTCGCTGGTCGTCGGCTCCGCCGACCGGATCGAGCGGGGCCGGGTGATCCGTAAGCGGATGGGCGGTGGGATGCGCCAGGCCGGGATCCTGGCCGCCGCCGGTCGGTACGCGCTGGCGCACCACGTCGACCGGCTGGCCGCCGACCACGCGAAGGCGGCCCGGCTGGCGGAGGCGGTCGCCCCGTTCGGGGTGCTGGCCACCACGGTACGCACCAACATCGTTCCGCTGGATCTGACCAAGGCGCCGCTGGACGCGGCCGAGTTGGCCGCCGCCGCCCGCGCCGAGGGTGTGCTGGTCTCGGTGCTCGGTCCGCGTATCGCCCGCCTGGTCACCCACCTGGACGTCACCGACGCCGAGACGGATCAGGCCGCCGCCGTCCTCACCCGCATCCTCCGCCGCTGACCGCCGTCGTCCCGGCCCTGGCCGGGCGTGCCCCGTCACCGCTCGGCCGGTGCAAACGACCGGCACGGCCGGAGGGCAGGGGTCAGGGCAGGAGGCGGCGGAGGGTGCTGATGTCCGCGGCGTGGCCCTCGTGCCGTTCGGTGGGGGTCTCCACCAGCACCGGGACTCCGGCGGTGGCCGGGTGACGCATCAGCTCGGCGAAGGCGGGCTCGCCGATCAGGCCCTTGCCGATGTTCTCGTGCCGGTCCCGGGTGGAGCCGCACAGGTCCTTCGAGTCGTTCGCGTGCACCAGCCGCAGCCGGTCCGCTCCGACGGCGGTGACCAGGGCGTCCAGCGTCGCGGTCAGCCCGCCCTCGGCGGCCAGGTCATGCCCGGCGGCCCAGGCGTGGCAGGTGTCGAAGCAGACCCCCAGCCACGGGTGCCGGTCCACCGCGTCGAGGTACGGCTCGAGGTGCTCCACTCGACTGGCCAGCGACCGGCCGCCTCCGGCGCTCGGCTCGACCAGCAGCATCGGCCCACCCGCGTCGGCGGCCGAGTCGAGCAGCGGCAGCAGCGACTCGCGTACCTGCCGCATGGCCGCCTCGGCGTGCCCGGCGTCCACCGCGCTGCCGGCGTGGAAGACCACCCCACGAGCGCCGATCGCGGCACCTCGGCGCAGCGCGTGGGCCAGCGTCCGGGTCGACCGCTCGACCGTCGCAGCGGTCGGTGAACCCAGGTTGACCAGCAGCGACGCGTGGATGTAGACGGCGACACCTCGGTCGGCGCAGCCGTCGCGGAACAGCTCGTCCTGCACCGGGTCGCCGGCCGGCATCGCCCAGCCCCGGGAGTTGCCGACGTAGACCTGCGCCACCTCGGAACCGGCCGCGTCGATATACGGCAGCGCCGCCTTGGCCAGCCCACCGGAGGTGGGCGTGTGCGAGCCGATCGGCCGGTGGCCGGGAACCGCAGCGGTCATCAGAAGCAGCCGATGGTGATCTGCGTACCCGGGGCGACCTGGGCGTTCTCGTTCGGGTTCTGGAACCGGGTGACGGCGTTCGGGTTGAACTGCACCGTCACCGGGAAGCCCTGGCTCTCCAGCACCTGCTTGGCCTGCTGGCACGGCAGGTCGACGACGCGTGGCACGGTCACCAGCGGCGGCCCCTCGCTGACCTCCAGCCGGATCTGGGCCCCCCGTTCCACGCCGCTGCCGTCGGCCGGGCTCTGCCCGATCACCTCGTCACGCGGCTTGTCGGACTGCTTGCGCGTCGGCTCCACCAGCACCAGACCGAGCTGCGCGATCTGGTTGCGGGCGTCGTTGAGGTTCTTGCCGACCAGGTTCGGCACGGTGATCGGGGCGCGGCCCTTGCTGAGGATGACGGTGATCTTGTCGCCCGGTTTGACCTCCTTGCCCGCCTCCGGTTTGGTGGACACCACCACGCCCTCCGGCAGGCTGTCGTCGTAGCGGGCGGTGCCCTTCACCACCTCTAGCTGGGCGCTGAGCAGGTCGGCCTCGGCCAGCGCGAACTCCTTGCCGACCACGTCCGGCAGCTCGAAGCGCTCCGGCCCGAGCGACAGGGTCAGGGTGATGGTGCCGCCCTTGAGGATCTTGGCGGAGGAGGCGGGATCCTGCCCCAGCACACCGTCGCGGGGGACCTGGTCGTCGTAGCGAGGATCGGCGTAGACCACGTCGAAGCCCGCCTGGGAGGCCCGTGCCTCCGCCTCGGCCTTGGTCATGCTCACCAGTTCCGGCGCGGTGGTGTACCGACCGACCCCGAACCACCAGCCACCGAGCGCGGCCACCAGCCCGAGCACCACGACGACCGCCGCCACGGCGAGCCGTCCGCCGCCCTGGCCGGGCAGGCGGGCGACCAGGCCGGACAATCGGGTACGCAGGTCGTCGCCGCCGGACGCGGCCCGACGGCGACCACGCGCGGGCGAGCCGTCCTCCGGCAGTCGCGCCCAGGTCGGTCGCTCGGACGGACGCACGGGCGCGACCACCATCGTCGGTTGGGACACCGCGGGGCCGTCGGTCACCGGGGTGATCAGGGCGGTGTGGCTGTTCGAACTGCCCACGCTGTCCCGAGCCACCTGCACCTCGGCCAGCAGCGTGCCCGCGTCACCGGGGCGGGCCGCCGGGTCGCGTCGGGTGGCGCGGGCGACCAGGTCGTCGAGGACCCTCGGCAGACCGGGCACCAGCGTCGACGGTGCGGGGACGTCGCGGTCGACGTGCTGCCAGGCGATGTCGATCGGCCGGTCACCGTCGTAGGGCACCCGACCGGTGAGCATCTCGAACAGCACGATGCCCGTCGAGTAGACGTCGGTGCGCGCGTCCGCCCGGCCGTCGGTCACCAGCTCCGGTGCCACGTACGCCACGGTGGCCATCAACTGGTTGCCGCTGTCGTGGTCGGTGCTCGCCTCCACCGCCCGGGCCAACCCGAAGTCGGTCACCTTGACCACGCTGTCGACGAGGTTGGCCGGACCGCCGCTGGGTGCCTCGGCGACCAGCACGTTCTCCGGCTTGACGTCACGGTGCACCAGACCGGCCCGGTGGGCGGCGCCGATGGCCGCGAGCATCTGCTCGGTGATGGCCAACGCCTCGTCCGGGTTGAGCCGGCGTCGTTCGGTCAGCACCTCGCGCAGGGTGCGACCACGGACGTACTCCATCACCAGGTAGGGCCGCCCGGCGTGGGTGCCCTGGTCGTAGACCGCCACCACGTTGGGGTGGGTGAGCCGGGCGATGGTCTTGGCCTCGTCGGTGAACCGGTCGACGAAGCTGGGTCGACCGGCCTGACCGGGTGGTCCCTGGGCGGCATGAATGATCTTGACGGCGACGGTGCGTTCGAGCCGCTCGTCAACGGCGGTGTACACGGTCGCCATGCCGCCACGGGCCACGCGACCGCGGATGCGGTAGCGCCCGTCGATCAGCGAGCCCAGCAACGTGTCGGCGACCTGTGTGTCCATCGGCAGGCAGTCTATGTGTCGGGGGGATGAAGGTTGAACAGGATGCTACCGGCAGGTGCCCGTCGGCGGGTTCGACGCGCGCGTACGGTGACGGTCGCCCCTGCTCAGGGTGGTCGCCGGGAGGCCGTTGACCGGAGCCGGGGGCGGCGTGGCAGGGTGGTGCCGTGACCGATTCCGTACCCGCCGAGGGCGCCGCGCCCCTGGCCGGTCCCGCCGACCCGGCGGGCTGGCTGACCCTGCCGGACGTCGCCGAGCGGCTCGACCTGTCGATCAGCAAGGTCCACCAGATGATCCGGGACCGGCAGCTGCTCGCGGTACGCCGGGACGGCGTCCGCCGGATCCCGGCCGACCTGGTGGCCAACCACACCGTGCTCAAGCACCTGCCGGGCGTGCTCACCCTGCTGGCCGACGCCGGCTACGACGACGAGGCGGCGCTGCGCTGGCTCTACGAGCCGGACGACACGTTGGCCGGCGGCACCCCCGCGACCGCCCTCGGCGGCGACCAGGCCCGTGAGGTCAAGCGCCGCGCCCAGGCGCTGGGTTTCTGAGGGACCGTCCGGCTCAGTCGCCGCGCCGGTCGAGTCAGTCGGCGCGGCGGGTGGCGGCGATGGCCAGATCCACCAGCGCCTGTCGGGCCTCGGTGTCCAGGTCGACGGCGGTGAGCGCGGCGAGCGCCGCGTCGGTCAGCGTGACGATGCGCTGCTCGGTGCGGGCCAGCGCGCCGGTGTCGACGATCAGCTCCCGCAGCCGGGTCACCCGGTCGGCGTCCAACTCGCTGTCGCCGAGGCCGTCGAGCAACAGGGCACGACCGGCCTCGTCGGCGACCTCCAGCGCGGCCGCCACCAGGTACGTCCGTTTGCCCTCGCGCAGGTCGTCGCCGGCTGGCTTGCCGGTCTGCGCCGGATCGCCGAAGACGCCGAGCACGTCGTCGCGCAACTGGAACGCCTCACCCAGCGGCAACCCGTACGCCGAGTAGGCGATGCGTACGTCGGCGGGGGCGTCGGCCAACGCCGCGCCGACCAGCAGTGGCCGTTCCACGGTGTACTTGGCCGACTTGTACCGGGCGACCTTGCTGGCGCGTTCCAGCGAGGTGTCGCCGGTGGCCTGGGTCAGCACGTCGAGGTACTGCCCGATGGTGACCTCGGTACGCATCTCGTCGAAGTCCGGTCGGGCGCGGGCCACCGTCCGGGGGTCGAGCCCGGCGGAGTGCAACAGCTCGTCGGACCAGACCAGGCACAGGTCGCCCAGCAGGATCGCCGCGGCGTCGCCGAAGCTGTCCGGATCGCCACCCCAACCGGCTGACCGGTGCCGGGCGGCGAACCGTCGGTGCACCGCGGGCTCTCCGCGTCGGGTGTCCGAACGGTCCATCAGGTCGTCGTGGATCAGGGCGCTGGCCTGCACGAACTCCAGCGCGGCGAGGGCGGTCACCACCGCATCGGTGTCCACCCCGCCGGCGCCCCGGTAGCCCCAGTACGCGAAGGCCGGCCGTAGCCGCTTGCCGCCGCCCAGCACGAACGCCTCGATCGCCTCGGCGACCGGCAGCAGGGCGTCGTCGACCTCGGCCATCCAGGCGCGACGGCCGACGAGGAAGTCCGACAGTGCCTTGTCGACCCGCTGGCGCAGGCTGGCACGGTCGACCGGGGAGACGGGAGCAGCATGGGTCACATCTCGACGCTAGTTGGTCGGGGTACGACGCGCCGAGCCACCCGCCCTCCGGCGCGTCGGGTCAGCCGCTGGTCGCAATCGACCCGGCGGCGGGACAGGTCGTGCCGAGCGGGCTGACCCGCCGGGCCTGGACGCGCTGCCGGGCCTGGACGCGGGCCGGGCGTGTCGGCCCGGACCCGGCCGACAGGGCTGGCTGCCCGCGCCGGGCTGGACGGCCGGGGCCGCGAGGACCCGGACCAGCCAGCCGCGCCAGAAGCGCCCCGGCTCCCGTACCTGCCGCTCCCACCGGGAGATCTCGTGCCGGCTCAGCGTGCACACACCGGCGGCGGCGCACAGCTCGGCGGCGAGGCGGGCCTGGCTCCATCCCCGGGTGCGGCGTAGCCGGACCAGCAGCGGGCCCAGGGGTGCCGAGTCGGGGCGGGTGGAGGCGGACGGCGGCGGGGACATGGATCCTCCGGCAGGGTCGGCGGGTGGTGGCCCGACACCGGCTCAGGGTGGTGTCGGCGCACCGTCTGCTGCTGACCCCCGCGCGTGACCCCCGCGCGGCCGCCCGGTGGGCTGTCGACCGCACCCGCGCAGGTGAGCAGATTAGCCCGCGGGTGCGACAGTTCCCCCGGCGGCGGGTGTGCGACGGTTCGGCGTACACCACGGTCCGTGGTGTCGATGTCACGGATGGACGCCGGTGTGTGCGGGGTCGGCCGTCCCCACTGCTGGGAAGCCGGTGGGGGTGTCCGTCCGGTCCGGCTAGAGTCGGTTCGTGGCGCTCGGTCTTCCCTCGGTCCTCCCGAACTCGCAACCGGCGATCGGAGAGCTGGTGCGCGACTGCCAGCCGACCTTCTCCTTCGAGTTCATGCCGCCCAAGACGGAGCAGGGCGAGCGGCAGTTGTGGCAGGCCATCCGCGAGTTGGAGTCGCTGCGCCCCTCCTTCGTCTCGATCACCTACGGTGCCGGTGGCTCGACTCGGGACACCACGGTCGCGGTCACCGAGCGGATCGCCACCGAGACCACCCTGCTGCCGATGGCGCACCTGACGGCGGTCAACCACTCCGTCGCCGAGTTGCGGCACGTGATCGGGCGGCTGGCCGGTGCCGGGGTGCGCAACGTGCTGGTGGTGCGCGGTGACCCGCCGGGCGATCCCACCGGGGAGTGGATCCCGCACCCCGAGGGCGTGCACTACGCCGAGGACCTGGTCCGCCTGGTCCGGGACTCCGGCGACTTCAGCGTCGGTGTCGCCGCCTTCCCCTACCGGCACCCGCGCTCGCCGGACGTCGCCGCCGACACCGAGTACTTCGTGCGTAAGTGCCGGGCCGGCGCGGACTTCGCGATCACCCAGATGTTCTTCGACGCCGACGAGTACCTTCGGCTGCGCGACCGGGTGGCCGCCGCCGGCTGCGACACCCCGATCCTGGCCGGGGTGATGCCGGTGACCCGGATCGGCACCATCGAGCGGTCCGTGCAGCTGTCCGGGGCACCCTTTCCACCGGCGTTGGCCGAGCGGTTCGAGCGGGTCGCCGACGACCCGGAGGCGGTCCGCCGGCTCGGCATCGAGCAGACCAGCGAGATGTGCCGCCGGCTGCTCGACGAGGGGGTGCCGGGGATCCACTTCATCACCTTCAACCGGTCCACCGCGACCCGGGAGATATGGCAGAACCTGCGGGTGAGCGTCGCGACGTGACACCAGGCGCGCGACACCTCGGCGCTGTCGCGGCGGTTGAACCGTGGTGGGCAGACAGCTGAACTGGAACGAGTACGCCACGGCGTGGGCCCGGTTGCACGGCGGTTTCGATCCCCGGGCCGCCACGCCGGTGGTGCGCGGTTGGCTGCGCTTCTCCTACCACGTCGGGTTCCTGCTGGGTCGGCTACGGGTCGGCCCGACCGCGGTGACGGTGGTCGGGGTGCTGCTCTGCTTCTGCGTACCGCTGTTCGCGGTCCGGTCGGGCGACGGGCCGTTCCTGGGCGCGTTGTTCGTGCTGCTCGCCTCGGTCGCCGACAGCGTCGACGGGGCGGTGGCGGTGGCCACCGGGCGCACCACCCGCCTCGGCTACGTCTACGACTCACTGGCCGACCGGCTCGGCGAGGCCGCCTGGCTGGTGGCGTTCTGGCTGATCGGCGCGCCAGGGGCGCTGGTCGCCGCAGCCGGTGCGCTGTCCTGGCTGCACGAGTACGTCCGCGCCCGCGCGGTCGCCGCCGGCATGCGGGAGATCGGCGCGGTCACCGTGGGGGAGCGGCCCACCCGGGTCTGCGTGGCCGTGGCGGGGCTGCTGCTGGCGGGTCTGAGCGGGCTGATCGAGACGGACCTGGCGGCCGGCACCATCACCATGGCGACCGCCGTCTGGGTGCTGCTCGCCGCCTTCGGGCTGGGGCAGCTGCTCTCCGCCGTCCGCCGGGCGTTGATCGACGCCGGCTGAGCGGTCCCCGGGGTACCGCCGGGGGACTCCGGGGGGCACCGCCCGACTGGCCGCGCCTGTTGGGTGTGCCAGCGCGCCTGGCGGGCGTTAGCAAGGGGCCCTTCCTCTACCGCAGGCGTTAGTAGGGGGCCCTTCCTTACACCTACCAGGCGGGACCGATCGCCTCGGCGACGATCTGCGCGGACAGGGTCACCATCGGCAGGCCACCGCCCGGATGACTGGAGCCGCCGACCAGCCACAGGCCCCGGGCCGGTCCCCGGTTGGCCGGGCGGAGCAAACCACCGGCGGTGCCGTAGATGGTGCCGCCCGGCGCGCCGGTGGCGGCGGCCAGGTCGGCCGGAGTACGGACATCGCGGAACACCAGTCGGTCGCGTACGTCCACGCCGCGTTCGGCCAGCACGTCGAGGATCCGGTCGGCGTACGCCTGCGCCAGCCCCGGCCGACGCCAGTCGATCGCCCCCGGTGCGGTGCCCTGCCGGGCGGCGTTGACCAGCACGAACCACGCCTCGTGCCCGGCCGGACGGACGGCCGCATCGTCCGCCACGGTGACGAAGACAGTCGGGTCGGCGGCCGGGCGGGCCCGCAGTCCCCGCCCCGGATCACCGAAGACCGCGTCGAACTCGGCGTCGTAGTCGGCGGGGAAGAAGACGTTGTGGTGGGCCAGCCCGGAGTCGCCGCGTACGCCGAGCAGCAGCACGAAACCGGCCAGGCTGCGGTCGGTGAGCGCGGCCAGCCGGCGCGGGTCGGGCAGTAGATCGCGGTAGACGCTGAGCGCGTCGACGTTGGCCACCACCACGTCGGCCGGGATCGGGGTGGTCGAGTCGGCGACGCGTACCCCGTGCACCCGACCGCCCACCGCGTCGATCCGGCTGACCGTGGTGCCGGTACGCACCACCACCCCCAGGTCCAGGCAGCGCGACAGCAGCGCGTCGGCGAGGCTGCCCAGCCCGCCACGCAGATACCAGCCGCCGAAGGCCAGCTCGGCGTAGGGAACCGCGACCAGTGCGGCCGGTGCGCGGCGCGGGTCGGCGCCGGTGTAGGTGGCGTACCGGTCCAGCAGCATCCGCAGTCGTGGCTCGGAGATCAGGGAACGGCCCAGCCCACGGAGGCTCTGACCGGGCCGGATCGCGGCCAGGTCGCCCAGCCGCCAGGCCAACCGGGCCAGGTCACGGGGAGAGTCGACGCGGCGGCGCAGGATGTCGCGTTCGGAGGCCCGCCACACCCGGGCGGCCCGGCGCCACAGCCGCTGCCAGTCGGCGGCGGCGCGGTCGCCGAGGGCCGCACCGATCCGGGCGGTGAACTCGGCCGGGTCGGCGCAGGAGTCGAGCACCGGGCCGCCACCGGGGAAGACGTGCCGCACGATCGGGTCCAGCGGCACCAGGTCGAGGTACTCGTCGAGCTTCGCCCCGGTCGCCTCGAACAGCTCGTGGAAGACCTCGGGCAGGGTGAGCAGGCTGGGACCGGTGTCGAAGTGGAACGAGCCCTCGGGGGTGTCGTGGCTGTGCCGTCCGAGTTTGCCGCCGACCTGCTCGGCGCGTTCGAGGACGGTCACCTGATGCCCGGTGACGGCCAGTCGGGCCGCGGTGGCCAGCCCACCCACCCCGGCGCCGACGACCACGATCCGCGCCATGTCGCGCCCCCTCGCCCGAACCTTCAGCCGATCGGGCGACCGCGCCAGGACAGGCGCCGTCGCTTACGCAGATGGTACGACCGCAGGGTCAACCAACCGAGGATCGCGACCGACACGGGGTGGCCCAGCGCGTCGGGCCATGCCCGGCCGCCGGTGGCGCGGGCGCTGACCACCCGCCCGGCCACCCCGGCCAGGTACGCGCCCACCGCGATCCCGGCCACCATCGGCGCCCCGGCGAGCAGTGCCGCGACGGCCACCACGGGTGGTGCGGTGTAGAGCGTCAGCAGCAGGGCCAGCACCACGGCCGCGCCGGCCGGGTGCCCGAACGAGGCCCACAACGACTTGGTGTAGCCGTCGCGCAGTTGCGGCCAGTCCTCGTACATCCGGCAACTGGCCAGCCGGGAGCCGTCGGCGAGGGCGATCCGACCACCGGCCCGCTTCACCGCCCGGGCCAGCTCGATGTCCTCCAACACCCGGTCGGCGACCGCCGCGTGCCCACCGGCGCGCAGGTAGCCGTCGCGGTCGACGACCAGGAACTGTCCGCCGGCAGCGGCCAGCGACGGTCGCGGCGACCGTTCCATCGCCCGCAGCGGCAGGAAGGTCAGCCACAACCACTGCAACAGCGGCTGCACCAGCCGGTCGGCCGCCGAGCGCACCACGATCCGTGGGTACGGCGACAGCAGTGTCGCCCCGGCGGCGCGTAGCTCGGTGACCGCCGCCGCCACCGCGTACGGGTCGAGCACCACGTCGGCGTCGACGAAGACCAGTGCGGTGACGGGCTCCTCGACGCGGGTGGCCAACTGCCAGCAGGCGTGTGGTTTGCCCAGCCAGCCCGGTGGCGGGGTCACCCCGGTGAGCAGGGTGACCCGGGGATCGTCGGCGACGATCGCGCGCACCACGTCGGCGGTGCCGTCGGTGGAGCCGTCGTCGAGCACCATCACGCGCAGCCCGGGAACCGCCCGCTGGGCGAGCAGGGCGCGCAGGCACGGGGTGACCCGGTCGGCCTCGTCGCGCAGCGGCAGCAGCACCGCCACCGTCTCGGTGACCTCCGTCGGCCGGTCGGTCGGTCGGCGCAGCCAGCGACCGGCGTTGACCACGGTGTGCAGGGTCAGCACGCTCACGCCGAGCAGCAGGACCAGCGCTACGGTCATGCCGCCACGTCGAGCGCGTCGGTCGGGGAGCGCGGCGGACCGGTGTGGTCGCGGGTCCGCCCGGCCCGCAGCAGGGCCACGGCCAGCGGCACGGCGACCACCGCCATGCCGACCGCCCCCCACACCGCCGAGGCGGGCAGGTCGAGGAAGACGGCGTGGGCCAGCACGCTGGAGCCGTACGTCCACAGGTAGAGCGCGAACATCGGGTGATCGCCGTCGCCGGTGCCGGTCACGGTGGGCCCGGCGAGCGGGCGCAGCGCGGTCATCATCAGCACCGCGAACAGCAGCCAACCCAGGTAGTTGCTGACCGGGATGCCGGGCAGCCCGGGTAGGGCCGGAGTGGGAGCACGCCACACCCAGTGCCCCTCGGCCACCATCTGCGGGTCGAGGAAGAGGTCCCAGGCGGCCAACCCGACGGTGGCCAACGCGATCCGCACCGGCCAGCGCCACCGGCCGGGTGACCCGCCGGTGAGTCGGGTGGCCGCCAGCCAGGCGGGCCAGGCCATCCAGGTCCAGGCCAGCGGGATGATCAGCGGCACGCCGGCCAGTTTCGGGCCGAGCTGGCCGGAGTAGTCGTAGCTGCCGAACGGGAAACCGGTGGCCACGCCGAGCGCCTCGATGGCGAACCCGCCGCCGGTGGCCACCGCGACCAGCGCCGCTGCCGCCCGAGGCCCCCGGCTGAGCAGGGCGTGACCGACCGAGAGCAGGTAGCCGAGCACGACGGTGGCCACGGTCAGCCGGGCCCGGGTGACCCCGTCGGTCAGCGGGTAGCAGATCTGCGCCAGCACCAGCAGGGCCAGCATGGTCCAGGCGTAGCCCCGGACCGGTGACCGTGCGGTCATGACCGCACCGGTGGTGGTGTGGATTCCGGCGCGGGTAGCGGCAGGTCCCGGCCGAGCACCCCGAACGGACGCTCGTCGCCGGGGAACCGGAAGTCGCGCAGCACGTCGACGAAGCCGAACCGGCGGTACAGCCGCCAGGCGCGCGAGGTCTGCTCGTCGGCTTCCGGGGTGGACAGCAGGGTGGTGGCACCCTCGGCCATGGTGAGCAGGGCGCGCAGTTGCCCGGCGCCCAGCCCGTGCCCCTGGGCCGGTGGTCGTACGTGCAGCTCGACCACCTCGAAGCAGTCGGTCAGCCACCGCCGACGGGCGGCCTGGTCCAGGGCCCGCCAGACCTGGTCGTGCCACCACTGGCCGGTGGCGCCGACGTAGCCGTAGCCGAACCCGGCCAGCTGGCCGGTGTTGGTGAGGCTGGCCACGGCGCGGAAGCCGGGCCGGCGTACGTGGGTGGCGATGTAGCCACGACGGGCCTCCAGCAGGTCGGCGCGGTAACCCATCGCCTCGCCGTAGACGGCCACCACGTCGTCCAGCCGTCGGAGGAGATCGTCCGGCGTCCACCGCACCAACCTCATGCCCGTCCACCCTTCGCCGGGTCACCGTCGTCGGTGACCCACCCCAGTACCGTTCGGTCGCCGACCACGTCCCGCACCTCGAACCGGGCGAAGAGTTCCTCCGCGTACCACCGTTGGGTCTCCGTCCGGGTGATCGCGGCTCGGTGCTGCGGGTGACGGTACGCGAACGCCACGAGATCCGCCGGTTCGCGCCACACGCTGACGGTGCCCTGCCAGCCCAGCGGCGCCTCGCCGACGCCGAAGCGGGCCAGCAGCCCGGGTGCCGTGTGCAGGGCCGCGGCCACCGGCGGGACCGCCCGCCAGAAGGTGAGTGCCCGGGTGGGTCGTAGTCGGGCCCGGGTCAGCGCCAACACCGGGCCGGCGACCCGGCCGCCGGTCGGGTCACCGAACGGCCGCCGTCTCGACCACTCACCCCGGCTGGTCAGTGGGCGCAGGTCGAGGCGGACATCCGCGCGGGCGAGACCGGACCAGGCCCGCGCCACGGATGAGTCGGCGAACCGGGCGGCTGCGGCGGGGGAGTCCCAGACGGTCAGCGCCGCCCAACGGGTCAGGTCCGCGTCGCCGGGCCCGAAGCCGGTGCCGGTCCCGGTGCCGAGCAGCTTGCCGAAGCGTACGCCGGGCAGCGCGCGCAGCCGGCGCGGGTCGAGCGCCATCCGGGTCAGCGCCCGACCCACGGCGGCCGGCGCGATCCGCCACACGTGCAGGGTGACCAACTCGGGGACGCTCTCCGGGCGCCTCACGCCGCCACCTCGCTGCGCCCGCCGTCGGCGCGAGGCACCACTCTCCGCTCGCTTCGCTCGTTCACGCCACGTCGGTCGGCGTTCCGCCGGTGACCCGCAGCAGTTCGGCGTAGGTGATGGGGAAGACCGCCCGGGGCACGCCGCCGGCGGCCCAGATCTCGTCGTACTTCTCCAGGGCGGTGTCGACGAGCGTGCGCAGCGGCTGCGGGTGACCGACCGGGGCGACCCCGCCGATCACCTGCCCGGTGTGCTCCTTGACGAACTGCGGGGTGGCCCGGCGCAGCCGGGTGACGGCGAGCCGGTCCGCCAGAGCGGTGGTGTCGACCCGGTGCGCGCCGGAGGTGAGCACCAACAACGGGGCTCCATCGGCGTCGAAGACGAGCGAGTTGGCGATGGCGCCGACGTCGACGCCGAGCGCCTCGGCGGCGGCTGCGGCGGTGTGCACGGCGTCGGGCAGCAGGCGGACCGTGGCGGGCGCGTCGGAGCCGTCCCGGGCGTTCGCGGCGTCGAGGGCGTCCTGCACCGCCCGGACGTTCGGGTGTGACTGCATGCCGCCATTCTTGCCGGTACGCGGGCCGTACGCGCAGTCGGCCACGTCGCCGGGGGCGGAAACGTCGCGGTCGTCGCGGCCCGGTCGCCGCCGTGCGTCACCCGACCGGCCCGCGCCGGTGGCAGGCGACGGCGGCGCGGTTGCGCGACTGAGCCGGTCGATGGTGTCGGCGCGTCACACGTTGCGTTTTCGTCGGTGGGAGGGTGTACTGTCAGCAGTAGTTAGAACGAGTGTTCGATTGCCTCGAACGTTCGTTCCAACCCCTCTCGGAGGCGGGTGTTTCGCGGCACCGGCTTCCGACAGGTGCGGTGCCGCGGACCGCACCTGGGCCCCGGGCAGTCGCGAGTCCGGGCCCGTCAGGCAGGCCGTCGTCCGCCGCCCAACGACCCCCGGGCGGCGGACGACGGACCCGCCGGTACGCCGGTCGGGTGTGGTGTGGGGAAGCTCCACGCCCGGCCGGCCATCCACCTGGTGCGTCTTCCTCCGCACCGACCGCCGCGGGCTTGCGTGTCGACGGGCCACCGTCCACGTGCCTGCCCGCCCCGGCTCATCTGGAGGAGACCATGCCGACCAGTCCGGCTCAGGCACCGACGGTGCCCGCGCATGTGCTGCCGCACCGCACTCCCGTCCAGTTGCTCGCGGTCGCCCGACAGGGGCTCGCCGAAGCCGCCCGGACCGCCCCCGACGGCCTCCGGTACGCCGCCGCCCATCTCGCGGCCCTGCGCGCCGCCGCGGCGGTGCTCGCCGCCCGCGCCCGCCCCGCGCCCGTCCGGCGTCACCGGATCACCAACGTCTGGGTTCTGCTCGCCGGCGTCGCCCCCGAACTCGACGAGTGGGCCCGCTACTTCGCCCTCGGCGCGGGCAAACGGGCCGCCGCCGAGGCCGGCATACCCCGGGTGGTGACCGCCCGGGAGGCCGACGACCTGCTCCGCGCCGCCGAGGAGTTCGTGACGGTGGTGGAAACGGCGCTCGGCCTGGCGCACCAGCCGGCGATCGAGGGTCTCGTCGCCTGAGCCGCGGCGTCCGGCCACCACGGCGGGACCCAGGGTGGCCGGACGCCGCCCCGCCACGCGTACTTCTTTGTGATCCACGACAGCACCATCCACGGGCCGGATGCCCGGGGCGACGACGGGGGAGGTCCGATGGCGGGCCGCATGGTGGTCGGTTCCGCCGCGCTGGCCGGGCTGGTCCGCCCGGCCAGCGCACCCGACCCGGCGGGTGGGCACCGGGTGCTGCCCGTGCGGCCCGAGCTGACCGGGTTGCTGCCCAACCGGGGTCTGCGGCGCGGCAGCACCGTCGCGGTCGGCGTCGGGCGGCATCGGCACAGCGGCACCACCTCGTTGCTGCTCGCGTTGCTCGCCGAGGCGTCCCGCGCCGGGTCCTGGTGCGCCGTGGTCGGGATACCGACCTTCGGGGCCGGGGCGGCGGCCGAGGCCGGCATCGTCCTGGACCGGCTCGCCCTGGTGCCGCAGCCCGGCCCGGACTGGCCCACCGTGGTCGCCGCGCTCATCGACGGGGTCGATGTGGTGGTCACCGCGGTCCCGTCCACCGTCTCCGCCTCGGTCGCCGACCGGTTGGCCGCGCGTGCCCGGCAACGGGGCAGCGTGCTGGTGCCGTACGGCCGGTGGGACGGCGCGGACGTGACGCTCCAGGTGGTCCGTGGCATCTGGCAGGGGCTCGGCGCGGGGCGGGGACGGCTGCGCCGTCGGGAGGTGACCATCTCGGCGCGCGGCCGGGGGGCCGCCGCCCGCCCCAAGGAGCTCACGGTGTGGCTGCCCGGTGCCGAGACGACCCGGGTCATCCCCCGGTCGGCACCGGTCGGTCGGCCGGAGACCGCGCTACGCGTGGTGGCCTCGGCATGAGCGTCCACCCCCAGGCAGACCGTCAGCTCGGTGCGCGTCAGTTCGGTGCGCTCCGGGCTGGTGGTTGTGGAGTCGGTGGGTCGACCGCTGGTGGGTCAGTGGCCGGGGCCGGCTCGTCGGATGGGCCGGGGGCGGGTGGCACCTGCGGTTCGCCACAGCGCCGTGGCGAGCCAGAGCAGCCCGGCACCGATCAGCACGCCGTGGGAGATCCGGACCGCCGGCGGGGTGAAGAACTGGGGCAGGAAGAGCAGGAACCCGAGGGCGAACGGCACCCCGCTGAGCCGGGGCAGCAGGTTGTCGCGCCAGATCGCCACCGCGGCGAGGGCGGCGCCGACGCCGAGCGCCGCCAGGCCGATCCCGAAGGTGGAGGCCGCGATCGGGTGGTACCGCACCTGATCGGCCAGGGCGAGCAGGTCGATCTGTGGGTTGGTGGTGGCCTGGCGGGCGATCGCGTGCAGGCCGAACGCCTCGGCGCCGTAGTAGGGCAGCACCAGACCGGTGCCGACGGTGCTGGTGACGAAGGCGGCCACGAGGGTGCGGTCCGACCCGGTATCGGCGACGGTCCGGGCGAGGGCCAGCAGGCCGAGCGGCACCAGGATGAAACCGATCATGGCGAAGGTGTGCGAGGGCACCCAGGTGCTGGCGGACATCGAGGCGAGGGCGCCGGCCGCGGTGGATTCGTCGTGCCAGGGGCGCAGGGCGGGATAGAGGACGAACATGACGGCCGCGGCGGCGAGGGCGGCGGCACCGGCTCGGATCCGGTTCATTGCGGACTCCTTGACGGCCCTGCGGGCCGGATGAGGGGCAGGGGCGGCGGGGACCGCCGCAGTGGAGCATTCGCGGCGCGGCAACACCTAGCTTACTGCTGTAGCCAAAAAGCTAATGCCATTAGCTTTCGGGGTCAAGTCGGCCTGGTCGTGATCAAGACCAGCTCGAGGTACGGCCGATGACACGGAGCTTGCTGCTCTGGTGCCCGGACTGGCCGGTGCTCGCCGCCGAGATAGTCGACGGGGTGCCGGCCACCGGGCCGGTGGCGGTGCTGCACGCCAACCGGGTCCTCGCCTGCTCCGAACAGGCCAGGGCCGAGGGGGTACGCCGAGGGCTGCGTCGGCGGGAGGCGCAGCGGCGCTGCCCGGGGCTGACCGTCGTCGCCCACGATCCGGGGCGGGATGCGCGGGCCTTCGAGCCGGTGGTGGCCGCGATCGAGGAGGTGGCGGTCGGGGTCGAGGTGATCCGCCCCGGCGCCTGCGCGTTGCCCGCCCGGGGGCCGAGCCGCTACCTCGGCGGTGAGGAGGCGGCAGCCGAACGGATCGTCGAGCACGTCGCGCAGAGCTGCGCGGTGGAGAGCCAGGTCGGTGTCGCCGACGGGGTCTTCGCCGCCGGGTTGGCCGCCCGGCAGGGGCGGATCGTGCCGCCCGGCGAGACACCGGAGTTCCTGGCCGCCCAGCCCGTCGAGGCGCTCGGTCGGCCCGCTCTGGCCGACCTGCTGCGCCGGCTCGGAGTGCGTACGCTCGGCGACTTCGCCGCGCTGCCCGCAGGTGACGTGCTGGCCCGGTTCGGCTTCGACGGGGCGCTGGCGCACCGGCTGGCCGCCGGCCGGGACGACCGCCCGCTCGCGGCCCGGCGACCCCCGGTCGACCTGACGGTCACCACCGACCTCGACGAGCCGATCGAGCGGGTCGACGTCGCGGCGTTCGCCGCCCGGACGCTGGCCGAACGGTTGCACGAGCGGCTCGCCGGGCACGGGCTGGCCTGCACCCGGCTCGGCATCGAGGCGGTCACCGCGCACGGCCAGGAGCTGCACCGGGTCTGGCGGCACGACGGTCTGCTGAGCGCGGCGGCGATCGCCGACCGGGTCCGTTGGCAACTGGACGGCTGGCTCACCGGCGCTCGCCGGGCCGGCCCGGCCCGACCCACCGCCGGGATCATCCGGCTGCGGCTGGTGCCGGACGGGGTGCTGGCCCAGGCGGGCCTGCAACCCGGGCTGTGGGGCGAGATCGGCGCGGAACGCGAGCGGGCGCACCGGGCGCTGAGCCGGGTGCAGGGACTGCTCGGCCCCGAGGCGGTGGTCACCGCAGTGCTCGGTGGCGGGCGGTCTCCGGCCGACCAGACCCGGCTGGTGCCCTGGGGCGACGAACGCCTCCCGGCCCGTCCCGGTCCGGCCGAACCCGGACGATCCTGGCCCGGTCCGGCCGAACCCGTCGGACGATCCTGGCCCGGTCCGGACGCCCGGCCCGCCGTCACGGAGGCGACCGGCCCGGGTGACGGGCCGGCGCGCGGTGGATCGGCCAGTTCCCGCCGTCGGCGGGCGGGCACCGGGGCGGCCGTGCCCTCCTGGCCGGGGCGGCTGCCACCACCCTCGCCCGCCGTGGTGCTGCCGACCCCGCTGGCCGCGAGTGTGCTCGACGCCACCGGCGCGCCGGTCGTGGTGAGCGCACGACTGACGGTCAGCGCCTCACCGGCCCGACTGGGTGTCGCCACCCCGGCGGTGGCCACCGGCTCCGATCCCACCTTCGTTTCCGTCGTTCCCCCCGCCACCGCGTCGGCCGAGATCGTCGGCTGGGCCGGTCCGTGGCCGGTCGACGAGCGGTGGTGGGCCCCGGCCGAGGCCCGTCGCCGGGCCCGTTTCCAGGTCTGCCTGGCCGACGGCAGTGCCCTGCTGCTCGCCGTCGAAGGTGGTCGTTGGTGGGTGGAGGCGATCTATGACTGACGGGGATAGCGCGTTCCGGGGGCGGTCACGCACCACGATCGCGGTGAGGTGGGGGCGGTGAGCTTCCACAATCCCCGGTTGCCGTGGGCGGAGTTGGAGCGGGTGCTCTCCGGGCGGGGCGAGGGCGGGCGAGGTGCCGACGGCGGTGGGCAGCGGCACCTGCACGTGGTGGATCCCCTCGCGGTCGACGCCGACGGGGGCGACTCGCCGGCCTGGAGCCGACGGCGGGAGCACTACCGGCCGCCGGAGCTGACCCGACCCGACGACGTGCCGCCGTACGCCGAACTGCACGCGCACACCAACTTCAGTTTCCTCGACGGGGCCAGCCACCCCGAGGAACTGGCCGAGGAGGCCGTCCGGTTGGGGCTCACCGCGCTCGCCGTCACCGACCATGACGGCTTCTACGGTGTGGTGCGGTTCGCCGAGGCGGCCCGCGTACTGGACCTGCCCACCGTCTTCGGCGCGGAGCTGTCCCTCGGTCTGCCCGGCCCGCAGCACGGGGTCCCCGACCCACACGGCAACCACCTGCTGGTGCTGGCCCACGGCCACGAGGGGTACGCCCGGCTGGCCACCACGATCTCCCGCGCCCAGCTGCGGGGCGGTGAGAAGGGCCGCCCGGTCTACGGCGAGCTGGAGGAGATCGCCGCCGACCTGCGGGACCACGTGCTGGTGCTCACCGGCTGCCGCAAGGGGCACGTGCCGGCCGCCCTGCTCACCGAGGGGGTCGACGCGGCGGCCCGCGAACTGGACCGGCTCACCGCGTTGTTCGGCGCGGAGACGGTGGCGGTGGAGCTGACCGACCACGGGCATCCGGTCGACGGCGACCGCAACGACGCCCTGGCCGAGCTGGCGGCCGAGGCCGGGCTGCCCACGGTGGCCACGAACAACGTGCACTACGCCGCCCCGGGGCGACGTCGGCTGGCCACCACGCTGGCCGCCGTCCGGGCCCGGCGCAGCCTGGACGAGATCGACGGCTGGCTGCCCGCCGCGGGCACCGCACACCTGCGCAGCGGTGCCGAGATGGCGGCCCGGTTCGCCGCCTACCCGGGCGCGGTGGCCCGAGCCGCCGAGTTCGGCGCGGAACTCGCCTTCGACCTCCAGCTGGTCGCGCCGCGACTGCCCGCGTACCCGGTGCCGCCGGGGCACAGCGAGATGAGCTGGCTGCGTCACCTCACCGAGGTCGGCGCGCGGGAACGCTACGGCCCGCGCGAGGCGCATCCGCAGGCGTACGCGCAGCTCGACCACGAGCTGAACATGATCGAGGAGCTGGGGTTCCCCGGTTACTTCCTGGTGGTGTACGACATCGTCGACTTCTGCCGCCGGAAGGACATCTACTGCCAGGGGCGGGGCTCGGCGGCGAACTCGGCGGTCTGCTACGCGCTGCGGATCACCAACGTGGACGCGGTCCGGCACCGGCTACTGTTCGAGCGGTTCCTCGCCCCCGAACGGGACGGACCGCCCGACATCGACGTGGACATCGAGTCCGACCGTCGGGAGGAGGTCATCCAGCACGTCTACACCCGCTACGGCCGGGAGCACACCGCCCAGGTCGCCAACGTCATCTCCTACCGGCCCCGCTCGGCGGTGCGGGACGTGGCCAAGGCGTTCGGCTTCTCGCCGGGCCAGCAGGACGCCTGGAGCAAGCAGATCGACCGGTGGGGCGAGGTGGCCACGGTGGACGTACCGGAGATCCCCGAGCAGGTGGTCGCGTACGCCAACGAGCTACAGACGTTCCCCCGGCACCTGGGCATCCACTCCGGCGGCATGGTGATCTGCGACCGGCCGGTGATCGAGGTCTGCCCGGTGGAGTGGGGACGGATGCCCGGCCGCAGCGTGCTCCAGTGGGACAAGGACGACTGCGCCGCCGTCGGTCTGGTCAAGTTCGACCTGCTCGGTCTCGGCATGTTGTCCGCCCTGCACTACGGGTACGACATGATCGGGATGAGCCTGGATCTCGGTGACATGGCGCTGGACGACCCCGAGGTCTACGACATGCTCTGCCGGGCCGACTCGGTCGGGGTGTTCCAGGTGGAGAGCCGCGCCCAGATGGCCACTCTGCCCCGGCTCAAGCCCCGGACCTTCTACGACCTGGTGGTCGAGGTGGCGCTGATCCGTCCCGGGCCGATCCAGGGCGGCTCGGTGCACCCGTACATCCGGCGCAAGAACGGTCAGGAGCCGGTGACCTACCCGCATCCGCTGATGCGCAACGCGTTGGAGAAGACCCTCGGCGTGCCGCTGTTCCAGGAGCAGCTCATGCAGCTCGCCATCGACCTGGCCGGCTTCGACGCCGCCGAGGCCGACCAACTGCGCCGGGCGATGGGCGCCAAACGGTCGGTGCGGCGGATGGAGCAGATCGCCGACCGGCTCTACCGGGGCATGGCCGAGCGCGGCATCACCGGCGAGCTGGCCGACGACGTCTACCGCAAGCTCACCGCGTTCGCCAGTTACGGCTTCCCGGAGAGCCACGCGATGAGCTTCGCCTACCTGGTGTACGCCAG
The DNA here is from genome assembly GCF_049844495.1 of Micromonospora sp. DT48. Lineage (NCBI taxonomy): Bacteria > Bacillati > Actinomycetota > Actinomycetes > Micromonosporales > Micromonosporaceae > Micromonospora > Micromonospora sp. DT48. The sequence goes on from NZ_JBNCLE010000008.1 coordinate 122,274, forward strand.
TTCCTGGCTGAAGCGCTATCACCCCGGTCCGTTCCTGGCCGCGCTGTTGAGCGCCCAGCCGATGGGTTTCTACTCGCCGCAGACCCTGGTCGACGACGCCCGCCGGCACGGCGTGGAGGTACGCCGACCGGACGTCAACGCCAGCGGCGCGAAGCCGGTGCTGGAGTCCACCCCGGACACCCGTTGGGGCAGCCGGGCGGGGGAGCCGCCGCACGCCTGGGGGCTGGGCGGTCCGGCGGTCCGACTCGGGCTGTCCAGCGTGCGTACCCTCGGCGACGGCGTGGCCGAGCGGATCGAGGCCGAGCGGGCGGCGAACGGCCCGTACCGCGACCTGGCGGACCTGGCCCGGCGGGCGGGCCTGACCGCCGGGCAGATGGAGGCGCTGGCCACCGCCGACGCCTTCGCCTGTTTCGGGTTGACCCGGCGGCAGGCGCTCTGGGCGGCCGGCGCGGCGGCTCAGGAGCGGCCCGACCGGTTGCCCGGCACGGTCACCGGCACGGCGGCGCCCGTGCTGCCCGGGATGGAGGAGGTGGACCGTCTGGTCGCCGACGTCTGGGCCACCGGGTTGTCGCCGGAGAGCCATCCGGCCCGGTTCATCCGCGCCCAGCTGGACGCGGTGGGCGCGGTGCCGATCGACCGGTTGGGTCGGGTGGAGCCGGGTCGGCGGATCCGGGTCGGCGGGATCGTCACCCACCGGCAGCGCCCGGCGACGGCGGGGGGAGTCACCTTCCTCAACCTGGAGGACGAGACCGGCATGCTCAACGTCACCTGTTCGCCCGGGCTGTGGCAGCGGCACCGGCGGGTGGCGCGCACCAGCGCGGCGTTGGTGGTGCGGGGGCGGTTGCAGCGGCACGAGGGAGTGGTGAATCTGGTCGCCGACCGGCTGGACGCGATCGAGCCACCGGTCCGCCCCACCTCCCGCGACTTCCGCTGACTCATCGACGGCGGGCAGGTGCCCCCTGACGATCTCCTCCGGTCTGACTAGGCTCGACCGGGTGGAACAGACCTCAGGCCCGGCCGGGCCGCCGCTCACCCCCCGTACCGCCGTGGTCTGGTCGGTGCTGCGCGCCGAGCTGGACCGCCGACCGGCCACCGAGCTGACCGTGCTGGACGTGGGGGGTGGCACCGGCGGGTTCGCGGTGCCCCTGGCCCGGGCCGGGCACCGGGTGACCGTGGTCGACGCCAGTCCGGACGCGCTCGCCGCGCTCAGCCGCCGGGCCGCGGAGGCCGGGGTGGCCGAGCGGGTACGCGCGGTGCAGGGCGACGGTGACGCGTTGGTCGGGCTGATCGAGCCGACCAGCGTCGACCTGGTGCTCTGCCACTCCGTGTTGGAGGTCGTCGACGACCCGAAACCTGTGGTGTCCGCGTTGGTGGGCGTGCTGCGACCGGGTGGGGCGGCGAGCGTACTGGTCGCCGGACGGGCCGCCGCGGTGCTCGGCCGGGCGACGAACGGGCACCTCGATGTGGCGGCGACGCTGGCCACCGACCCGGCGGGAGCCGCCGGTGCCCGGGACACCCTGCGCCGCCGCTTCGACGTCGAGGGCGCCGCCGCGCTGTTGTCCGCCGCCGGGCTGACCGTGGAGGAGATCCACGGCGTACGCGTCCTCGCCGACCTGCTGCCCGCGACGGTGGCGGACGGTCAGGCCGGCGCCCTGGTCGAGTTGGAACGGACGTTGGCCGGGCGACCACCCTGGCGGGACATCGCCGCCCAGCTGCACCTGTTCGCCCGTCGGCCGGCATGACCGGCCCCGCCGGCACCCCCGTTCCCGGCGCCGAGTCGGTGTTAGGAGGGGGCCCTTCCTATACATCAGGCGTTAACAAGGTGCCCTTCCTTACTCCCGTCGCGCCGGGGTACGGCGGTGCAAGCCTCGCCGACGTGCTGCCCAGCGCCCTGGCCGTGCTCGGTGTCCCCGGTGCCCCGGACCCGCTCGGCCTGACCGCCGAACTGTCCGGGGTACGCCGGATCGCGGTGCTGCTGGTCGACGGTCTCGGCTGGTACCAGATCCCGACCGCCGCGCCGCACGCGCCGACCCTGGCCGGGTTGGCCGCCACGTCGAGCCGACCGCTCACCTCCGGTTTCCCCTCCACCACCCCCACCAGCCTGGTCACCCTGGGCACCGGCGTGACGCCCGGCGAGCACGGGGTGGTCGGCTTCACCGTGCGGGTCCCGGGCACCGAGCGGGTGCTCAACCACATCGAGTGGAACGACGGCGACCCCGATCCACTGCGCTGGCAGCCGGTCCCCACCCAGTTGGAACGGGCCCGGGCGGCCGGAGTGGCGGTGACCGTGGTGAGTCGCCCGGAGTTCGGCGGTACCGGTCTGACCCTGGCCGCGAACCGGGGCGGTGACTACCGGGGCGCGGCCGGGGTCGACGAGGTGGCCGCCACCACGCTGGCCGCGCTGCGCGCCGGAACCGGCCCGACCCTGGTTTCCGCTTACCACCCGGACATCGACCGGCACGGCCACTTCAGTGGCGTCGACTCGCTGCCGTGGCGGCTGGCGGTGACCGAGTTGGACGGGCTGCTGGCCCGACTGGTGGACGGGCTGCCGTCCGATGCCGCGCTGTTGGTGACCGCCGACCACGGGCAGCTCAACATTCCCGACGGAGACCGGTTCGACCTGGACACCGATCCTCGGCTGACCGCCGGGGTGCGGGTGGTCGCGGGCGAGCCCCGGCTGCGCTACCTGCACGTCGCCCCGGGGGCCACCGCCGACGTGGTGGCGGCCTGGTCGGCCGTGCTCGGCTCCGCCGCCCGGGTGCTGACCCGCGAGGAGGCGGTGGCCACCGGCCGGTTCGGGCCGGTGACCGCCGCCCACCTGGACCGGATCGGCGACGTGGTGGTGGCCTGTAACGACACGTACGCCGTGATGGCCAGTCGTTCGGAACCGCCGATCCTGTCCCGGTTGGTGGCCTTCCACGGCGCGGACACCGCGGCCGAGATGACGATTCCGCTGCTGGTGGTGCGGGGCTGACCGGCGGGAATGTCAGCGGCTCGGGCTAGTCTGCGCCGGTGGGTCGCAGCCAGTCGCTGCCTCGGGGTGGCGATTCCCGGTTCGCACCCGGCGCCGACGACGCCGGGTGCCCGATCCTGCACGTCGACATGGACGCCTTCTACGCCTCGGTGGAGGTCCGTCGCCGACCCGAGCTACGCGGCCGGGCCGTGGTGGTCGGTGGGATCGGTCCGCGCGGGGTGGTCAGCTCGGCCAGCTACGAGGCCCGACGTTTCGGCGTACGCAGCGCCATGCCCATGATGCGGGCCCGCGCTCTCTGCCCGCACGCGGTCTTCCTCGCTCCCGACTTCGCCGGCTACACGGCGGCCTCGCGGGCGGTCATGCAGATCTTCCGTGACGTCACGCCGCTGGTCGAGCCGCTCTCCCTGGACGAGGCGTTCCTCGACGTGGCTGGTGCCCGGCGGCTGTTCGGGTCGCCGACGGCGATCGCCCGCCGGATCCGGGAGCGGGTCGCCGCCGAGCAGGGGCTGACCTGCTCGGTGGGGGTGGCTCCGAGCAAGTTCGTGGCCAAGCTCGGCTCGACCCGGGCCAAGCCCGACGGTCTGCTGGTGGTGCCGGCCGACCTGGTGATCGAGTTCCTCCATCCGCTTCCGGTCGGCGCGCTGTGGGGGGTGGGGGAGCGTTCCGAGCAGGCCCTGCTGCGGCTCGGCCTGCGTACCGTCGGTGACCTGGCGCAGGCTCCGCTGGGGATGCTGCGGACCGCGCTCGGCGAGGCGGTCGCCGCGCACCTGCACGAGCTGTCCTGGGGGCGCGATCCCCGCCGGGTCAGCCCGGAGCAGGTGGAGAAGTCGATCGGCGCGGAGGTCACCTTCGACGTGGACGTCGACGATCCGGCCGAGATCCGCCGGACGCTGCTCGCCCTGGCCGAGAAGGTCGGTGCCCGGCTGCGGGCCGCCGGGCAGGTGGGGCGGACGATCTCGCTCAAGGTGCGTACCGCCGATTTCCGCACGGTGAGCCGGGCCCGCACCCTGGACGTGCCCACCGATGTGGCTCGGGAGATGTTCGACACGTCCTGGGCGCTCTACACCGCGTTGAACCCGGGTGAACGGATTCGCCTGCTCGGTGTCCGGGCGGAGGGTCTGTCGGTGGCGGCCGAGACACCGCGACAGCTCGCCCTGGGGCAGCCGGAGCGGGGGTGGCGGGAGGCGGAGGTCGCGGCGGACGCGGCGGCTGCCCGTTTCGGGCGGTCCGTCATAGGCCCGGCCAGTCTTCTCAGCGGGCGCGATCTGCGACGAAATGAAAATCCGACCCGGCCGTAGGTCGTCCCGCTTTCCGACGCGCGAGGGCCCTCGTAGACTTGCGGGTAAGCAGCCGGTTGGCTGCCACGGTCTGTCGGTCCGACCGGACCGACCAACGTGACCGGGGAGGAGTGCCGTGCCGCTCTCGGAGCACGAGCAGCGGCTGTTCGAGCAGATCGAGCGGTCGCTTGCCGAGGACCCCAAGTTCGCCTCGGCCGTGCGCGCCAGCGATCCGCGTTTCCACGCGCGGCGTCGCCTGCTCGTCGCTGCCGGCGTGATCATCGCTGGTTTGGCGTTGCTGGTTTATGGCGCGGTGATCAAGACTCCGCCACTGGCAGTGGCGGGATTCGTTGTCATGCTGGCCTCGGCCGCGTTCGCGGTGCAGTCGCACCGTCGGGCGCAGTCACCTGACCTGCACGTCGTCGGGGGCACGGCGACTCGTCGTCGCTCCCGGGGTCGAGCCGGCCGGAGGTCGGGCTTCCTCGACCGGATGGAGGACCGGTGGCGGCAGCGCCCGGAGGGGCACCGCTGACCCCGTTCCGCTAAGCGCGGTGATCAAGAAGTTTGCGTCGGCTCCAGCACTGATTCCGACGCAAACTCCTTGATCACCTCGACGGTCAGCGGGGGCGGGTGGCGATGAGGCGGCGCGGGCTGAAGCGCAGCAGCCTTCGGCGCAGCTGCCCGCCGGAGTTCACCAGTCGTGACGAGGTGTCCGCGATGGCGGTGCGCCACCGGTACAACACCGATGGCGGCAATGCGGACGCCATCAGCCGGGTCCGTCGCCCTGCCTGCTCGGCGAGCGCGCCGCGCACCTTTCGCAAGGCGGCCGGCAGCGGTTCGCCGGTCAGCGGGTCCCGGGCGTAGCGGGCCCGTTCCTCCGCCCGCCCGAGCAGCCGCGCCGCCGACGCCGCGTCGGTGTGCGCGACCAGCGGTTCCCGGGCCAACCGTTCCGCCGTGGCCCGGGGCGTCTCCGTCCGGTCCACCCTGACCCGGTAGTCGACGAGCGTGTCGATCAGCTCATCCCAGGCCGCGTGCGCGTCGGCCCGCGCCCGGTCCGGATCGGTGACGACCATCGTGACCGGTTGCCCGGCCCCGGACGGGGCCACGTCCGGCGCGTCCACCGACCGTACCGCCGGTGCCGGACGAGCCCGACGGCGGCGCAGCGCCAGCCGGCGCAGCGCGGGCACGGCGAGCAGGAGCAGCAGCGCCATGACTCCGGCGGCGACCAGCCAGGGCCAGCGGGGCCGCTGAGCGGCGGGAGTGTCCGAGCCGCTCAGCGCGCCCGGGTCCGCACCCTCCTCGAACCGGTTCGGTCCCTGCTCCGCCTCGGTCGACGGATCCGTCTCGTCGGGGGTGTCCGAGGTGCCGCCCTGCGGCGTGGTCTCCTCCGGGGCGTCCACGTCCGGTGCCCACGCCGAGCGGGTCGAGCCGGGCACGCCGTAGGCGGGGGTGGCGTCGAAGGGCACCCAGCCGATCTGGTCGAAGTAGACCTCCGTCCAGGCGTGCAGGTTGCGGTTGGTCAGGGTGAGGGTGTTGTCGCTGCGTCGGCTGCCGTTGGTGAAGCCGAAGGCGACCCGGGCCGGGATCCCCGCGTCGCGGACCATCCAGGCCAGCGCCGCGGCGTACTGCTGGCAGTAGCCGACCTTGTTCTCCAGGAAGTCGAGGATCGCCTGGCCGCTGGTGCCCTGCTCGGTGCTGAGCCGGTAGCTGAAGCCGTTGTCCTCGGAGAAGTAGTCGTAGATCGCCCGGACCTTGTCGTACTCGGTGCGCGCACCCCGGATCAGCTCTCCCACCAGGGCCCGGACCTCCGGCACGTCCGGCGTCGCGGTCTGCTGCCGGCGCAGCGGCAGGTCCGCCGGCAGCGGTTGGGCCCGCCGCAGCGCCTGCGGGGTGTACGACGAGCGTACGTAGTCGAAGGAGTACTCCCTGCCACGGGAGTTCTCCCGGTTGGAGAAGACGACCTGGAGGGTGGGGTCGTAGAACCAGTTGTTGTTCAGGTCGGCGAAGTCGACCGGCTCGGCGTAGACCGGCAGCAGCGGCATGTTCAGGTCCCGGCTCACCTGCACGGTGGCCCGTTGCCGGGTCCGTTCGACGCCGGGCAGCGACCGCCGCGACGGGTCGGGCAGCTCGCCGTTGACCCGCCTGCCGTTGGGCCCGCGCACCCGGAAACCGTCGGTACGCAGGTCGTCGGCGACCCCGAAACGCAGGTAGAACGGGTCCTTCTCGGTGGTGGTGACCGTAACCAGGTTGGTCACCTGGGACTGGTTGAGCTGCCCGCTGAGCGCGGCGAAGAGGTCGACCCGGCCGGGGGAGCCGCCGAAACCCGGACCGCCGCCGGAGCCGACGCCGGAGTTCAGCGTGCTCATCAGCCCCACGGTCATGCCCGGCACGGCCAACGGCACCAGCACGGCCACCGCCAGACCCACCACCGCCAGCCGCCGACCGGCGGCGGACAGCGGCGACGCCTCCCAGACGTCGACGTCGCGGCCATCGCCGGTGAACCGCCGGCCGAACCGGCGGACCCGGTCCACGTTGTCGGTGACCAGCAGCCACAGGAAACCGGCGGCACCGATCACGAACGGCACCGGCGGGACGCTGTCCACGTAGACGGCCACCGGCACCGAGTAGATGGCCAGCATCGGCAGACCGGCCAGGGCGGGACGACGAAGCCCGACGCAGAGCACATCCACCAGCACCGCCACCCCGCCGATGCCGAGCACGGTGATGAACAGCAGCGGGTCGGTGTCCGGCACCTTCACGCCGTGCGAGCGCATGTCCTCGACCGAACTGCCGAGCAGCTCCGCGAAGTGCCCGAAGGTGGCCGGGGTGGGTAGCACCGCCAGCAGTTCGGCACCGCTGGGGAACAGCCAGGTCAGCGCGAGCATGAGGCCGCCGACCATGGCCAGGATCTGCACCCACAGCGGGGTCCGGCCGAGCCGGGCCAGCGCCGCCGCGGCGGCCACCGCGGCCACCGCGATGACTGCCTGGACCAGCCACGTCCAGCTCGCGAAGATGGCCGACAACGGCGCTGACGCGAGCAGCGTCGCGCCGGCGGCCACCAGGCCCAGGTTCCGATGGGCGATCATGAGGGGGACCTTCCGTTCATCGCACGCCACCGGCCACGGTCTCGGCCATCGCCGCGCGCAGCGCGAACCCCTGCGAGCCCCGCCCGGCCTGCGGCCAGAGCGCCGGCAGCCGGCCGCCGTGGTCCACGCCGATCACCCGCCAGCCCGAATGCAGCAGCGCCAGCGCCGCCGCGTCGTGCGCCTGGTCGGCCTCGGCCCGCGCGGGTGTCGGCAGGTTCAGCCAGGCGGAGCTGTCCAGCAGGAAGCAGACACAGGTGGCGCCGTTGGCCCGCAGCCCGGCCAACAACTCCGCTTCGGCGGTGCTCAGCGAGCCGAACAAACCGATGATCAACCCGCCGTCGGAGCGCTGCCGGACGTGCTGCACCGCAGTGGTGATCTCGACCCGCTGGTCCAGCCGGACCTCGGCGAGCTGGTCGAGCAGCAGACCGTCACCGACGCCCTCGGCGGCGTCGACGTCCGCGCCCGCGCCGGTCACCAGCCGCAGCTTGTAACCGGCCTGCCGCAGGTGCACGGCGATGCTGGCGGCGGCCGAGACCGCCCACTCGAAGCTGGCCGTCGGGCCGTCGCCGTGATGGCCGTACGCGCGGGTGTCCAGCAGCACCGTCGCGCGGCTCTCCCAGGGCTGCTCCTCGCGCCGCACCATCAGCTCGCCGGTGCGCGCGGTCGACTTCCAGTGCACCCGGCGCAGGTCGTCACCGCGCCGGTACTCCCGGGTGGCCGTGTCGTCCTCACCGTGCACCGCCACCGAGCGGGCCCGGCTCTCGCCGCTGCCGGCGTACTCGCCGGGCAGGCGCACCGACGGCAGCGGGATCACCTGCGGGACCACCGTGAGGCGGTCGGTGCTGGGGAAGGAACGGGTGAGTTCGCAGAGGCCGAAGGGGTCGGTCATCCGGACCACCAGCGGGCCCACCTCGTACCGGCCCCGCACGTCGGCGCGCACCGTGTAGGCCACGGAACTCGCCTGGTGCGCGCCGAGCCGCTCCAGCACCACCCGGGGGCGGCTGCCGAGCGCGTACGGGAGACGGTCCTCCAGCAGCAGGGTGCCGGTGGGCAACCGGGACATGTTCTGCAGGCGCAGCACCACCCGCGCGGTCGCGCCGACCGGCACCCGGTGCGGTTCCAGCGACCGGTGGCAGGCGAGCTTGTAGCGGCTCCGGCCGACGTAGAGCGCGGCGAGCAACGGTAGGACGGCCAGCAGCACGGCCACCCGCAGCAGGTCCTTCTCGCCGAGGATGCCGGCGGAGATGGCCGCCGCCGCAGCGGCGGCCAGGAAGGATCGGCCGCGGGTGGTCAGCCCACGCAGCCCGGCCCGCACGTCACGGCCTCCGCGGCTCGAAGGGCGCCCGGCCGTTACCGCTCTGCGGCCGTGTGTCGTACGGCGAGCGCTTGCGGTCATGCGGCAGCGGCAGCCGGTGCACCAGGTCGGCGACGATCGCGTCGGTGGTACGCCGGGCGAGCTGAGCGTCGGCCGTGGGGATGATCCGGTGCGCCAGCACCGGCACGGCGAGGACCTGGAGGTCGTCGGGCAGGACGTAGTCACGCCCGTCGAGGGCGGCCACCGCGCGGGCGGTACGCAGCAGTTGCAGCGTGCACCGGGGGGAGGCGCCCAACCGCAGGTCGGGTGACTCGCGGGTGGCGGTGACCAGATCGACCGCGTACTGCTTGACCGCGTCGGCGACATGCACCTGCCGTACGTGACCGATCAGCCGGCGGACGGTGTCGGCGTCGGAGACCGGCCGCAGCCCGGAGAGCGGATCGACCGCGCCGTGCCCGTCGAGCATGGCCAACTCGGCGGTCGGGTCCGGGTACCCCATGGCGATGCGGGCGGTGAACCGGTCGCGCTGCGCCTCCGGCAGCGGGTAGGTGCCCTCCATCTCGATCGGGTTCTGGGTGGCGATCACCATGAACGGCGTCTGCAACTGGTAGGTCACCCCGTCGACGGTGACCTGCCGTTCCTCCATGCACTCCAGCAACGCGGACTGGGTCTTCGGCGAGGCCCGGTTGATCTCGTCGCCGACGACCAGGTTGGCGAAGACGGCACCCGGACGGAACTCGAAGTCGTGGGTCTCCTGGTTGTAGACGCTGACTCCGGTGACGTCGCTGGGCAGCAGGTCGGGGGTGAACTGGATGCGGCGTACCGAACAGTCGATCGACCGGGCCAACGCCTTGGCCAGTTTGGTCTTGCCGACGCCGGGCACATCCTCGATGAGCAGGTGACCCTCGGCGAGCAGGACGGCCAGCGCGAGCCGCACGGTCGCGGTCTTGCCCTCGATGACCTGTTCGATGTTGGTCACGATCGCGTCACTCGCGGCGTGGAACTCGTCGTACGGCAGCAGACCGCCAACGTCGTCCCAGGTCTGTTGTGTCACGGGCCTCCTCCTCGTCGCCGTCACGGCAGCCCTCTGTGAAGAGAGCACCTGGCCCCGCCGTTTCGTTCGCGACGTGTGAGCCTCATGTGCCGCGGCAATCTCACTGGCCTCTCAGGCTAACCATGTTTGTCGGCTACGCCGACCGCCGCAGGTGTTTGAGCGCTTACGCAGCGATTTGTCGTTCACGCAGCGCATGTCGTCGATTCTGTCGGGTAAGGGGATCGGCGCATCGCCGGTGCTGTCGTCGCGCGCCGTCGGCGGTGGGCCCCTTGTGGTGGACGGCCTCGAGGGGTGGTGCAGGCGGACACCGTGTGGCGCGCGGTACACTGCCGTTCATGGCCGGAGTCTTCCTGCTTCTTAACGGGCCGTGCTGATGCGCTGAGCGTGACAGCACGGCGGCCCCTCCTGCGTGAGGGGTTTTTTCATGCCCGCTGCCGGCCCGAAACGGGTCATCGAGGCAGATCCGAGACCAGCCAGCACTCCGACAGACTCCCGAGCGACGCGAGGAGAAGGCCATGACAGAAGCAGAAGTCCCACCGTTCCGGTACACCGCGGCGCTGGCCGACGAGATAGAGCGTCGCTGGCAGGACCGTTGGGAACGGGAGGGCACGTTCCACGCGCCGAACCCGTCCGGCCCGCTGGCCGATCCGGCTCATCCCCGATCCGGCGCGGAGAAGCTGTACGTGCTGGACATGTTCCCCTACCCGTCCGGCGCCGGGCTGCACGTCGGGCACCCGCTGGGGTACATCGGCACCGACTGCTTCGCCCGGTACCAGCGGATGGCCGGCCGTAACGTGCTGCACGCGATGGGCTTCGACGCGTTCGGCCTGCCCGCCGAGCAGTACGCGGTGCAGACCGGCACCCACCCGCGCACCACCACCGAGGCCAACATCGAGCGCTATCGGTCGCAGCTGCGCCGGCTGGGGCTGGCCCACGACCGGCGGCGTTCGGTGGCCACCATCGACACCGACTTCTACCGCTGGACCCAGTGGATCTTCCTGCAGATCTTCAACTCCTGGTACGACCGCGAGGCCGGCCGAGCACGGCCGATCAGTGAGCTGACCGCCGAGTTCGCCGGAGGGGTGCGGCGCACTCCGGACGGTCGGCCGTGGGCCGAGCTGTCGCCCGCCGAGCAGCGCGCCGTCATCGACGACCACCGCCTGGCGTACGTCTCGCAGGCGCCGGTGAACTGGTGCCCCGGGCTGGGCACGGTGCTGGCCAACGAGGAGGTCACCGCCGACGGCCGCTCCGAGCGGGGCAACTTCCCGGTCTTCAAGCGCAACCTGAAGCAGTGGATGATGCGGATCACCGCGTACGGCGACCGGCTGCTGGACGACCTGGACAAGCTGGACTGGCCGGAGCCGATCAAGCTGATGCAGCGCAACTGGATCGGTCGGTCCCAGGGGGCGCACATCGACTTCCCGACCACCGTCGCGCCGATCCGGGTGTTCACCACCCGGCCGGACACCGTCTTCGGCGCCACCTACATGGTGCTGGCGCCCGAGCACGAGCTGGTGGACACGCTGGTGCCGACGGCCTGGCCGGAGGGCACCCGGGAGGCGTGGACCGGCGGGCACGGCAGCCCGCGGGACGCGGTCGAGGCGTACCGCAAGGCGGCGGCGGCCAAGACCGACGTGGAGCGGCAGGCCGAGACGAAGGAGAAGACCGGCGTCTTCACCGGCGCGTACGCGACCAACCCGGTCACCGGTGGACAGATCCCGATCTTCATCGCCGACTACGTGCTGGCCGGTTACGGCACCGGGGCGATCATGGCGGTGCCGGCCCAGGACGAGCGGGACTGGGAGTTCGCCGAGGTCTTCGAGCTGCCGATCGTGCGTACCGTGCAGCCGCCGGAGGGCTTCGACGGCAAGGCGTACACCGGCGACGGCTCGGCGATCAACAGCGCCGCGCCCGACCGTGGCCTGGACCTGAACGGCCTGGGGGTGGCCGAGGCCAAGGCCCGGATCATCGCCTGGCTGGAGGAGACCGGCAACGGCCAGGGCGCGGTGACCTATCGGCTGCGGGACTGGCTGTTCAGCCGGCAGCGCTACTGGGGCGAGCCGTTCCCGATCGTCTACGACGCCGACGGCACCGCCATCGCGCTGCCCGAGGAGATGCTGCCGGTCGAGCTGCCCGAGGTGGACGACTTCTCCCCGCGCACCTTCGACCCGTCCGACGCCGACAGCGACCCGGAGACGCCACTGTCCCGCCGCCGGGACTGGGTCGAGGTCGAGCTGGACCTGGGTGACGGCCCGAAGCGGTACACCCGGGAGACCAACGTGATGCCGCAGTGGGCCGGCTCCTGCTGGTACGAGCTGCGTTACCTGGACCCGACCAACGACGGCCGGTTCGTCGACGCGGACAACGAGCGGTACTGGATGGGCCCGCGCGGCGAGGGCGACTGCGGCGGTGTCGACCTGTACGTCGGTGGGGCCGAGCACGCCGTGCTGCACCTGCTGTACGCCCGGTTCTGGCACAAGGTGCTGTACGACCTGGGCCACGTCTCCAGCTTCGAGCCGTTCCGCAAGCTGTTCAACCAGGGCTACATCCAGGCGTACGCGTACACCGACGCCCGGGGTGCCTACGTGCCCGCCGAGGAGGTCGTGGAACGCGACGGCGGCTTCTACCTGGGCGACGTTCAGGTCAACCGCGAGTACGGCAAGATGGGCAAGTCCCTGAAGAACGTGGTCACCCCGGACGAGATGTGTGCCGCCTACGGTGCCGACACGTTCCGGGTGTACGAGATGTCGATGGGCCCGCTGGAGGTGTCCCGCCCGTGGGAGACCCGGGCCGTCGTCGGCTCGTACCGCTTCCTGCAACGGGTGTGGCGGGCCATCGTCGACGAGCGGACCGGCGAGTCCCGGGTGGTCGACGAGCCGGCCGACGAGCCGACCCGGCGACTGCTGCACAAGGTCATCGACGGTGTCCGGGGCGACATGGAGCAGATCCGGTTCAACACCGCGATCGCCAAGCTGATCGAGCTGACCAACGGACTGACCCGCCTGCCGCGTACCCCGCGTGAGGTGGCCGAGCCGCTGGTGCTGATGGTGGCCCCGTTCGCCCCGCACATCGCCGAGGAGCTGTGGCAGCGGCTGGGCCACCAGACCTCGCTGACGTACGCGGACTTCCCGGTCGCCGACCCGGCTCTGCTGGTTGCCGAGACGGTCACCTATCCGGTGCAGGTCAACGGCAAGGTCCGGGGCCGCGTCGAGGTGAGCGCCGACGCGAGCGAGGACGAGGTGCGTACCGCAGCCCTGGCGGCGGTGGCCGGTCCACTGGCCGGCAAGGAGCCCCGCAAGGTCATCGTGGTGGCCGGCCGGATGGTCTCCGTCGTCGTCTGACGGGTGGGGAGGGCGTCAGGGATGGTGCTGCCTGCGAGCGGGGGACACCATCCCTGACGCCGCCCGTGGATCAGGCCGGCGGGCGGGCTCGGCGTTCGGCGCGCCACCAGCGGGCGAGGAGCACGGCGCTGGCGATGAAACCCAGCGCGGCCGGGGCGGCGGCGAACCAGTTGATCTCGTCGGGACTGGTCACGGCCGCGCCGAGAGCCGCGTAGCCGAACGCGGTGGGCGCGGAGGCGATCACGCTGCCGACGAGGAACGGCAGCAACCGCGCGCCGGTGGTGCCGTAGCCGTAGCTGACCAGGCCGAAGCCGGAGACCGGCAGCAGTCGTACGGTGACCACGCCGAGGACGCTCTGCCGGGTGAACCAGCGGTCGAGGCGGGCCAGCCGTCCCCGGACGCGTTCGGCGACGAACTCCCGGCCCAGCACCCGGCCCACGGTGAAGCCGATCAGGGCCGCCAACAACGCGGCGCCCAGCGCGTACGCGGCACCTTCCAGGGCCCCGAAGATCGCCCCGGCGGCGAGCGTGATGAACGTGCGGGGGACCAACGCCACCAGCAGCAACGCCCCGCCGAGCACACCGGCCACCGGGGCGAGCCGACCCATCCGGTCGGCCAGCTCCGACAGCGCCGCCGGGTCGGGGTGGGGTGCCAGCAGCAGCGTCACCCCGAGACCGGCGAGCAGGGCCAACAGCAACACGAACCGGGTGACCGACGACGTCGTGGCGACCGGCAGACGGCTGCGTAGCTGCCGGATCATCCCCGGGATGTGGCCACCGCGGTCCGGCGTTCGGCCCGCAGCCGGTCGGCCCAGGTGTCGTCGAGCGGGGGAAGGTGCTGCGCTCCGGTCGCCCAGCGCAGCAGCAGGTCGGCCAGGGCCGGGTTGCGGGCCAGGGCCGGACCGTGCGAGTAGGTGCCGAGCAGCTTGCCCCGCCAGGCGCCCTCGGTGGTGCCGTCGTTGCCGATCCCGGCGGTGACCCGGGCCAACGGGGAGACCCCGGGGCCGAGGTGGGTACGGCCGCCGTGGTTCTCGAACCCGGTCAGCGGCGGCAGGCCGAGGCGGGCGTCGATGTCTCCGGCCAACTCGCCGACGGCCCGGCTGGGGCCCCGGTCCGAGGAGAGGTCGAGCAGTTCCAGGCCCCGGTACTGGGTGCCCTTGGCGAAGAACGAGGTGCCCAGCAACTGGTAGCCGGCACAGACGCCGAAGACCACCGAACCCTGGGCGACCGCCCGGTGCAGGCCGCCGTCGGCGAGCAGTCGCTGCGCGCCGAGCGCCTGCGGGCCGTCCTCGCCGCCACCCAGGAGGTAGATGTCGGCGGTGGTGGGCAACCGCTGGTCGGAGCGGACCTCCAGCACCTCGACCGGGAACCCGCGCTGCTGGGCCCGGCGGGCCAGGATCAGGGCGTTGCCCCGATCGCCGTACGTCGACAGCAGGTCCGGATAGATCCAGACGATGCGCAGGGTCTCAGTTGACACGGTCCAACTCCGCTCGGATGTCCTGGAACGCGGTGTAGTTCGCGATGACCTCCAACCGGCCCGGTGGCACCGCCCGGACGGCCTCGTCGAAGGTGCGTACGTACTGGAACGGTACGTCGTTGACCTCCAGCCGCACGGCCAGGTCGTACGCCCGGTCGCCGGTGATGAGCACCAGGCGTCCGCGTAGCGGGGCGAAGTCGACGTCGAAGAGCCAGGAGGTGTCCAGTCCGTCGGGGTCCCGGGCGTTGATGGACAGCAGCGTCGGCGCCTCGTCGGCCATGTCGAACGCCTCCAGCCAACTGGCCGGGTTCTTGGCCAGCAACAGCCGCACGGTGCGACCCTCCCGGACGACCTGGGCGTAGCGCCCGGCCACCGAGGTCACGTCACCGAGGCGGGGCACCGCGTCGAAGGGGCGTACGCCGAACTCGGCGGCGACCGCGAGGGCGGTGGCCGCGTTGCCGACGTTGACCTTGCCGGGAAGCTGGAGCTTGACCTTGTACCACGCGCCGGTCGGGTCGACCACGCCCTCGTCGTCCACCGTCCACTGCGGCTCCGGGCGACGCAGCGGGCAGCCGGTGCACCACCACTGGTCGCCGGAGCGCTCGATGGTGGAGCCGCACTCGGGGCAGACCCAGGAGTCGTCGTGCCAGCGTTGCCCGGCGGAGAACCAGGTGACGTGCGGCGGGGTGATCCGCTGGTCGTGGCTGGCCGGTGGGGTGGCGGCCCAGACCACCATCGGGTCGTCGGCGTTGGCGACCACGCGGATGTCCGGGTGACGGGCCAGCGCCGCGCGCCAGAGCTGCGCCATCATGGCGACCTCCTTGGCCCGGTCCAGCTGGTCGCGGGAGAGGTTGAGCAGCGCCACCACGTGCGGGTCGGTCGCCTCGATCACCTGCGCCAGGTAGTGCTCGTCGACCTCCAGCACCGCGTACGGCGTGCTGCCGGCCTTGGCCAGCGCGGAGGTGTGCCCGGTGGGCATGTTGGCGCCGAACGAGTTGGTGGCGACCCGACCGAGCACCCCCACGGCCGCGGCGGCGAGCCGGGTGGTGGTGGTCTTGCCGTTCGTGCCGGAGATCAGCGCGATGGCCCGCCCGGCGGAGAGGTGCGCGAGCAGCTCCGGGTCGATCTTCAGCCCCAGCCATCCACCGATCACCGAGCCGTCGCCCCGGCCCGCCGCCCGGGACAACGCCGCGGCGGTCCGTGACACGGAGCTGGCCACCTTCGCCCGCAGGGGCATCTTCGCGTCCGTCACGCGAGCGAGGTTACCGGACCAGCGGACCCGCGAGATCGCCACCGACGACGATCCGTTCGGCTGGGCCCGGTCGGCACCCGGTCGGATCGGGCTCAGCCAGATGGAGTCGATCTATGTCGGAAAGCGGACCTGCCGCGCGGGGCCGCTCGCCCCTCCACTCCGCTCCACCCTCGCTGACGTGCGGTTTTGTGGTCCGACACGGCGCGCCACGCGGGCGATTCTGGTTGCGGGTGGAGGGAAGTGGAGTAGAGTGGGGCGCATTGGTGGGGCCGGGAGGGGCCCACCGGCCCGGGGGGTCAGCGGCGCGCGAACGCCGCCAAAGGGCGAGGGGGTTGGGCCGATGTTCCTCGGCACCCACACCCCGCGCCTGGACGACAAAGGCCGGTTGATCCTTCCGGCGAAGTTCCGGGATGAGTTGGCGGGGGGTGTCGTGATCACCAAAGGGCAGGAGCGCTGTCTCTACGTCTTCCCGACGCCTGAGTTCCAGCACATCGCGGAGCAGTTGCGCGCGCAGCCGATGACACACAAGGCGGCCAGAGCCTACAGCCGGGTGTTCTTCGCCAGCGCGCACGACGAGGTGCCGGACAAGCAGGGCCGGGTGACCATCCCGGCGCACCTGCGCTCGTACGCGGGGCTCGACCGGGACCTGGTGGTCATCGGCGCGAGCACCCGGGTGGAGATCTGGGACAAGGTCGCCTGGGAGACCTACCTCGCCGAGAGCGAAGACGACTTCGCCGACATCGAGGAAGGGGTGCTGCCCGGCGGTCTGTAGGGCGTGACGACGCCCGACGTACTGCGAGATCTCCAGCCGCTTTCGAGTTCCTGGCATCCCTTCCCCGGTGCCAGGCGCGAGATCCGATCCTCCGGGCCACGGCCCGACGGGCGGGCGGAGAGCGGATGGGGATCTGGCGGTACGACGGCAGCGTCGTCCGACGAACAGAACGCGAACACAACCGGTTCACACCAGTGGGGGTCGACATGGGGGAGCTACGCGGCACGCATGTGCCGGTGCTGCTTGAGCGGTGTCTCGAGCTGCTGGCCCCCGCACTGGGCCGGGGTGGGCGCACCGTGCACGTCGACGCGACGCTGGGCCTCGCCGGCCACGCCGAGGCGGTGTTGCAGGCGCATCCGGAGACGGTTCTGGTGGGCCTGGACCGGGACACCGAGGCGCTGGAGCACGCCAGGATCCGGTTGGCCCGCTTCACCGGCCGGGTCCACCTGGAGCACGCCGTCTACGACGAGCTGCCCGAGGTGCTCGACCGACTGGGTTACCCGTCCGTGGACGGGGTCCTGTTCGACCTCGGTGTCTCCTCGTTGCAACTCGACGCGCCCGACCGCGGGTTCGCGTACGCGCAGGACGCGCCGCTGGACATGCGGATGGACCAGACCCGGGGGGTGACCGCCGAAGAGGTGGTCAACACGTACACCCATCCGGAGCTGGCCCGGGTGCTGCGGGTGTACGGCGAGGAGAAGTTCGCCGGCCGGATCGCCTCGGCGATCATCCGGGAACGGGAACGCACCCGGATCACCTCGTCGGCGCGGCTGGCCGAGTTGGTCCGGGATTCGATCCCGGCACCAGCCCGACGAACGGG
This sequence comes from Micromonospora sp. DT48, assembly GCF_049844495.1. Lineage (NCBI taxonomy): Bacteria > Bacillati > Actinomycetota > Actinomycetes > Micromonosporales > Micromonosporaceae > Micromonospora > Micromonospora sp. DT48. The sequence goes on from NZ_JBNCLE010000008.1 coordinate 139,641, forward strand.
CGGACACCCGGCAAAGAGAACGTTTCAGGCTTTACGTATCGAGGTAAACAGGGAACTGGCGGCGCTGGAGACGGCGCTGCCGGCCGCTCTGGACAGACTCGCCGTCGGCGGTCGCCTGGTGGTCCTGTCCTACCACTCGTTGGAGGACAGGCTCACCAAACAGGCGCTCGCCGATCGGGTCCGCAGCACGGGTCCGATCGACCTTCCGGTCGAACTGCCCGGGTCGGAGCCGACGTTCCGGCTGCTCAGCCGGGGCGCGGAACTGCCCGGGGAGGCGGAGGTCGCCGCGAACCCGCGGGCCGCGTCAGTACGACTGCGGGCCGCGGAGCGGATCGACCCGCAGGCACGGGGGCGTACCGACCGCGAACGGTACCGCCGCCGGGTCAAGGCGATGCACCAACCGGGGACGGCGTCGGCCACGGGATCCGATCCGGATCCGCGGCAGGCGCCGGGGGACACGACGGACGAAGAGGGGGAGGGGACATGAATGTAGACAAGCGCCGGACCACTGCCGGCGTCGGGCAGCGCGCACCGCGGTCGGGGGGCCGGATCGCGGCGGAGCGGACCCGGGGAGCGGGCGACGGTGCCCGGCGGACGGACCGGCCGAACCGGTCGGCGGAGACTCGCGCCCGGGGGGCGCGCGAGTTTCCCACCCAGGGCAGCGCGGCTCTGCGCCCGGTGGAGCGGGCCGCCGTCGCGGCCGAGCGGCCGACGACGCCGCGGCTGCGGGTCGCTCCGCCGCCGCCGGTCCGGGTGCCCCGGGCGCCCTTCGCCGCGCTCGTGGTGACGCTGGTCGTCGGCGGGGTGCTGGGAATCCTGGCGGTCAACACGAAGATCAACGAGAACGCCTTCCGGTTGGACGAGTTGCAGCAGCAGCAGGCGAAGCTCGACGTGGAGCAGCAGCAGCTGAAGAAGCAGATCGCCGAGTCCGAGTCGCCGGGCAACCTCGCGGCCCAGGCCCGCAAGCTGGGGCTGGTCGAGTCGGGTGAGCCGGCGTACATCCGGCTGCCGGACGGCAAGGTCATCGGGGTGCCGCAGCCTGCCGGCGGGCAGCCCTCCATCGCGAGCCAGCAGGGCGCGGAGGGGTAAGCCGTGCCACCGAGGTCGGAGGAACCGCGCCGGGACGCCGAGGGCTCCCGGCGCGGTTCGTCGCGTGGCGGCGGCCAGCGCGGGATGTCACCACACCCGGGGGAGCGGGACGCCGAGCCCGGCATCGGTGGCATCTCCGACGCCCGCGCCTACACCCCGCGTGGCCGCTCCATCCGCGAGGGGGCCGGCAACGGGCGGGTGGCGCAGCGGCGCACCCCACGCAGCAACCGGTCGCAGGATCCGTTCCGCCCGGCTCTCCAGGTCCTCGACGGCGGTCGGGGCACCGCCGGCCGGTCCGCCGACCCGGCCCGCCGCGGCGGCGGCACCGGGCGCGCACCGGTGACCCGTGCCGTCACCGACCGGACTCCCCGCGACGAGGCCCCGGCCAGCGCCGCCCGGCGGCGGGTCACCGCCCGGGAGCCGCGCCGTGGGGAACGGCCGCCCCCGCGCCGGCCGTCGCGTAAGCCACCCAAACCGCCCCGGCTGGCCGACCCGGGGCGACGGCTGCGGCTGGGTACCGCGTTGACGCTGGCCCTCTTCGTCGCCATCGGTGTGCGGCTCGTCGTGCTCCAGACGGTCGACACACCGGCGTACGCCGACGGCGGGCTGCCCGACCGGCTCGTGAAGGTCGAACTACCGGCGCCGCGCGGCGCCATCTACGACCGGGACGGAGCGGCCCTGGCGCACAGCGTCGAGGCCCGGTACGTCTACGCCGACCCCACCCGGGTGGAGGACATCGACGCCACCGCGCGGGCCCTCTCCCCGCTGCTGGGTATCCCGGCCAGCAAACTGGCCGAGAAGATGAAGCCCCGTAAGCGGATCAACGGTGAGGACTCGCAGTTCGAGTACCTGGCCCGGGGCGTGGACATCGACCGCGCCAAGAAGATCATGGCGCTCAAGCTGTCCGGCATCGCCACCCACCGCGACGAGCGGCGCGAGGTGCCCGGCGGTGACCTGGCCGCCAACCTGATCGGGTTCACCAGCCAGGACATGGTCGGGTTGGAGGGCCTGGAGGCGCGCTTCGACGACGTGCTGCACGGCGAGGACGGCCAGCGGGTCTTCGAAGCGGGCCTCGGTGGCCTCGCCGCCCCCATCCCCGGCGGCTACAGCCGCACCACGAAGGCCAAGCCGGGCAGTTCGCTGGTGCTCACCATCGACCGTGACCTGCAGTACATGGTGCAGCGCATCCTCAGTGAACAGATGCAGCAGGTCAGCGGCAGCACCGGGGCGGCCGTGGTGCTGGACGCGCGTACCGGTGAGGTGCTCGCCCAGGCCAGCCACCCCACCTACAACGCGGCGAAGGCGTCGGCGAGCGAGCCGACGGACCGGGTGGACGCGGCCACCAGCTTCGTGGTCGACCCGGGCTCGGTGCACAAGGCGATCACGTTCGGCGCCGCGTTGCAGGAGGGCGTGATCACCGCAGAGACGTCGTTCCCGGTCGCCAACGCCATCCGCAAGGGCGACACCTGGTTCCGTGACTCCCACCCGGCGAACGGGAAGCGGATGAGTGTCGCCGGCATGATGGCGTACTCCTCGAACGTCGGCACCATCCAGATCGCCGACAAGCTCGGCCCGGAACGCCTGCTCGACTACCAGCGGCGGTTCGGCCTGGGTAAGCCGACCAAGGTCGGGATGCCCGGTGAGGCCAGCGGCCGACTGCTGCCGGTGCAGGAGTGGAGCGGGTCGTCGCACGGATCGGTGCCGATCGGGCACAGCGTGGACGCCACGCCGTTGCAGATGGCCGCCGCCTATGCCGCCATCGCCAACGACGGCACGTACGTCCAGCCGCACCTGCTGAAGGAGACGATCGCCCCGGACGGCAAGCGGACCCCCGCGCCGGACCCGGAGACCTGGCAGGTGCTCAGCCCGGACAACGCCGCCGCGCTGCGTACGATCATGGAGGCCGTCACCACGGTCGAGGGCGCCACCGGTCTGGCCGCCGCGGTGCCGGGCTACCGGGTCGCGGGCAAGACCGGAACCGGCTGGCGGCTGGTCGACGGCAAGAAGCAGCCCGGCGAGGTCGCCTCGTTCATCGGGATGGCTCCGGCGGAGAACCCGAGGTACGTCATCGCGGTCTTCGTGCACAGCCCGAGTGGCGGCGGGGGGCAGATCTCGGCCCCGGCGTTCCGCGACATGATGACCTTCACTCTGCGGCACTACCGGGTACCGCCGTCGACCGAACCGGCACCGACGTTCACCGTTTTCCCGTAGCCGCTACCTGCGGTTGCACTCCATGAGACGGAGATTCAGGCGCGCCGTGCGGCCCGGACCGAGCGACCGGGTAGGGTCTGACGCCGTGCGCGGCAATCCTCGTCCCCGTTCCGTGACCGGAATCCGGCTCGGTGACCTGGCCGCCCGGCTTGCCGTGGCGTCCCCGACCGGTGCCGACCCGACGGTGACCGGGGTGACCCACGCCAGCGGCGAGGTCCGCCCCGGTGACCTGTACGCGGCGCTGCCCGGTGCCCGACGCCACGGCGCGGAGTTCGCCGTCGACGCGGCGAGGGCCGGCGCGGTGGCGCTGCTGACCGATCCGGCCGGTGCCGAGCGGGCCGCCGCGAGCGGGTTGCCGGCCCTGGTGGTGGCCGACCCCCGGGCGGTGCTCGGCACGCTCGCGTCGGCCGTCTACGGTGACCCGACGGCCGGGCTGACCGTGATCGGGGTGACCGGCACCGCCGGTAAGACCTCCACCGCCTACCTGGTCGAGTCGGGACTGCGCGCGGCTGGCCACGTCACCGGGCTGATCGGCACCGTGGAGACCCGCCTCGGCGACCTGGTGATCGACAGTGTGCGGACCACGCCCGAGGCCACCGACCTGCACGCCATGTTGGCCGCCGCCGCCGAGCGCGGCGTCACCGCCGTGGTCATGGAGGTGTCCAGCCACGCGTTGGCGATGGGGCGGGTCGGTGGGGTGCGCTTCGTCGTCGGCGGCTGGACCAACTTCGGCTCCGACCACCTGGACTTCCACGCCGACAGCGAGGACTACTTCGCCGCCAAGGCCCGCCTGTTCGACGGTCGGTGCGCCGCCGAGGTGCTCAACCACGACGACCCGGCGTTGAAGGCACTGGTCAAGCCGGGCACGATCACCTACTCGGCGGCCGGGGACCGAACCGCCACCTGGTGGGCCGACGAGATGACCGGCGAGGGGTACGCACAACGGTTCACCGCGCACGGCCCGGACGGGTTGGTGCTGCCCGCCCGGGTGGCGTTGCCCGGTCGACACAACGTGGCCAACGCCCTGCTGGCCATCGCCAGCCTGGTGGCGGCCGGGGTCGACCCGGTGACCGCCGCCGAGGGCGTGGCGGCGTGCGGTGGCGTCCCGGGCCGGCTGGAATCGGTGGGGGTGGCCGGTGGCGTACGCGGGGTCGTCGACTACGCGCACAAGACCGACGCCGTGGTGGCCGCCCTGGCCGCCCTGCGGGACCTGAGCACCGGCCGGCTGATCTGTGTCATCGGTGCCGGTGGCGACCGGGACCGGGGCAAGCGGCCGGCGATGGGTGCCGCCGCCGCGGCCGGTGCCGACGTGGTGGTGGTGACCGACGACAACCCCCGTACCGAGGACCCGGCGGCGATCCGCGCCGAGGTGCTCGCCGGTGCCCATCGGGCCGGCGGGTCGGCCCGGGTCGTCGAGGTCGGTGGCCGCCGCGCGGCGATCGACGAGGCGGTGCGGCTGGCAGCGCCGGGTGACGTGGTGGTGCTGCTCGGCAAGGGGCACGAGCGGGGCCAGGAGATCGCCGGAGAGGTGTACCCGTTCGACGACCGGACCGAACTCGCCGAGGCGCTGCGGAGCCGTTTCGGGGATCTGGAGGGCCAGTGATCACGCTCAGCCTGGCCGAGGTGGCCTCGGCGGTGAACGGTCGGCTGGTCGCCGCCGATCCCGCCGCGCGGGTCACCGGCAGCGTGGAGTTCGACTCCCGCAAGGTCACCCCCGGTGGACTCTTCGTGGCCTTCGACGGGGAGAAGGTGGACGGCCACGACTTCGCCGCCGCCGCGGTGGCGTCCGGCGCGGTGGCGGTGATGGGCACCCGCGAGGTGCCCGACGTGCCGATGATCGTCGTCGCCGACCCGTTGGTCGCGATGGGACGGCTGGCCCGTGCGGTGGTGGACCGGCTGCCCGAGCTGACCGTGATCGGGCTGACCGGTTCCTCCGGCAAGACCACCACCAAGGATCTGATCGCCCAGGTGGTCGCCCGGCTCGGGGAGACGGTGGCCCCGCCCGGGTCCTTCAACAACGAACTGGGGCACCCGTACACGGCGTTGCAGGCCGGACCGACCACCCGCTACCTGGTGATGGAGAAGGGCGCCCGGGGCATCGGCCACGTGCGGTACCTCTGCGAGATCGCACCGCCGCGCGTCTGTGTGGTGCTCAACGTCGGGGTGTCGCACATCGGCGAGTTCGGGTCGCAGGAGAACATCGCGCTGGCCAAGGGCGAACTGGTCGAGGCGTTGCCGGCCGACGGTCTGGCGGTGCTCAACGCCGACGACCCGCTGGTCGACGCGATGGCCGCCCGGACGGTGGCCCGGGTGGTCCGCTACGGCGAGTCGGCGCACGCCGACGTGCGGGCCGTGGACGTGACGCTGGACGAGCGCGGACGGCCCGGGTACACCCTGGTCACGCCGGAGGGCAGCGCGCCGGTGCGGCTCGGACTCACCGGCCGGCACCAGGTCTGGAACAGCCTGGCCGCCGCAGCGGTGGCCCGGGAGCTGGGGATGCCGTTGGCCGAGCTGGCCACCGCGTTGGGCGCGCTCGGGTTGGTCTCCACCCGTCGGATGGACGTCTTCGAGCGCACCGACGGGGTGACCGTGATCGACGACTCGTACAACGCCAATCCGGCGTCGATGGCGGTGGCGCTGCGGGCGCTCGGTGGCGTCGGCGCGGGACGGCGTACCGTCGCGGTGCTCGGCTACATGGCCGAGCTGGGCGAGTTCGAAGCGCAGGGACACGCCGAGGTGGGCCGGCTCGCGGCGGAACTGGGCGTGGACCGGCTGCTCGTGGTCGGCGAGGCGGCGGCGTCGATCCACCACGGGGCGACATCGGTAGGTGACTGGGGAGGAGAGTCGGTGCTGCTCACCGATCAGGCGGCGGCCGTCGAGGTGCTGCGCAGCGAGCTACGGCCGGGCGACGTCGTCCTGGTGAAGGGCTCCCGGTATCGGACCTGGGAGGTGGCCGACGCGTTGCGCGTCGACGCCGTCGGGAACGACTCGGGTTCGTCGGTGTCGGCCGAGGGTGGCGCCGCGTGAGAGCGGTCATCGTGGCCATCGGAGTGGCCTTCCTCGTCTCGCTGTTCTGCACCCCGATCGCGATCCGGGTCTTCACCCGGCTCAAGGCGGGGCAACCCATCCGGGCCGAGGGCCCGCAGATGCACCAGGGCAAGAAGGGCACGCCGACGATGGGCGGCGTGGTGTTCATCCTCGCCACCGTCATCGCGTACGTGGCCGGTCACCTGGCCCTGACCACGCTGCCGGACGCGCAGATCGCCCAGGTCGAGCCGACCATCACGGCGCTGGTGCTGCTGGGGCTGATGGTCTTCTGCGGCGCGGTCGGCTTCATCGACGACTTCCTGAAGGTGCGCAAGCGGCACAGCGGTGGTCTCAGCGCGCGGGGCAAGCTGCTCGGGCAGATTTTGGTCGGTGCGGTGTTCGGGGTGGTCGCGCTCTGGTTCCCCTCCACCATGACCGACGCCACCGGGGCGGTGACGAACACCGAGACGGTCGGCAGCACCATGCTGAGCTTCATCCGGGACATCCCGGCCCTGGACGTCACCAAGATCGGCGCGGTGATCATCTTCATCTTCGTGGTGATGGCCGCGACCAACGGCGTCAACCTCACCGACGGGCTCGACGGGTTGGCCACCGGGGCCTCGGTGATGGTGCTGGGCGCGTACGCGGTGATCGCGTTCTGGCAGTACCGCCACTGGTGCGCCGACCCGGCGTACACCGCGAATCCGGACAACTACTGCTACACCGTGCGGGATCCGCTGGAGATCGCGCTGATCGCCGGAGCGGCGGCCGGTGCCTGTGTCGGCTTCCTCTGGTGGAACACCTCCCCGGCCCGGATCTTCATGGGCGACACCGGAGCGCTCGGCCTCGGTGGCCTGATCGCCGGCATGGCGATGTCGACCCGTACGATCCTGCTGCTGTTGATCATCGGTGGGCTGTTCGTGATCATCACGATGTCGGTGGTGATCCAGATCATCTCGTTCAAGACGACCGGCAAGCGGGTGTTCCGGATGTCGCCGTTGCAGCACCACTTCGAGTTGGCGGGCTGGAGCGAGGTCAACATCGTGGTCCGGTTCTGGATCATCGCCGGCATCGGGGTGGCCATCGCCCTCGGTCTCTTCTACAGCGACTTCCTGGCCAACATGGGCTGACCGACCCGCCGGACGGCGTCGATGGAGTCATGGGTCGGGATCCGCGCGGATCCCGACCCATAACTCTTGATCAAGCCGTCCGACGGGGGCGGTGGAGAGAGGCGACGCAAGTGCGACACGCCGACCGGGGCGTACCGCCTGTGTCGGGTGCCGGAAACGGCGATGATGGCGCTGTGGGGCAGGCGCGAGAAGGAGACGGCACGGTCGGGTCGGCAGCGGGCGGTGCCACGACGGTCAGAGGCGGAAGCCGGGCCGGGGCCGCGACCGCCGCGAGCCGGGCCGCCGACGGATCCGGTACGGCACGCGCCGACGGGGCGTTGCGTGGGCTGGACGCGGTGGGGTCGTTGGCGGCGCTGCGAGGCCTGCTGTCCCGGCCGCTGGCCTCCTACCATCTGCTGCTGGCCAGCGCGGGTCTGCTGCTGCTGATCGGGCTGACCATGGTCTTCTCGGCCACCAGCGTGCGGGACTACGCCGAGGGCGGCAACGCCTCGGCGTCGCTGACCAAGCAGGCGATCTTCGCGGTGATCGGCATCGGCGCGTTCTGGGCCTGCCAGCGGCTGCCGGCACGCACCTACCGGGCCCTGGGTCGGCCGACCCTGGCAGTCGCGGTCGGGCTGCTGGTGCTGCTCAACCTGCTGGTGGCGTACGGGCGGCTGACCGACGGCGACGCGAAGATCGGCCCGCTGGAGGCCAGACTGCTCTGGCTGTACATCGGCGAGATCAGCCTGCAACCGTCGGAGTTGGCGAAGTTCGCGCTGGTGCTGTGGGGGGCGCACGTGCTCGCCCGCAAGGGCGCGGCGCTGGGCTGGTGGCGGGAGTTGGCCACGCCGCTCTTCCCGGTGGTCGGGCTGCTGTTCGTCCTGGTCGGCTACAACGACCTGGGCAGCATGCTCTGCCTACTCGCGCTGGTCGTCGGCCTGCTCTGGGCGGCAGGGGTGCGGTTGCGGGTCTTCGCCGCGCTCAGCGCGATCGGGCTGGTCGGTATCGGCCTGCTGATCGCGGTCGCCTCGCTCGGCGCGGGTTCCGGGGTCCGGGGCGAGGAGAACTACCGTCTGGCCCGGCTCACCGTCTTCTTCAACCCGCCGCCGTTGGACGACTGCAAGGTGGAACTCTGCTACCAGATGGTCCAGGCCCGGTACGCCATCGCCAACGGCGGTTGGTTCGGCACCGGGCTGGGTCAGGGGCGGGCCAAGTGGGCCTGGCTGCCGGCCGCGGAGAACGACTTCATCTTCGCGGTGATCGCCGAGGAGTTGGGGGTGGTCGGCTGCGTCGTGATCGTCACGCTCTTCGCCGTGCTCGGCTACACCGGCCTGCGCATCGCCCGCCGGGTCGAGGACCCGTTCCGCCGGTTGGCCGCCGCCGGGGCCACCGCATGGCTGGTCGGTCAGGCGTTCATCAACATCGGCGGGGTGATCGGGCTGCTGCCGCTGACCGGCGTACCGCTGCCCTTCATCTCCGACGGCGGCAGCGCCCTGGTGGTCACCCTCGCGGCGGTCGGCATGCTGGCCTCGTTCGCCCGCGCCGAACCGGATGCGGCACGGGCCCTGCATGCCCGTCCGCCGGCCCGGTGGGTCCGACTAGTGTGGGCACCGTTGCCGCCGCTTCCTGGCCGGCGGCGCCGCGTCGCGCCGCCGTCGACCGGCCGGGGTGCCGTGCCCCAGGCACGCAAGCGGCGCAGGGACGACCAGGCCGCACCGCGTGGCACCCGGGACGGCCGGGGTCGTGGCGGGTCGGCGGACGAAAGGAGACGTTGATGGGTCCGCTGCGTTCGGTGGTGCTCGCAGGAGGTGGCACCGGGGGGCACATCTACCCGCTGCTCGCCTTCGCCGACTGCCTGCGCCGGCATGACCCCGGCGTCCGGATCACCTGCCTGGGCACACCCAAGGGCCTGGAGAACGAGCTGATCCCACCGGCCGGTTACGACCTGCGGAACATCCCGGCCTACCAACTGCCCCGGTCGATCAACATGAACCTGGTGCGTACCCCGGGCCGGATGTGGACCGCGGCCCGCGCCGCAGGCAAGGTCATCGACGAGGTACGCGCCGACGTGGTGGTCGGCTTCGGCGGGTACGTCTCGGTGCCGGCCTACCTGGCCGCCTGGCGGCGGGAGATGCCCATCGTGATCCACGAGGTGAACGTGCCCCCGGGGGTGGCCAACCGGCTGGGGATGAAGTTCACCAAACACGTGGCGGTCGGCTTCCCGCATCAGCCGGCCCAGGCCGAGTCGCTGCGCGACGCCCGGGTGGTCGGTGTGCCGCTGCGGCGCAGCATCGCCGGGCTGGACCGGGCGGCGATGCGTAACGCCGCGCGGGCCCACTTCGGGCTCCGCCCCGACCTGCCGGTGCTCTTCGTCGCCGGTGGCTCGCAGGGCGCCCGGTCGATCAACCTCGCGGTCGCCGGGGCGGCGAAGGAGTTGGCGCGCAACGGAGTCCAGGTGCTGCACGTGATCGGTGCCCGCAACGAGCCGGTGTCGATCCCGACCGACCTGCCGGTGCCGTACGTGACGTTGCCGTACCTGTCCGACATGGATGCCGGGTACGCGGCGGCGGACCTGATGCTCGGTCGGGGCGGGGCGATGACCTGTGCCGAGGTCGCCGCGATCGGGCTGCCGACCATCTACGTGCCCTACCCGCACAGCAACCAGGAGCAGAAACGCAACGCGCTGCCGGTGGTCGAGGCCGGCGGTGGTCTGCTCGTCGACGACGCCGAGGTCACCCCCGACTGGCTCGAACGCACGGTGATCCCGCTGATCCGCGACCCGCAGCGGCTGCACGCGATGGGCAACGCCGCCGCGGCCTACGGCCGGCGCGACGGGGACGAGGCGCTGCTCAACTTCGTCTACGAGGCGGTCTCCCGGTGAGCGCGAGGAGTGAGCCGGTTGTGCGAGCCCCGCAGTCGCGAACGAAAGGCTGGTCCCGATGACCACGTTCAGCCCGGCGGGCACGTTGACCGCCGAGGACCTCGGTCACATCCACCTGATCGGGGTGGGTGGGGTCGGTATGAGCGGGCTGGCCCGGCTCTTCCTCACCCGGGGCCTGCCGGTCTCCGGCAGTGAGCTGCGGGAGTGGCCGTCGCTGGCCGGCCTCCGGGCGCTCGGTGGGACCGTCCACATGACGCACGAGGCGAGCAATCTCGACGGGGTCGACACGGTCGTGTACTCCTCGGCGATCCCGGCGGACCACCTGGAGATGGTCGAGGCGCGTCGGCGCGGGCTGCGGGTGCTGCACCGTTCGGAGGCGCTGGCGGCGGCGATGACCGGTCGTCGTACCGTGGCCGTCGCCGGAACCCACGGCAAGACCACCACCACCTCCATGGTCACCATGGTGCTTCAGCAGGCCGGGGCGGATCCGTCCTTCGTGATCGGTGGGGAGATCTCCGAGGGGGGCTCGGGGGCGCACCACGGCACCGGCGAGTACTTCGTGGTCGAGGCCGACGAGAGCGACCGCTCCTTCCTCATCTACCGGCCCTTCGTCTCGATCGTGACGAACATCGAGGCGGACCACCTGAACACCTACGGCGACCTGGCGAACCTGGAGGCGGCCTTCGCCGAGTTCGCCCGGCTCACCGATCCGGACGGCTTCATCATCACCTGCGCCGACGACGTGGGCGGCCGCCGGTTGGCGGCGACGCTGCGCGCCGAGGGGCGTCGGGTCTACACCTACGGCGAGGCCGAGGACGCCGACCTGCGGCTGACCGACATGGCCTCCTCGGCGCGGGGAGTGCGCTATCTGGCCCACATCGACGGCCGCTCGCTGGGCGAGTTCCGGCTGCCGGTGCCGGGTCGGCACATGGGGCTCAACAGCGCGTCGGCGGTGCTGGCGGCGTACCTGCTGGAGTTGCCGTTGCCGGCGGTGGAGGCCGCGCTCGCGGCCTTCCCGGGGGTGCGTCGGCGCTTCGAGCGCAAGGGCGTCGCCGACGGGGTGCTGGTCTACGACGAGTACGCCTACCATCCGACCTCGATGACGCTGGCCCTGCGGACGCTGCGCGAGGTGGCCGGCGACGGCCGCCTGATCGTGGTCTTCCAGCCCTACCGGCTCTACCGCACCCGCGAGTTGCAGGCGGAGATCGCCGAGGCGCTGGCGATCGCCGACGAGTTGGTGCTGCTGGAGGTCTTCGGGCCGGGCGAGGAGCGCGGCCCCGGCGAGGGCTCGGCGGCCCTGATCGAGGCGGTGCCGCTGCCGGCGGAGCGGAAGGTGTTCGTCGACACCTGGGAGGCCGTGCCGACCGAGGTGGCCCGTCGGGCCTGGTCCGGTGACGTGGTGGTGACGATGGGGGCCCCACCGATCTCGCTGATGGGCGACGAACTGTTGGCCGCGTTGGCGGCGCGCACCGCCGGTGCGCAGGCGTCGACCGACACCGTCCCCGGCGGGGTGACCGGCGGGTCGACGAGCATCGGGGGCAGCGTGCCTGACGCCGTCGGTGTGGACGGCGCGGCGCCTGTCGCGGAATGAGTCCCGGCCCGGCCCGTGGGCGCGGCACCGGTGTGGACGGTGCCGCCGGGCGTCGCCCCGTCCGCAGGTGGCAGCTGGTACGCGCGGGCAGGGACGCGGTGCCCGCCTCGACCCGGCGGTTCATGGCCCGCGCCCGGCGTCGTCGGATGCGCGCGGCGCTGCCCTGGGCGGTGCTCGGTGGCCTGCTGGCGGTGGCGGGGCTGGTGGCGTGGACGCTGCTGAGCACCGGCCTGTTCGGGGTACGTGAGATGCGGGTGGAGGGTGCCGACCTGGTGACGGCGGTGCAGGTGCGCGACGCGGCGGGGGTGCCGGACGGTGCTCCGCTGGCCCGGGTCGACCTGGCGGAGCTGGCCGACCGGATCGGCGCCCTGCCGCCGGTGGAGCGGGTCACCGTGACCCGGGACTGGCCGGACGCGTTGGTGGTGCGGCTGACCGAGCGCACCGGGGTGGCGGTGGTGCCGCGTGGGGAGCAGTTCGTGGTGATCGACGCAGCCGGGGTGGTGTTCCAGACGGTCCCGGATCGACCGGCCGACCTGCCGCTGGTGCGGCTGGCCTCGCCCGGCCCGGAGGATCCGGACACCCAGGCGGGTCTGGAGGTGCTCGGCGCGCTCACCCCGGAGCTGCGCGACCACCTGGTCGAGGTCAGTGTGGAGGGTCTGGCGCGGATCAGCCTGACGTTGCGCGACGACCGTACGGTGTTCTGGGGCGACGCGACCCGTGGTCCGGACAAGGCGCGGGTGGCCACCGCGCTGCTCGACCAGGACGCGGCCCGGATCGACGTGAGCGCACCGGACGTGGTCACCTTCCGATGAGTGGCCGATCAGGGGTGAGCCGTCTCGCTAGACCGGCGACACGCCGGAAAGGTCCTTGGCTCATCGCTCGGCTGCGCTTACGTTGCCCCGAAGAGGATCAGTGGTTGACATAACTCTAACCCTCTAGTAGAGGGTGAGGGTTTACCTCTCGACCTCGGTGGTGGTAGCTGCGTCGACCGTCGGTCCGGCCAGGCCGTAGCCGGTCGGGGAGTAGCCGATCTCGAAGGGAAAGGACCGGAGATGACACCTCCGCACAACTACCTGGCGGTCATCAAGGTCGTCGGCATCGGGGGTGGCGGCGTCAACGCCGTCAACCGGATGATCGAGGTTGGGCTCAAGGGCGTCGAGTTCATCGCGATCAACACAGACGCGCAGGCGTTGCTGATGAGCGATGCCGACGTGAAGCTGGACGTCGGTCGCGAGCTGACCCGTGGGTTGGGCGCGGGCGCCAATCCGGACGTCGGCAAGAACGCCGCCGAGGATCACCGAGACGAGATCGAGGAGGTCCTCAAGGGGGCCGACATGGTCTTCGTGACCTGCGGTGAGGGCGGTGGCACCGGCACCGGTGGCGCGCCGGTGGTGGCGAACATCGCCCGCAAGCTCGGGGCGTTGACCATCGGTGTGGTCACCCGCCCGTTCTCCTTCGAGGGCAAGCGCCGTCAGGTGCAGGCCGAGGCCGGCATCGACGAGCTGCGCAACCAGTGCGACACCCTGATCGTCATTCCGAACGATCGGCTGCTGGCGCTCGGCGACCGCAACATCAGCATGATGGACGCCTTCCGCACGGCCGACCAGGTGCTGCTCTCCGGTGTCCAGGGCATCACCGACCTGATCACCACGCCCGGTCTGATCAACCTGGACTTCGCCGACGTCAAGAGCGTGATGAGCGGCGCGGGCAGCGCGTTGATGGGCATCGGTAGCGCCCGTGGCGAGAACCGCGCGGTCGAGGCCGCCGAGGCCGCCATCTCCAGCCCGCTGCTGGAGCAGAGCATGGACGGTGCCCGGGGCGTGCTGCTCTCCATCGCCGGTGGGTCCGATCTCGGTCTGTTCGAGATCAACGACGCGGCGCAGCTGGTCACCGACGCGGCGCACCCGGACGCGAACATCATCTTCGGTGCGGTCATCGACGACGCGCTCGGCGACGAGGTGCGGGTGACCGTGATCGCGGCGGGCTTCGACGGCGGCACGCCGGCGTACAAGGCGGCCGAGCCGGCCCGCAAGACCAACCAGAACCAGCCCGCGCAGCCGAGCACCCCCATCCTGCCGTCGCCCGCCGCGCCGACCACGCCGCAGTCGCCGCGCCGGGTGCTCTTCGACGATGTGGACGTGCCTGACTTCCTGAAGAACGGGTCCTGAACAGCACCGATGACTGACAGTCAAGCCCCGGCGAGAGCCGACCGGCGCGCGGAGATCGCCGCCGGGCTCGCGCGCGTACGTTCCCGGATCGCCGACGCCTGCGCCGCCGCCGGCCGGGACCGGACCGAGGTGACCTTGATCGCGGTGACCAAGACCTACCCGGCGGCCGACGTGGTGACGCTGGTCGGCCTCGGCGTGACCGACGTGGGGGAGAACCGCGACCAGGAGGCGGCACCCAAGGCGGCCGAGGTCGCTGCCGCCGGTGTCGCCCCGCGTTGGCACTTCGTCGGCCGGTTGCAGCGCAACAAGGTCAAGTCGGTGCTGCGGTACGCGGACATGGTGCAGTCGGTCGACAGCGTCCGGTTGGCGTCCGCGTTGGACGCGGGCGTCACGTCCGTCGGCCGGGAGCGGCCGTTGGACGTGCTGGTCCAGGTCAGCATCGACGGTGACGCGGCGCGGGGCGGCGCCGTGCCGGACTCGGCCGATCCGGACGTCGGCCTCGGTCCGGTCACCGAGGCGGTGGCCACCGCCGGTGGGCTGCGACTGGCCGGTCTGATGGCGGTGGCGCCGCTGGGCTGGGAGCCGGAGCGAGCGTTCGCCCGGCTGGCCACCGTCGCCGCACTGGTCCGGGCTGACCATCCACAGGCCACGACGTTGTCCGCCGGCATGAGCGGCGACCTGGAGACGGCTATCGGTCACGGCGCGACACATGTCCGCGTCGGCAGCGCGTTGCTCGGAATGCGTCCCACGCTGCGGTAGCCTGGCCGCGAGGGAAGCAAATTACATCAGTGTTGTTTGTGGGAACGGCCTTCCCGGCAACGGGGGGTGTGACGTGCAACGCGAATTGTGCGTCAGGGATTGCCGTTCCTGTCCGGTGGGCAGGGATGTCCACTCGCGACAGGCGACACGGCGGGGGCGTGCCGCACGGCGGACGGGAAGGGCGCGGGGATGGGTGCACTGCGCAAGGCGGGGGTCTGGCTCGGACTGGTCGAAGAGGACGACGAGCGGGCCTACGACGACGGTGGCTACGACAAGGGTGGCTACCGCGAGTCGCGGTACCGGCAGAGCCGGTACGCCGAGGAGTTCGCCGACGAGGAGGACGAGGCGGAGGAGCCCCCGGCACCTCGGCCACGGCTGGGTGAGCGTGGGCGCCTGAGTGAGCGGCCGAGCCGGCTGGGCGAGCCCGAGCGGGTGGAGTCCGAGCGCCCGGAGCGGGCCGAGCGGTCCAGCGTACGGTCGATCACCCGGTCCACCGGCGAGCCGTCCGGTGCGCTGACCTACCACACCCGGGACAACCTCGCCCTGGCACCGCAGGCGCAGCCACGGGAGCGTGCGTTGGCGCCGGAGGAGGAGCAGCGCTACCAGATCACCACGCTGCACCCGACCACCTACCGCGAGGCGCGCACGATCGGTGAGCACTTCCGCGACGGGGTGCCGGTGATCATCAACCTCACCGAGATGGATGAGGCGGATGCCCGCCGTCTGGTGGACTTCGCCGCCGGGCTGGCCTTCGGCCTGCGCGGTACGATCGAGCGCGTGACCAACCGGGTGTTCCTGCTCTCACCGGCCAATGTCCAGGTCACCGCGGAGGACAAGGCCAAGATCGCTGAGGGTGGGTTCTTCAGCCTGAGTTGACCCGCCCGACCTGAGGGACATCGCCTGCCGTGTTGTCGATCTTGCTACAGGTTCTCTACCTGACCACGTACATCTTCCTGATCGTGCTGTTGGCGCGGTTCGTACTGAGCGCGGTGTTGCAGTACGGCCGGCGTTGGCAGCCCGGTCGGGGAGCGTCAGCCGGACTGGAATCCGTGTGGAGCGTCACTGATCCCCCGCTCCGGGCGTTGAGGCGTGTGATCCCTCCGCTGCGAATTGGTACCGTGAGCATCGACCTGGCCTCCCTTGTGCTCCTGGTTATCCTGTTCGTGCTGATGAGGTTTGTGTTAGAGCCGGCGATCATCAGGACCGCCTGATGACCGACGCGCTATCGCGGCCGCAACTGACCCGAGGAGTTTCGATGCCGCTGACCCCGGCCGACGTCCACAACGTCGCCTTCAAGAAGCCGCCGATCGGCAAGCGGGGCTACGACGAGGAGGAGGTCGACGCCTTCCTGGACGAGGTCGAGCGCGAACTCGCCCGCCTGATCGAGGAGAACAACGAGCTGCGCGCCCAGGTGGAGCGCGGCGGGCGGGGCGGTGCCCCCGCCGGTCCCGGTGGCGACGCCCGCCTCGCGGCCGAGCTGAACGACGTCAAAGCCCAGCTCGACCGGGTGCAGCGCGACAAGGCCGCCGCCGAGCAGGCCGCCCGCGCCATGCAGGCCGAGCTGGAGCAGGTCCGTGCCGTCGGTGTCGGTGGCGCGGTGCCCGGCGGTGACGGCGAGCAGCAGGCGCTGCGCGTGCTGATGATGGCCCAGCGCACCGCCGACGACCACGTCTCCGACGCTCGTCGCGAGGCCGACCAGCTGCTCTCCGAGGCCCGTTCGAAGGCCGAGGAGGTCACCCGCGAAGCCCGCGCCAAGGCCGACGCGCTGGAGCGCGACGCCCGGCAGCGGCACCAGGAGGCCATGGGCGGCCTGGACGCCAAGCGCACCGCGTTGCAGAAGCACATCGAGGAGCTCAAGCAGTTCGAGCGGGAGTACCGCACCCGGCTCAAGGCGTACCTGGAGAGCCAGCTGCGGGACCTCGACGGTCGTGGGCAGGGCCTGGAGGCCGAGATGACCCGCGGCGAAGGTGGCCGGGCCGCCGGCAACGGTCTCGCTGCGGCGGGGCTCGCCGGATCCTACGGCGGGGGCCGCTCCGGCGCGCTTGAGGCCGGTCGCTGAACCGGGTTGGTGACCGCCGCCGACGCGGCGATCACCGGCCCTGCCTCATCGGTACGACACGGCGAGGGTGAGCCATGATAGTCATCAGTCTCGCGCTCATCCTCGTCGCGGTGGTGCTGCTGGTCTTCGGCTTGGCCGGGGGCTCCAGCCCGCTGTTGGTCGTCTCGATCGGGGCCAGCCTGCTGGCCGCCGTGGCACTGGTCGCCGGTGCTCGCCAGGCGGCCGGCCGCGCCTCGGCCGCCACCAGCGGCCCGACCGGCCACGCGCGTCGCGGAGCGCGTGAGCCGAGCATTCCGACCCAACAGACCTCCGCAGACTTCGACGCCGGCGATGCCGGGTGGCGGCAACCACCCGGCTCGCCGGTGGCCGAGCCGGGCGAGCGGTCGAGCGCCGTCGACGGGTACGACGACGAACCCGCTGCCGAGGAGTTCAGCGCGGAGCAGGCGGCCCGGGTGGCTCGCCTGACGGACGACGTCCGGGTCGTCGACGGTCGGCCGCGTTACCACCTCGACCAGTGTCCGCACCTGGTCGGCCGAAAGCACGAACCGCTTCCCGTCGCGGAGGCGGTCGAACTCGGCTTCACCCCCTGCGCGCACTGCACACCGAACGCGGTGTTGCTGTCAGAAGCTGAACACCGCTGAGTCGCTCGATGGACGATTCGCTCACTGTCGCCGTACGGGTGAAACCGGGGTCGTCGCGGGCTCGGGTGGGCGGCCGGTTCGACGGCCCGCATGGTCCCGCCCTGGTCATCGCGGTGCATCCGCCAGCGGCTGACGGCCGGGCCACCGAGGCGGCCCGGCGCGCGTTGGCCGCCGCGCTCGGCGTCCGACCCGCCGCCGTGTCACTGCGTACCGGTGCGGCCAGCAGAGACAAGCTCTTCCTGGTCACCCCGTCCGGACCGGAGGTGGTCGGCCGGCTGAACCGGCTACGGGACGGTGCGGAACAGGCCGGTTGAGTGGTGCTCTTCTGCTAGCGTTCCCTTTGCCCTGAAATGGCAGTAATCAGGGTGGACCGGGTGTTTCGGTGCGGCACGTTGTCGGACGCCCTTACGTTCCGTATCCTTGCCAACCTCCGGAGTGCGCGGCCAACATGGCCGCGCGCCCGTTTTGTACCTGGGGCGGCCGATATCGGCGGCCCCTGTCGAGGCGTCGCGGACTCACCGCGGCTCCGTGGCCGAGGGAGCGACGATGGCCAAGCCCACCGACACCAGGACCGCCGGCCGCAAGTCCGCGGCGAAGTCCACCCGCAGCGCCGCGGAGACCGAGAAGATCCGAGCCGCGCTGGCAGCGCGGCATGAGGAACTGCGCGCCGAGTACGATCAGACGTTGAGCGAGATCACCGAGCTACAGCGCGACCGTCTCACCGACTCGGCCGGGGACGACCAGGCCGACACCGGTACCAAGACGTTCGAGCGGGAGCAGGAGATCTCTCTCGCCAACAGCATCCTGGAACGGATCACGCAGGTCGAACGCGCCCTGGAGCGTCTCGACGAGGGCGGCTACGGCTGGTGCGAGCGGTGCGGCAACCCCATCCCGGTGGAGCGGCTGGCCGCCTTCCCGTCGGCCACCCTCTGCGTGACCTGCAAGCAGCTGGAGGAGCGGCGCTGACGGTACGCTTCCCGGCGTCCGTGCGTGGCGGTGCGACGGCACCGCCACGATCGTCGATGGGGAGCAGATGAGCGCAGCACCACCCGCGGGATCCGGTACCACCGGGCCAGGCACCGCCACGAGCTCGCGGCGCCGGGCCGTCACGATCCTGCTCTCGCTCGCGGCGTTCGCGCTGGCCGTCGACCTGTTGACCAAGCACCTGTCGCTCCAGGAGCTCAGTGACCGCGAGCCGGTGCGGCTGCTCGGTGGCGCTCTCTACCTGTCGCTGACCCGCAACAGCGGGGCCGCCTGGAGTCTCGGCAAGGACTACACCTTCATCTTCCCGATCATCGCGATCGGGGTGCTGGGTTGGATCGCCTGGATGGCGCGGACGCTGCGGTCGGTGCCGTGGGCGATCTCGCTGGGCCTGGTGGTCGGCGGCGTGGTCGGCAACCTGCTCGACCGGATTTTCCGGGCACCGGGCTGGTTCGTCGGGCACGTGGTCGACATGTTCAGCGTCTTCGACCCGTACGGCCGGGTCTTTCCGATCTTCAACGTGGCCGACAGCGCCCTGGTCTGCGGCGTGCTGCTCGCCGTGGTGCTGGAGTTCACCGGCCGCCAGCGCGACGGCACCCGGGCGTTGGCCGACGACCGGCGCGCCGACACCGAGTCGGCGGACGACCGCGCCGCCGACCGGCAGCCCGCCGGGGCCGGCGAACCGGGCGACGGCGACGGCGGACGGGGGGAGCGGGCATGACCGCCGCCTTCGCCACCGGCGGCGACCAGCGCAGCCTGCCGGTACCCGACGGGCTCGACGGGATGCGGCTGGACCAGGCCGTGGCCCGGCTGTTCGGCCTCTCCCGGACCACCGCCGCCGCGCTCATCGACGCCGGTGAGGCGCTGGTGGACGGCGCGGTACGGCCCAACTCGCACAAGGTGCGGGCCGGTTCCTGGCTGGAGGTGACACTGCCCCCGCCGGCCAGGGCGCCGGTGGTGGTGGCTGAGGCGGTGCCCGGCCTGCGGGTGGTGTACACCGACGAGGACATCGTGGTGGTCGACAAGCCGGTCGGCGTGGCCGCGCATCCCAGCCCGGGGTGGACCGGCCCGACGGTGATCGGTGGGCTCGCCGCGATCGGGCACACGATCGCCACCAGCGGCGCCGCCGAACGGCAGGGCGTCGTGCACCGGCTCGACGTCGGCACCACCGGGATCATGGTGGTGGCCAAGAGCGAGCAGGCGTACAGCGCGCTGAAGCGGGCCTTCAAGTACCGGGAGGTGGAGAAGCGCTACCACGCGGTGGTGCAGGGGCACCTGGATCCGCTGCGCGGCACCATCGACGCGCCGATCGACCGGCACCCGCACCACGACTACCGCTGGGCGGTGGTGTCCGGCGGCAAACCGAGCATCACCCACTACGACACCATCGAGGCGTTTCCCTCCGCGAGCCTGGTCGACGTGCGGCTGGAGACCGGCCGCACCCACCAGATCCGGGTGCACTTCTCGACGCTGCGGCACCCGTGTGTGGGTGACCTCACGTATGGTGCCGATCCGACGCTCGCCGCCCGGCTCGGACTGGATCGCCAGTGGTTGCACGCCAGAGAGTTGAGCTTCCAGCACCCCCGTACGGGGGACGAGGTCCGCTTCGTCAGCGACTACCCTGACGATCTGAGACGCGTGCTGGACATCCTCCGCGACTGACGCGTCCCGCCCGTTCCGACCGACCGACGAGGGGACCGCCCGTGCGCGCCGGCGATCTGCTGCGGAAGTTGGATCAGCGACTGCTGCCCCGCCTCGCGGCCACCGTGACCCGGCTGAGCCACGGTCCGAGCCGTGGTCCGCTGCTCGGATGGGTGGCGACGCTCTCCTGCGCCACGGTGCTGGCCACCGCCATGCTCGCCACCGGTGGCCCGCCCGGGCAGGATCAGACGGTCGGCGAGGTCACCCGGGTGGGGGTGGTCGAGGGCGACTCCATTCCGCGGTACGAGGCGACCGCCGCGGCCGACCTGGCCGCGCTGGCCGGCCGGTCACTCGACGACGGTACGTACGCGTTGGTCTCGCTCACCGAGTACCTCACCCCGTCCCGGCTCGCCGCGGTGGTCGGGGACGTGGGGGTCGCGTTCGTGTTCGGCCGGGTGCCGCTGCCGGAGCGGCAGACCGAGATCGTCCGCATTCCGGCCCAGCGGGTGCCGGAGGACGTCACCGCCGGGATGATCAAGCTCGCGGAGCGCAAGGAGCGGGAGGCCGCCGACTACCGGGCCCGAGCCACCGCGTTGGGTGGCGGCGCGCCAACGGAACGCGAACTGCGCGACCTGTACCTCAGCGGTGCCCGGGTCGCGGCGGCGGAGGCGGCCGCGTACCGGGCCGAGTGCGCCTGTCTCTACGCGCTGGTGGTGCGGGCCGAGCCGGCGAAGCTTCGTGGCGTGGCGGCCCGATCCGGGGTACGGGTGGTGGACCCGGCACCGGAGGTGCGGCGGTTGGAGCGGACGGTGTTCACCCCGCCGTTGCCCGAACAGCGGGACGTCGTCCGGCCGCCGGTCGACCGGGCGACCACACCGGAGCCGACCGAGAGCCCTGTCGTCCCCGTCAGCCCGTCCGCGTCGGAACCGACCGTGGCGGTACCGACGCCGACACCGACACCGACACCGGAAGTGACGGATTCGTCACCGCCGCCGCCGTCGCCCGCGCCGTCGGCTTCGACCTGGACGCCGTCCACCTCGACAGACACCGTCGACGGAGACGACCCGGACCCGACACCGTGACGATCGCCGACACAACTGGGGGCCGCCCGGTGTGGCCTCAATAGGCTTTCGTTCGTAGCCTGTCAGACGGAGACCGAAGCGCTGGGGAGGCGATCCGTGGAGGGCAGCGAGACCGGTTGGGGACGACCCGCCGAACCGGCACCGCGGTGGCGGGCGCTGCTCGACCGAGCCCGCCTCGGCAGTCGCAGCGCAGAGCCGCCCGGCACCGAGCGGCACGCCGAGGAGCCCTCCGCGCCCGCCTCGCCGCCGCCGGAGCCGTTACCGCGACGAGGGCCCGGCACCGGCTACGCGGCGCGCGTACCGGCCGTCGGGCAACCGGCCGACCGGCCGTACGGCGAGGAGCCGGCCTACCGCGCCGAACCGGCGTACCGGGTGGATCCGGCGCGTCCCGTCCAGCCCTATCGGGGGCAGCCGGGACCGTCGCCGTACCCGGCGGTGCCGGAGCCCCGTCGGCCGGAACCTGTCGAGTCGCGGTACACCCTGCTGGACAACGGCTACCGGCACGCCGCGCCGCCGGTGGAGTCCCGCTACGCCCTGTTGGACAACGGTGGCTACCAGCCGCCCTCGGCGACGGTCGCACCGCCGCCCACCCCGGCACCCGTGACGCCACCACCGGCCGTGGCGCAGCCTGCGGTGGCCGGTCGCCCGGGGCGTATCGAGTGGCGTGCGCAGAGCGCCGGAAACGACCTGGAACGGGCCGCCGCCGTGCTCCGGCGTGACCTGGGCGCTCCCCGGGTGATCGCCTTCGCCAACCCCAAGGGCGGGGTGCACAAGACGACGGCCACCGTGCTGGCCGCGGCCACCATCGGCAGCGTACGCGGCCGGGGGGTGTTGGCCTGGGACGACAACGAGTTGCGCGGCACGCTCGGGCTGCGTGCCGGCAGCGCCCGGCATGCCCGTACGATCCGGCACCTGGTCGCCGATCTCGTGCAGATCGAGATCCGGGAGGGCAGCGAGCTGCTGGAGATCCTGGACGACTATCTGCGGCACGCCTCCGACGGGTCGTACGACGTGCTCGCCGGTGAGGAGAGTCCCCGGTTCGCCCAGCGACTGGACCAGTTCACCGTCAAACGGGTGCTGGAGCTGCTGCGTCGCACCCACGACGTGATCTGTGTGGACACCGGCAACAACGTGGAGAGCCCGAACTGGCGCACGGTCATGCAGGCCGCCGACCAACTGGTGGTGACCACGGTGCCCCGCGAGGACGCCGCGTTCAGTGCGGACTGGATGCTCGACCTGCTGCACGAGGAGGGGATGGGTGAGCTGGCCGACAACGCGGTCACCCTGATCTCCTGCCCCACTCCCGGCCGGTTGCCGTTGCAGAGCGACCTGGAGCGACACTTCGCCACCCGGACCCGGGCGGTGACCGTGGTGCCGTACGACCCGGCGCTGGAGACCGGCTCCTCGATCGAATACCACCAGCTCCAGGGTGAGACCCGGCAGGCGTGGTTGCGCGCGGCGTCGGCGATGCTGGAGGCGTTCGGTCACTGACGCGCCCGGCGGCCGGTGGCGACTTCCGGCGACACGGTGTACGACCGGTGACGGTTGCTGCGAGGATCATCGGGTGAGTCCGACCACCCCTGCCGCCGAACCTCCCGCACGACCGCCAGCGGACCGGTCGCCGTCGCCCTACGGGCCGGTGGCCGAACCGGGCACCGCACAGCCGATCACGGAGGGGACAGCCGGACCGGCGGGCCCCGCCGGGGCGGCGTTGTCCCACCAGGTGACAGCCGGACCGGCGACCCAGCCGACCGGCGAGGCGGTGGCTACCGACGAGCGGACCGCCGGACGCGGTCGGCTGGCCGCCGCCGCAGCGGTGACGGTGCTGGTGGTGGGTGTGTTGGGGGCGCCGCTGGGTTGGCTCTGGTCGGTGCTCGCACCGGCCACGCCGGTGGTCAAGAGCGGCGACGGCGCGGTCTACGGCCAGGCACAACCGGAACAGCCGATCGCCGCCGACGGGTGGTTCAGCCTGCTCGGGCTGCTGTTCGGGGTGCTCGTCGCGCTCGCCGTGTGGCTGCTGCTGCGCCGCCACCGGGGGCCGGTCGGGCTGGTCGTCGCGGTGGCCGGTGGACTCGCCGCCGCGTTGGTCGCCTGGCAGGTGGGGCGTCGGATCGGACTGGCCGAATACCAGCGGCTGCTGGACACCGCCCCGGACGGCACCCGGTTCAGCAAGCCGGTGGACCTGCGGGCGGGTGGGATCGACCTGTTCCTCGGGGTGCTGCCGATGCCCTACGGCAACCTGCTGCTGGCGGCGTTCGCTGCCGCGGTGACGTACACCCTGCTCGCCGGGTGGTCCCGGTGGCCGTCGTTGCGTCCCGAGCCGGAACCGGACGGGGCCTGGCTCGCGGCGTACCCGTCGTGGCCGGCGGGATCGGCGGGCGGCGTCAGTTCGGGGCCGGCGGGGGCGACGCCAGCTCCGCCAGCGGCACCGGAACCGCCCGCACCTGGCGCAGCAGAGCCGCCTCGCGGTTGAGCAGGTGCAGCTCGGCCCGCAGCCGGGCGGCGGTGCTGTCAATGGCGAGCAGCCGCTGGCGGTCGGCCAGCGTCAGCGCCGCCGTCGCGGCGACCAGGTGGGACAGCACCGTCGGGTCCTCGGGTAGCTGCTCGGTCAGTTGGCCGTCCTCGGCCCGGATCAGGCCGAGGTACTGCCGGAAGACCGAGATCACCCGGGCCGCCAGCAGGTCCGCGGCCTCGTCCGGGCCGTCCGGCTCGGGCAACCACTGCACCTGGGCGGTCAGGTACGGCGCGGAGGTGCGGTCGATGTCGCCCACCCGGAACCGTCGCCGCCCCACGGTGACGATGTCGAAGCCCCCGTCGTCCAACTCGGTGACCTGCCGCAGCTCGGCCGTGCAGCCCACCTCGTGCAGGGCGACCTCCGCAGACCGGGACGCGGCCCGGCCGCGACCGGTGGCGACCTCCCAGCCTCGGCGGATGGCCACCACCCCGAACTCGCGTGGGGTGCCCTCGGGCAGCGCGACCAGGTGTCGGACCAGTGCGCGGTAGCGTTCCTCGAAGATGTGCAGCGGCAGGACCAGCCCCGGGAAGAGCACCGTGGCGAGCGGGAACACCGGTAGCCGTGCGGTCACGTGATCAAGCGTAGCCGCTGGGGCGGGTCGGGGCGTGTCCCGGCTCACCGTCCCGGACAGCGGGCGCACCGGTCGGCTCGTCGGGACGCCGCCTAGACTCGCAGGCGTGTTGAACCGGATCGACCTGCGCGGTGGCGTGCGTGACCCGCGCCACCTGCTGCCTCGCGCCCAGCTCGACGTCTCGGTGGCGGTCGAGCGCATCCGTCCGATCGTCACGGCGGTGCGCGAGCATGGGTATCCGGCCGTCCGCGAGGCCAGTGAACGCTTCGACGGGGTCGCTCCGGAGGTGCTGCGGGTGCCCGCGGAGGCCATCGCCGCAGCGGAGGGCACCCTGGACGGCCAGGTCCGCGCGGCGTTGCTGGAGTCGATCGCCCGCGCTCGGCGGGTGCACGCCGACCAACGCCGGGTCGACCACACCACCCAGGTCGTGCCGGGCGGCACGGTCACCGAGCGGTGGATCCCGGTCGACCGGGTCGGCCTCTACGTGCCCGGTGGGCTGGCGATGTACCCGTCGACCGTGGTGATGAACGTGGTGCCCGCCCAGGCGGCCGGTGTCCGGTCCCTGGTGGTGGCCAGCCCGCCGCAGCAGGACAACGGCGGCCTGCCCGATCCCCGGGTGCTGGCGGCTTGCGCGCTGCTCGGCGTCGACGAGGTGTACGCCGTCGGCGGTGCCCAGGCGGTGGCGATGCTGGCCTACGGCTGTGCCGTCGACGCCGCCGGCAGCGCGCACTGTGCCCCGGTGGACATGATCACCGGTCCGGGCAACATCTGGGTGACCGCCGCGAAGCGGCTGCTGCGCGGGGTGGTCGGCATCGACGCGGAGGCCGGTCCGACGGAGATCGCCATCCTGGCCGACGACACCGCCGACCCGGTGCACGTCGCGGCCGACCTGATCAGCCAGGCCGAGCACGACCCCCTCGCGGCCAGCGTGCTGGTCACCCCGTCGGTCGCGCTGGCCGACGCGGTGGACCGGGAACTGGCCCGGCTGGTGCCGGCCACCAAGCACGCCGAGCGGATCGGCACCGCGTTGAGCGGTGAGCAGAGCGGTGTGGTGCTGGTCGACGACCTGGCGGCGGGGTTGGCCGTGGTCGACGCGTACGCGGCGGAGCACCTGGAGATCCAGACCGTCGACGCCCGCGAGTGGGCGATGCGGGTGCGTAACGCCGGGGCGGTCTTCGTCGGCGCGTACTCGCCGGTGTCGTTGGGTGACTACTGCGCCGGCTCCAACCACGTGCTGCCCACCGGGGGATGCGCCCGGCACTCGTCCGGCCTGTCGGTGCAGTCGTTCCTGCGCGGCGTGCACGTGGTGGAGTACACCGAGCAGGCGCTGCGGGAGGTCGCCGGGCACGTGGTGACCCTGGCGAACGTGGAGGACCTGCCGGCGCACGGCCAGGCGGTCACCGCCCGGTTCTCCGACGAGGTCGTCGACGCGGGAAGCGGGCCGGTCTCACCGACCGGGGCCACGACATGACCGGGCTGGACGAGCTACCGATCCGGGACGATCTGCGGGGGCTGTCGCCGTACGGCGCGCCGCAGCTCGACGTGCCGGTGCGGCTGAACACCAACGAGAACTCGCACCCGATGCCGGAGGCGGTCGCCGAGGCGATCGGCAAGGCCCTCACGGCGGAACTGCGTGATCTCAACCGCTACCCCGACCGGGACGCGCTGGCGCTGCGGGCCGACCTGGCCGGGTATCTGGGTCACGGGCTCACCGCCGACCAGGTGTGGGCGGCCAACGGCTCCAACGAGATCCAGCAGCAACTGCTCCAGGTGTTCGGCGGGCCGGGCCGCAGTGCGCTCGGCTTCACCCCGGCGTACTCGATGCATCCGCTGCTGGCGCTCGGCACCGGCACCCGGTGGGTGCCGGGCCACCGGGGGGTGGACTTCGCGCTGACCGCCGACGAGGCGGTCGCGCAGGTCCGTGAGCACCAACCGGACGTGGTCTTCCTCTGCTCACCGAACAATCCCACCGGCACCGCGCTCGACCCGGCGGTGATCGGCGCGGTGCTCGACGTGGCACCCGGCATGGTGGTGGTCGACGAGGCGTACGCGGAGTTCGCCCGGCGGGGCACGGTCAGCGCCCTGACGATGCTGCCCGGACAGCCACGGCTGGTGGTGACCCGGACGATGAGCAAGGCCTTCGGGTTCGCCGGTGGCCGGCTCGGCTACCTGGCCGCCGACGCGGCCGTGGTGGCGGCGGTGCAGTTGGTCCGCCTGCCGTACCACCTGTCCGCGCTCACCCAGGCCGCCGCGCGGGCCGCGTTGGCGCACCGGGACGCCCTGCTCGGCACGGTCGCCGAGATCACCGAACAGCGGGACCGGATCGTCGCCGAGCTGCGCCGCCGGGGCCTGCGGGTCGCCGACAGCGACGCCAACTTCGTGTTGTACGAGGTGGGTGGCGACCAGACGGTCGCCTGGCAGGCGCTGCTGGCCCACGGCGTGCTGGTGCGCGACGTGGGTCTGCCCGGTTGGCTGCGGGTGACCGCGGGCACCCGCGCCGAGACCGACGCCTTCCTCGCCGCCGTGGACAGCAGCCAGCGCGGGGATGCCATCGCCCCGCAGCCGAGATCGACGAAAGGCACACCATGAGCCGGACCGCCCGGGTGGAGCGGATCACCAAGGAGACCAAGGTCCTGGTCGAGGTCGACCTCGACGGCACCGGAGTAGCCGAGATCAGCACCGGGGTCGGTTTCTACGACCACATGCTGCACCAGATCGCCCGGCACGGCGGCTTCGACCTGACCGTGCGTACCGTGGGCGACCTGGAGATCGACGCGCACCACACGATGGAGGACACGGCGCTGGCCCTCGGCGCCGCGTTCGACCAGGCGCTCGGCGACAAGGCGGGCATCCGGCGGTACGGCTCGGCCACCGTGCCGATGGACGAGGTGCTGGTCCGGGCGGCCGTGGACCTCTCCGGCCGCCCGTACGTGGTGCACGACGAGCCGCCCCTGGCGCCGTACATCGGCCCGGTCTACCCGACCAGCATGACCCGGCACATCTGGGAGTCCTTCGGTCAGGCGGCCCGGATCACCCTGCACGTGGACGTGCTGCGGGCGGCCCGACCGGGCGGCAACCCGGACGCCCACCACGTGGTCGAGGCGCAGTTCAAGGCGGTGTCCCGGGCGCTGCGCGAGGCGACCGCCGTGGATCCGACGTCCGGTGGGGCGATTCCCAGCACCAAGGGGGCGCTGTGACCGACCGGGGTACGACGCGACGGAGGTGTCGCCGGTGAGCGGCATCCTGCCCACCCTGCTGCTGATCCTGGCCGGTGTGCTGGTCGGCGGAGCGCTGTCCCTGCACCGGCAGGGAGCGCCCCGGGGCGCGGTGCTGGTGACCGCGCTGCTGGCCATGCTGGCCACCGCCGCGGGCGTGCTCTGGCTGCTGCCGGGGGACGGGTCATGACCGGCCGACCGGGGGTGGCCCCGGCTGCGCGGCGTCGGGTGGTGGTCCTCGACTACGGCTCCGGCAACCTGCGTTCGGCCGAGCGGGCGCTCGCTGCGGCCGGTGCCGATGTGCTGGTCACCGGTGATCTCGCCGCCGCGGCCGACGCCGACGGGTTGGTCGTTCCCGGCGTCGGTGCGTTCGCCGCCTGCGTGGCCGGCATCGAGGCGATCGGCGCCGGTCCGGTGATCGCCGGGCGGGTCGCCGCCGGGCGTCCGGTGTTGGGCATCTGCGTGGGCATGCAGATCCTCTTCGAGTCCGGCGACGAGCACGGGGTGGTCACCAAGGGGCTGGGCCTGCTGCCGGGCACGGTCACCCGGCTCCCCGCCGCCCGGCTGCCGCACATGGGCTGGAACACCGTGCAGGCGCCGGTCGGCTCGGTGCTGTTCGCCGGTCTGCCCGCCGACAGCCGGTTCTACTTCGTCCACTCGTACGGCGTCGTCGACTCCGCCGCGCTGATCGCGTCCGGTGCCCGGGTGACCACTGCCCACCACGACGCCGACTTCGTCGCGGCGGTGGAACGGGGCGCGTTGTCGGCCGCCCAGTTCCACCCCGAGAAGTCCGCCGACACCGGTGCCGCGTTGCTGCGCAACTGGCTGGCCACCGTGCCTGCCGGTGGCTGAGCCGGTGGGTGGCGTGCGTCGGGAGCCACGATGAGCAAGGAACGCGCCCGACGCCGGGCGGTCCGTGAGGCGGAGGCGGCACGCCAGCGGGTGCTGCGTGAGCGCGCCGCCGCCCGGCGGGCCCGCCGCCGGGCGCTGGTCCGTCGGGTGGTGCCGACGGTGCGTCGTGGCCGTACGGGCCGACTGCCGAGATACTCCCGGGGTGAGCGGGCCACCATCGTGGCACTCACCCTGGCCGCGATCGTCCTCATCTGGCTGCTGGTGCCCGACCTGGCGCTGCGCGTGGGGCTGATCCTGTTGCTGCTGCTCGTCCTGCCGGTGATCGTGGTGATCGCCCTGAACCGCCGTTGACCATGCGAGAGGGACAAGACACATGAGCCTCACCCTGTTGCCCGCCGTGGACGTCGTCGACGGTCAGGCCGTCCGCCTCGTGCAGGGCGCCGCGGGCAGCGAGACCAGCTACGGCGACCCGCTGGAGGCCGCGCTGGCGTGGCAGCGCGACGGTGCCGAGTGGATCCACCTGGTCGACCTCGACGCCGCGTTCGGCCGGGGCAGCAACGCGGGCCTGATCGCCGAGATGGTGCGCCGACTCGACGTGCGGGTGGAACTGTCCGGCGGCATCCGGGACGACGCCTCGTTGCGCGCCGCGCTGGCCACCGGCGCGGCGCGGGTGAACATCGGCACCGCCGCGCTGGAGAACCCGCAGTGGTGCGACCGGATCTGCGGCGAGTACGGCGACCGGGTCGCGATCGGGCTGGACGTGCGCGGTCGGCGGCTGGCCGCGCGGGGTTGGACCCAGGACGGCGGCGACCTGTACGAGGTGCTGGAACGGCTCGACAAGGCGGGCGCCTCGCGGTACGTGGTCACCGACATCACCAAGGACGGCACCATGCGGGGGCCGAACCTGGATCTGCTGCGTGAGGTGTGTGCCCGTACCGACGCCCCGGTGGTCGCCTCCGGGGGCGTCTCCACCCTGGACGACCTGCGTGCCCTGGCCACCCTGGAGCCGGTCGGCGTGGAGGGGGTCATCGCCGGCAAGGCGCTCTACACGGAGGCGTTCACCGTGGCGCAGGCCCTGGCGGTCCTGGCCAACCCGTGATCCGGCCCCGGCCCGGCCGCGCCACCACCCCCGCAGAGAGAGGACACCACCGTGCCCACCAACCGTGAGATCCACCTGGCCTCGCGCCCGCAGGGCTGGCCCACGGAGGACAACTTCCGGCTCGTCACCACCGAGGTGCCCACGCCGGGCCCGGGGCAGTTGCTCGTTCGCAACCAGTACATGTCGGTGGACCCGTACATGCGCGGTCGGATGAACGACGTGCGCTCCTACGTGCCGCCGTTCGCCCTGGACGCACCGTTGGACGGCGGGGCCGTCGGTGAGGTGGTCGGCGGCGAGGCCGACGGGTTCGCCCCGGGGGACGTCGTGCTGCACGGGCTCGGTTGGCGCGACTACGCACTGGTGCCGGCGAGGTCCGCCCGGAAGATCGAGCCGGACGTCGCGCCGGTCACCGCGTACCTCGGTGTGCTCGGCATGACCGGGCTGACCGCGTACGCCGGGCTGCTGGAGGTGGCCGCGATGCGCCCGGGTGAGACGGTCTTCGTCTCCGGCGCGGCCGGTGCGGTCGGCAGCATGGTCGGCCAGATCGCCCGGCTCAGCGGCGCGGGTCGGGTGATCGGCAGCGCCGGCTCGAAGGCCAAGGTCGAGCGACTGCGGGCGCTCGGCTTCGACGCCGCGTTCGACTACCACGACGGCCCGGTCCGCGACCTGCTGCGCGATGCCGCCCCCGACGGCGTCGACGTCTACTTCGACAACGTCGGCGGCGAGCACCTGGAGGCCGCGATCTCGTCGATGAACCTGCACGGGCGGGCGGCGATCTGCGGCATGATCGCGCACTACAACGACACCGAGGCACCGGCCGCCCCGCGCAACCTGGCCCAGGTCATCGGCAAGCGGCTGACCCTGCGCGGCTTCCTGGTCAGTGATCACGAGCACCTGCGGGAGCAGTTCGTGCGGGAGGTCTCCGGCTGGCTGCGCGCGGGCACGCTGGCCTACGACGAGACGGTCGTCGACGGGCTGGAGAACGCTCCGGCGGCCTTCCTCGGGCTGCTGAAGGGCGAGAACCTCGGCAAGATGCTGGTGCGGCTGTGACCGGCGGCTCAGCCGGGCGGCCCGGTGCTGTCCGCCGGTGTCGTACGGGCGGCGATAGGCTCGACGCATGACGGTGGCGGTGCGGGTGATCCCCTGTCTCGACGTGGACGCGGGACGGGTGGTCAAGGGCGTCAACTTCCTCGACCTGCGGGACGCGGGTGATCCGGTCGAGCTGGCCGCCGCGTACGACCGGGCGGGCGCCGACGAGTTGACCTTCCTCGACGTCACCGCCTCGGCCAGCGACCGGGGCACGATGCTCGACGTGGTCCGGCGTACGGCCGAGTCGGTCTTCATCCCACTGACCGTCGGCGGCGGGGTGCGGACGGTGGCGGACGTGGACACGCTGCTGCGCGCGGGCGCCGACAAGATCGGGGTGAACACGGCGGCGATCGCCCGGCCCGAGCTGCTCGCGGAGATCGCCGAGCGGTTCGGTCGGCAGGTGTTGGTGCTCTCCCTCGACGTGCGTCGGGCACCGGCCGGCACCACGCCCAGCGGCTTCGAGGTGACCACCCACGGCGGTCGGCGCGGCACCGGCCTGGACGCCGTGTGGTGGGCGCGACGCGGCGCCGAGCTGGGCGCGGGCGAGATCCTGCTCAACTCGATGGACGCGGACGGCACGAAGGCCGGCTTCGACCTCGAACTCATCGGCGCGGTGCGCCGGGTCGTCGACGTGCCGGTGGTGGCCAGCGGGGGCGCGGGCGAGGCGGCCCACTTCCCTCCGGCGATCGGCGCCGGCGCGGACGCGGTGCTGGCCGCCAGCGTGTTCCACTTCGGCGAGTTGACCGTGGCGGAGGTCAAGGACGTGCTGCGCGGCGCGGGTCACCCGGTGCGCTGACGCCGGTCGCTGACGCGGCCCTCAGCCGCGGCCGGAGTGCCCCTCGGGGGACCGGCGGGGCATCGGGATGGACCGCACCAGGTATTCCTGCACGGCGGCGGCGTGCTCCTGCTCGTCGAGGTGCCAGTCCGCGCTGCCCGGCTTGTGTCGGCGGCTGAGCACACCCTGCACGGTGTCGACGGTGGTGGCGAGCCCGGCGCTGGGCCGGGAGCGCCACAGGTGCTCACCGTCGGCGGTGAGTCGGAACCAGCCGTCGGAGACGTCGACCAGCCCGGCACCGAGCAACCGGCGGATCGCCTCCTCGATGTCGTGCCGTGCGGGAATGCTCCGGTCGAGGTGGTCGGCTGTGGAGAGCACGTCGGCGAGGCGTACTCCCTCGGGGCGGCGGGTGGTCGTGGATCGTCGATGGCGTCCGGCGCCGCTGGCGATCACCAGCGAGACGAAGATCCATGCGTCGGTACGACGCCAGGCGTTGTCCCCCATGCGGAGATTCTGCCGGGCGATGCGGCGTCAGGAAAACACCGACCGCCGTACTGCGACAGTGAGTGGCATCATGGTCGCCGACTGTCCAAAGGGGTGGACGGGGCGGTTGCGATCCGGTATGTAAACGTGGCGCTGGGTCGTCAGGTGGTCGGGGCCAGCGCGATCCGTTCCGGTGCCGGCGGGTTCGGTTCGGCGACGTCGAACGGGCGCAGGAACAGTTGCGTGAGGGGGCCGATCGCCAGCGCGTAGGCGATGGTGCCGAGGCCGACCGTGCCGCCGAGCACCGCGCCCAGGGCCAGTACGCCGATCTCGATGGCGGTGCGGATCAGGCGCAGTGACAGGTCGGGGCGGCGGGCGACCAGGCCGGTCATCAACCCGTCCCGGGGGCCCGGTCCGAGTCGAGCGCCCAGGTAGAGCGCGGTGGCCACGCCGTTGCCGACGATCCCGGCGACCAGCAGGCCGATCCGCAGTGGCAGCGGCCCACCGGCCGGCAGCAGGGCCAGGGTGGCGTCGACCGCCAAGCCGATCACTATGACGTTGGCGATGGTGCCGAGACCGGGACGCTGGCGCAGCGGAATCCAGGCCAGCAGCACCAGCGCGCCCACCGCGATGACCACGGTGCCCATGCTCAGGCCGGTCAGCCGGGACAACCCCTGGTGGAGGACGTCCCACGGGTTCAGGCCGAGGCCGGAGCGGACCATCAGCGCCATGCTGAAGCCGTAGAGGACGAGCCCGACGAACAGGTGCGTGAGCCGTCGGACGGGCCGGTGCCGGAGATTGCCAATCAGTGCCACGCATGCCACCCTAGAGGCCAATTGGCCGCGCGATAGAGCCAATATGAGGAGAGTGGCTATGGTCAGTCAGGTGCGCGGAGTCCAATTGGCGCGACTCCTCGGGCAGTGGCATGCCCTGCCCGGCCGTCGACGCAGCCCTGACTACGCCGCGCTCGCCGGGGCGATCCGCGGTCTGCTCGCCGACGGGCGGCTCCCGATCGGCGTACGCCTGCCGGCCGAACGGGACCTGGCCGAGGCGCTGCGGATCAGTCGTACCACCGTCACGGCCGCGTACCGTGAGCTGCGGGACAGTGGGCACCTGGCCAGCCGGCGGGGTGCCGGTAGCTGGACCATCCTCCCGGGCACCCACCGGGTGGCTGCCAACGGGCTCTGGACTCCGCTGGACGACCAGGACATGCTCGACCTCGGGGTGGCGGCGTTGGCCGCCCCGCCCGAGCTGCTGCCGGCGGCCCGCGCGGCGGCCGAGGACCTGCCCCGCTACCTCAGCGGTGCCGGGTACCACCCGATCGGCATCATCGAGCTGCGGGAGGCGATCGCCCAGCACTACGCCGCGCGGGGCCTGCCCACCTCGCCCGACCAGATCATGGTCACCAACGGCACCCAGCACGCCCTGGACCTGGTCCTGCGGTTGGCGCTCGCGCCGGGCGGCGGGGTGCTGGTCGAGTCACCGACCTACCCCAACGCCCTCGCCGCGCTGGCCGCGAGGCGGGCCCGGGTCACCACGCACGGCCTGGCCACCGACGTCGACGGTTGGGACGCGGACCTGTTGCTGGGCACACTGCGGCAGGTGCGGCCCCGCGTCGGCTACCTGATCCCCGACTTCCAGAACCCGACCGGGCACCTGATGCCGGCCGAGCTGCGGGAGCGGCTGGTGGCCACCGCGCACGCGGTCGGCACCGATCTCGTGATCGACGAGTCGTTCGTGGACCTGCCGTTGGACGGGACGGACCTGCCGCCGCCGACGGCGAGCTTCGACCGGCACTCCCGGGTGATCAGCATCGGCGGGATGAGCAAGCCGTTCTGGGGCGGGCTGCGGATCGGCTGGATCCGTGCCTCGGCACCACAGGTGCAGCGGCTGGCCGCAGCCCGGGTGGGAGTCGACATGTCCAGCCCGGTGCTGGACCAGCTGGTCGCGGTGCACCTGCTGGACGTCGCCCCGGCCATCGTGGCCGCCCGGCGGGCGCAGTTGGCCGTGCAGCGTGACGCGTTGCTCGACGCGTTGGCCGCTCGGCTGCCGGAGTGGCGGGTAACCGTGCCGCGTGGCGGAGTGACGCTCTGGGTCGAGTTGGACGGGCCGATCTCCAGCGCCCTGGCGCGGGCCGCCGAGGAGGCCGGCGTACGCCTGGCGCCCGGACCACGGTTCGGCCTCGACGGCACGCTGGAGCGTTTCCTCCGGCTGCCGTTCACCCTGCCGGTCACCGACCTGGTCGAGGCCGTCGGACGCATCGCCGCAGTCCGTTACGACCTGGACCGGGCGGGGCAGCCCCGGTGGCGGGAGCCCGTCATCGCCTGAGCGGGCGTCGATCAGGCGATCGCCGACGGCCCCCCGGTGGCGCCGGGCAGACTGCCGGGGTGGACGGTATCGGCAGAGTGCGGTGGTCGCGCGGGCTGCGACCGGGTGCTCCCGGGTCCCGCCCCACCCGGCTGGAACTCTTCTACGACCTGGTCTTCGTCTTCGCGTTCATCAACGTCACCACGCTCACCGCGGCGAACCCCACCCCGCGTGGCCTGGCCCAGGGCCTGGTCGTGCTGGCGCTGCTCTGGTGGGCCTGGGCCGGTTTCGCCGCCCTCGGCAACATGGTCCGCACCGACCAGGGGGTCCTGCCGTTCGTCGCGTTCAGCACGATGGGCGGGGCGTTCCTGTTCATCCTCGCCATGCCCCAGGCGTTCCGGCAGACGACCGGCGGGTTGCCCGGCCCGTTGCTCTTCGCCGTCTGCTACTGCGTGGTCCGCGCCGTGCCGGTGGCGGTCTTCGGGTGGTTGGCCCGCTCCGACGCCGAGCTGCGCCGAGGCTTCCTCGGGGTGCTGGTACGCGGTCTCGTCGTCGGGACGTTGGTGCTGGCCGCCGCGCTGGTGCCGCAGCGGCTGACCGACGATCCCGGTGAGGCGTGGCTGCGGCTGGTGCTCTGGTGCGTCGCCCTCGTCGTCGACTACACCGCGGCGCTGGCCCTGCGCGGCACCGGTTGGACGGTGGTGTCGGCCGGCCACTGGGCGGAACGGCACGCCCTGATCGTGCTGGTGGCCCTCGGCGAGACGATCATCGCGCTGGGGCTCGGCGGTGACTCCGTCGCCGAGCTGCCGTTGACCTGGCCGGTGCTCGTCGCGGCGCTGCTCAGCGTCGCGGTGGTGGCGGGGCTGTGGTGGGCGTACTTCGACACGCTCGCCGCAGCGCTGGAGCAGGCGCTGCACCGGGCCCGGGAGCCGTCCGTGCGGGCCGTGCTGGCCCGGGACGCCTACTCCTACCTGCACCTGCCGTTGGTCGCCGGCCCGGTCCTGTTCGCCCTCGGGCTCAAGGGGCTGCTCGGCGGGGTGGCCGGTCCCCACGTCCCGCTCGGCGGTGCCCGGTTCGCCGGATTCGACCTGCTGGTCCTGTACAGCGGGGTGGCGCTGTATCTGCTCACCCTGGTGGGGCTCGGTTGGCGGGTGCTCCGGCTGGTCCGGTGGCCGACGCTTGTCGGGTTCGCCGTGCTGGGAGTCGCGTTCCCGGTCGCCGCCCGGCTGTCGGAGCTGGCCGCGTTGGCCCTGCTGGCGGTGACCGTGCTGGTCGCCGTGGCGGTGCAGACCCTGGTGGACGCCAGGCTGCGGCAACGGGTGCGGGAGGCGGTGCTGGCGGAGCAGCTCGCCGCCGAGGCCGAGCAGACCAGCTGGCGCGGTCGCCACCTGTGACCGGCCCCGGAAAGCCGTCGGCCCCACACCCGAGGTACGGGTACGGGGCCGACGGCGGCGGTCGTCAGATCTCGGCGACGGTGCCGGCGTACATCTTGTCGATCTCGGCGGCGAAGTTGCTCTCCACCCCACGGCGCTTGATCTTCAGCGACGGGGTGATCTCGCCGTCCTCGATGGTGAGGTCACGCGGCAGGATGGTGACCTTCTTGATGGTCTCCCAGCGGTTCAGCTTCTCGTTGAGCTGGGCGACGTACTCCTCCACCATGGCCTGGGCCTCGGGGGAGGCGACGATCTCCGCGTACGGGCGACCCTCCAGCGGGGTGCCGGCCGCCCACCCGGCGATGGCGTCCGGGTCGAGGGTCACCAGCATCGTGCAGTAGTTGCGGGCCTGGCCGATCACCACCGCCTGCGAGGTGTACGGGCAGGTGGCCTTGAACATGCCCTCGATGTGCGACGGTGCGACGTACTTGCCGCCAGAGGTCTTGACCAGGTCCTTCTTGCGGTCGGTGATGCGCAGGTAACCGTCGTCGTCGAGGCTGCCGATGTCGCCGGTACGGAAGAAGCCGTCCTCGGTGAAGGCGGCGGCGGTCTCCTCGGGCAGGTTGTGGTAGCCCCGCATCACCGGCTGACCCTTGATCAGGATCTCGCCGTCGG
This sequence comes from Micromonospora sp. DT48, assembly GCF_049844495.1. Taxonomy (NCBI): domain Bacteria; kingdom Bacillati; phylum Actinomycetota; class Actinomycetes; order Micromonosporales; family Micromonosporaceae; genus Micromonospora; species Micromonospora sp. DT48. Next base: position 175,834 of record NZ_JBNCLE010000008.1, read on the forward strand.
TGTCGATGCGGCACTCGAGGTCGCCCATGGCCTTGCCGACGGTGCCGATCCGCAGCCCGTCGGGCGGGTTGACGAAGTTACCGGCGCTGGTCTCGGTCAACCCGTAGCCCTCGGAGATCGGCAGGTTCGCCGCAGCGAAGAAGGTGGCGATCTCCGGGCTCAGCGGGGCGGCACCGGAGACCAGCACCCGGATGCGGCCACCGAGCCGGGCCTGGAGCTTGCTGAAGACCAGCTTCTCCGCCAGGGCGTACTTGAACTTCAGGCCGCCCGGCAGCGGCTTGCCGGCCTGCTCCAGGGCCACCTTCTCCTTGCCGACGCCGACCGCCCAGGCGAAGATCTTGGCCTTCGCCCCACCGGCGTCCTGCGCGGTGGTGACCGACTTGTTGTAGACCTTCTCGAAGACCCGGGGCGCGCCGCACATCAGCGTCGGTCGGACCACCGAGAGCAGCTCGACCAGCTTGTCGACCCGGCCGTCGACGTACGTGGGCAGGCCGACGTGGGTGGCGCCGCAGAGCAGCGTCTTGCCGAACGAGTGGGACAGCGGCAGCCAGAGGTACTGGAGGTCGTCTTCGCGGAGCAGCCCGACGGCCTCCTGCGCCACGCCCTCCCAGCACCAGCCGCCGTGTAGCAGCTCGACGCCCTTGGGGCGGCCGGTGGTGCCGGAAGTGTAGATCAGGGTGGCGAGGTTGTCCGGGCCGATGTCGGCGACCAGGCGCTCGATCAGCTCCGGGTCCTCGGCCAGCCGCTGGGCGCCCTGCTCCTCCAGTTGGGCGAGGGTCAGTTGGGGCACGGCGGCGGACGCGTCGGGCGTGCCGTCGAAGAGCACCACGTGGGTCAACGAGGGCAGTTCCGCTCCGGCGATCTTGGCCGCCTGGTCCGGGTTCTCCGCGAACAGCACCTTGGAGCCGGAGTCGGCGATGATGTAGGTCGCGTCCTCGGCCTCCGTGGTCGGGTAGACCGTGGTCGTGGCGCCGCTGGCGCACATGATGCCGAAGTCGGCGATCACCCAGTCGAGTCGGGTGTTCGCCAGGATCGCGACCCGGTCCTCCTGACCGACGCCCAGGCCGTGCAGCCCGGCGGCGATCGCCTTGGCCCGCTGGGATACCTGTGCCCAGGTCAACCAGACGGGTCCGTCCGGGCCGGGGTGGGCGAAGGCGTGGCGGTCGGGGGACGCCGCCACGCGCTTGAGGAACATGTCAGGAATGGAGCTGTACGGTACATCGAGAGCCATCGCTGTAGCCGCCTTCGGGGGTGGAGGCGTGACGGTCGTCACGGTCGGTGTTCGTTACCGAAGAGTATTGCCTGTCACCGGCGATCGGCTAGCCCTGACGATCATCCCACCAGCCCGTTCCCGGTAGGTGAAACGGTCGTCTCACGCATAACGCGCCGCAGCGCGTGACCAGTCGTAGGTGGCCCGGATCCAGTTCCGTCGGGCGTCCAGCGCCGGACGCACCGCGTCGCCGTGGCTGGCCAACAGGTCGGTCTCGGCCGCCAGGTACGCCGAGAGCCGGTCGTTGAACCGGTCGGCGGCGGCCTGCACTGCCGCCCGTTCGTCGCCGGTCTCCCTGGTCAGCACCGTGATCAGATTGTGCGCGTCCGGCCCGTCGTGGTGCTCCTTGTGATAGGAGAAGACGTCGTTGCACCAGCAGATCAGGTCGGCGGCGAAGATCTCCAGGGTGGCCCAGCGGGGGTCGGCTCGGCGCACGGCCGGCGGAAAGCCGTCCAGGGCCAGGTCGGTCAGGGTCAGACTGGGGTACACCGCCCCGGTGTGTCGGCGCATCTGGACGTACTCGTCGACCGGCGGAATCCGCTCGTACTCCCGGTTGGCCGCCTCCCACAGCAGCGCGAGTAGGTACTCGCGCATCCCGGCGAGGAATCGCAGCAGCACGGCCGGACGTCGATGCTCGCGTACCCGCTGACACAGGTCGGCCAGGCCCGCGGCGAGCGTGCCGGCCGCGCCGGGCGGCACCGGCCCCGGCGCGCCCTGCCGATCGAGGACGTCCAGCAACGCGGCCACGGTCGGCGCGAGGCGGGTGGGCTCGGCACCCAGGCCGTCCTCGTCGCAGGCGTCGTCCATCACGAACAGCCAGGAGATCAGGTCGGTCAGCAGTCGCAGGCGCTCCAAGGGGGCCTCCGGACAGGCTCGACCGGCGAGCCCGGCGGCGTCCGCCTGGTGTAGGCGCTGCCCGTTACTGATCAGTCCGAGTCGCTGTGCCCAGTCCGCGCTCTCTCGGGCCACGCGTTCGGTGTCACTGTGCCGAACGCCGGCGAACGGGGGCTCTCGCAGGGCCGAGACCACAAAGCTTCGCATCGCGCTCCCTGTCGCCGCCCCCCCACGAGGCGGCGCGGTCAGCGTACGGGAGTAGGGATGCCGGTCGGTCGATGAGCTGCGTAACGTTTCGGGATTCCACCGTGACCGGTTCCGCACAGAGGGTTAGAGTGCCAGGTTGGCGTTGCGCAGCCGATCCGCCAGCTCGGTGGGCCCGTCGAGTCGAGTTCGCGCCACGCGTTGCCGACCGGACAGGAACATGGCCAACTCGCCGGGCGTGCCGACCAACCGCAGTGTCTCGCCGCCCCGTCCGGTGGTCAGCTCGCCGTGCTGCGGCGCCTGGATCAGCAATCGGGCGGGGAACCGGCGCAGGGCCAGCCGACCGAGGACGGAAACCCGTCGCCACAACGCCCGCTCCAGCCCGTCCGGCAGCTCGCGGGGCTGCCAGTCGGCCTGGGCCCGGCGTACGTCCTCGTGGTGGACGAAGAACTCCAACGTGTTGGCCAGTTCGTCGGTCAGCGGGTTGCTCACCGGGCTCCACAGTGGAGGACGCCGCACCTGGTCGAGCAGGTCGGCCCAGTCGCCGGCGGCGACCTGCCGTCGCACCCGCTCGGCGTACCCGCTCAACGGCGGGACGAAGATGCCGACCGCGCCGTCCGGACGCCGCTCCCGCACCACCAGGTGCGCGGCGAGGTCACGGGTGGTCCACCCCGCGTTGAGGGTCGGGGCGTCGGGGCCCACGGCGGCCATCGACTCGACGAGTGCCGCGCGCTCCGATCGGGCGTAGCTCGACATGAAGTGATCGTAGGCCGGTCGGGGCGACCTCGCCCGCCGAGCGCGGGACCTCCGGTTGAGGGTGACGTCGGACATATCCCCTCGGGTCGGCGGACCCGGCGGGCAGCGGTAAGGATGAGGGAGGATTATGGCGGCTTACGGCGGGGGAGAATGTGGCAAGCGGGACTAGTCGGGAGGTACTCGGTCGGGGGATGGCCGTCCTCGGGCGGGCCATCCGGGAACAACCGAGGATCTTCGCGGTCGCGGTGGCCGGCAGCGTGCTGTTCGGCCTGATGGTGGTGGCCAGCGCGTTCGTGGTGGGCGCGGTGGTCGGCGAGGTGGTGGTGCCGGCCGTCGAGACCGGTTCGGTCGCGGTGGGTGCGCTGGCGCTGGCCGCCGCGGCGTTGCTCGGGCTGAGCGTGCTGCGGGTGGTCGGCATCTTCGGTCGGCGGCTGGGCGCCGGCTACATGCAGTTCCGCCTCCAGGCCGCCTACCGCCGCCGGGTCACCCGCCGCTATCTGGAGCTGCCGCTGTCCTGGCACCACCGCAACGCCACCGGCACGTTGCTGTCCAACGCCAACTCCGACGTCGAGGCCGCCTGGCAGCCGATCGCGCCGCTGCCCTTCGCGGTGGGCACGCTGGTGATGCTGGTCGGCGCCGTGGCGTCGCTGTTCGCCGTCGACTGGGCGTTGGCGCTGGTCGGGCTGGCCGTCTTCCCGGCCCTGTTCGCGCTCAACGTGGCGTACTCCCGTCGGATGGCTCCGCGTCAGGCCCGGGCGCAGCGGCTGCGCGCCGAGGTCAGCGGCATCGCGCACGAGAGCTTCGACGGCGCGCTGGTGGTCAAGACGATGGGTCGGGAGGCCCAGGAGACCGCCCGGTTCGCGGCCCGAGCCGGTCAGTTGCGCGACGCGCTGATCTCGGTCGGGCGGCTGCGCGGCATCTTCGACCCGATGCTGGAGACGCTGCCCAGCCTCGGCACCCTCGCGGTGCTGGTGGTCGGCGCGTACCGGCTGCGGCAGGGGGCCATCGAGGTGTCCGAGCTGGTCAGCGTGGCCTTCCTCTTCACCGTGCTGGCCTTCCCCGTGCGGGCCATCGGCTGGGTGCTGGCCGAGTTGCCGCGCAGCGTCGCCGGCTGGGACCGGATCCGCCGGGTGCTCGACGCCACCGGCGAGATGCCGTACGGCGACACCCGGCTGGATCCGGCCGTGACCGAGCCCGCCACGTTGACCTTCGCCGACGTCGGATTCGCCTACGAGCCCGCCGAGGCGCACCTGCCCGGCACCCAGGTGTTGGGCGAGGTCTCCTTCACCGTCCCGGCCGGAAAGACCGTCGCCCTGGTGGGGCCGACCGGTGCCGGCAAGTCCACCGTCACCGCGCTGGCGGTCCGGTTGGTCGATCCGCTGTCGGGCACGGTCAGCATCGACGGCGTCGACGTGCGGGACCTGGCCGCCGACGTGCTCGCCGACACCGTCGCGTTGGTCGCCCAGGTGCCGTTCGTCTTCGATGACACCGTCCGGGCCAACATCGCGCTGGACCGACCCGGCATCGACGACGAGGCCGTCTGGGCCGCGCTGCGGCTGGCCGAGGCCGACGGGTTCGTCGCCGCCCTGCCCGACGGGCTGGACACCATGGTCGGTGAGCGGGGCACCTCGCTCTCCGGTGGTCAGCGGCAGCGACTCACGCTCGCCCGGGCGTTGGCGGGCCGCCCCCGCCTGCTGGTGCTCGACGACGCGACCAGCGCGGTCGACCCCCGGGTGGAGGCCGCCATCCTGGCCGGGCTGCGCTCGTCGGCCGACGGTGGGCCGGGCGCGTCGATCCTGGTGGTGGCCTACCGGCGGGCGACCATCGCCCTCGCCGACGAGGTCATCTACCTGGAGCAGGGCCGGGTGGTGGCGCGGGGCACCCACACCACGCTGCTGGCCACCGTGCCGGGCTACGCCGACCTCGTCACCGCGTACGAGCAGGCCGAGGTCGACCACGACCGGAAGGACACGTACGACGAGGTCACTCCGCTGGCCTCCGGACTGGAGGTGGACCGGTGAGCACGAGCAGTGCGCCTACCAGCTCCGGTCAGCGCCAACGAAGGGTGGAATCGGTGACCGTCGACCAAGCGCCGGAGCAGGCCGAGTCGACGTGGCGGACGCTGCGTCGCGGGCTGGCGCTCTCGCCGGAACTACGGGTCGGGCTGGCAGGCACGCTCGGTCTGGCGCTGGTGTACATGGTCGGCCGGGTGGCCGTACCGGTGGCGGTGCAGCAGGGCATCGACCGGGGCATCGTCGGCGGGTTGGACCTGGACGCGTTGTTCACGGTCGTGTCGGTCACCGCGGCGGTGCTGGTGGTGACGACGACCTGCGGCTACCTGATGATGCGTCGGCTGTTCACGGTCAGTGAGACGGCGTTGGCGGGGGTGCGGATCCGTGCCTTCCGGCACGTGCACGACCTGTCGATGCTGCACCAGCAGTCGGAGCGGCGCGGCTCGCTGGTGTCCCGGGTCACCAGCGACGTCGACCAGATCACCCAATTCCTCCAGTGGGGTGGCGTGATCCTGCTGGTCAACCTGGGTCAGCTGGCGGTCACCACGGCGGTGATGCTGGCGTACTCCTGGCAGTTGACGCTCGTGGTCTACGCCGCCTTCGGGCCGGCGGTGCTGGTGATCCGGCTGCTCCAGCGACGGCTCGCCGCGGCGTACGGAGTGGTCCGGCAGCGCACCGGAGCCCTGCTGGCGGCGGTCGGGGAGAGCGTGGTCGGCGCGCCGGTGATCCGGGCGTACGGCATCGCCGGACGCACCGCCCGGCGGCTGGACGACGCGATCGACGGTCAACGACGGGCCCAGCAGAAGGCGATCCGGATCAGCATCCTCGGCAGCTCGGTCGGTGAGCTGGCCGCCGGGCTGGCGTTGGCCGGTGTGGTGGTGCTCGGAGTGCTCCTCGGCGCCGACCGTACGCTGAGCATCGGTGAGATCACCGCGTTCCTGTTCCTGGTGACGCTCTTCATCCAGCCGGTGCAGATCGCCACCGAGGTGCTCAACGAGGCGCAGAACGCGATCGCCGGGTGGCGTCGGGTGCTCGACGTGCTGGACGTCGACCCCGATGTGGCCGATCCGGGCACGCAGGGGCGTGAGCTGCCCGGCGGACCGTTGGACATCCGCTTCGACGGGGTGCGGTTCGCCTACCCGGGCGGGCCGACCGTGCTGCACGACGTCAGCCTGGAGATCCCGGCGAAGAGTCGGGTGGCGGTGGTCGGTGAGACCGGTAGCGGCAAGACCACCTTCGCCAAGTTGGTGACCCGGCTGATGGACCCCAGCGCCGGGGCGGTGCTGCTGTCCGGGGTGCCGCTGACCGACGTGCGGTTCGACTCGCTGCGGTCCCGGGTGGTGATGGTGCCGCAGGACGGCTTCCTGTTCGACGCGACCGTGGCCGACAACGTCCGCTTCGCCCGCCCGGAGCTGACCGACGAGCAGCTTGCCGCCGCGTTCACCGAGCTGGGTCTGGCCGACTGGCTGGACGGGCTGCCCGCCGGGCTGCACACCGGGGTGGGTGAGCGTGGTGAGGCGTTGAGCGTCGGCGAGCGCCAGCTGGTGGCGTTGGCTCGGGCGTACGTGGCCGACCCGGACCTGCTGGTGCTGGACGAGGCGACCAGCGCGGTGGACCCGGCCACGGAGGTGCGGTTGCAGCGGACGTTGGACGCGGTGACCCGGGGCCGGACCACCCTGGCGATCGCGCACCGGCTCTCCACCGCGCAGAACGCCGACGAGGTGATCGTGGTGGACCGGGGACGGATCGTGCAGCGTGGCTCGCACGACGAGCTGCTCCGCGAGCCCGACTCGGTGTACGCCCTGCTCTACGCCTCGTGGTTGGAGCAGACCCGGTAGACGTCCGGGGTCCGATGTCATACCCTCCGAGTTAGGTAAGCCTAACCTCAAAGGAGGTCGTGTGATGCGGCCCAGCCCCGCCGAGATCGTCCGGACGTTGGTCGCCGGCCGGTTGCCCGGCCTCGTCCACCTGGCCTGCCGGCCCGGTCTGCACCACGTCCGGCACGCCACCGACAGCGACGGGCGGGTGCTGCTGCTGGTGCCGGTGGTCAGCGATCTCGCGGCGGCGCTGGGCCGGGGCGTCGACGACCGTGCGGTCGCGGTGGCGCTCGACGTGCTCGACCTGCCGCCCGCCGCCGGAGCGCCGTCGCTCGGTCGGGCCCTGGTCTCCGGGTGGGCGCGTCAGTTGACCGGTGCCGAGGCGCGGGCCGCCGCCGTGGACTTCGCCGCCGTGGATCCCACCGGCGACCTGCTCGACGTCGGCACCCGCTTGCAGCTGTTCCGCTTCGAGGTGGCCGAGGCACGCTGGCACCGGGCGGGCGAGTTGCGCCGGGTCGACCCCCAGGCGTACGCGGAGGCCGAGCCGGATCCACTGCACCCGGTCGAGGCGGAGCTGCTCACCTACCTGGGCGAGGAACGCGCCCAGCCGATGGCGGACTACCTGCGCCACCAGCTCGGCCTGGCCGCCGGACCGGCCGAGCACGCGCCGCGTGTCGAACGGATCGACAGGTACGGGATGCTGGTGACCTTCGGCCGACCGGGCGCCCGGCGACGCGCCCGGCTCTCCTTCGGCCGCCGGCTGGCCGACCAGGCCGACCTGGCCCGGCAACTGCACCCGGCGTTCTGTGCGGGTTCGGCGGCCTCGGTCAACCGGGAAGGTCGCCGGTGAGGTAACGCTGCACGGTCGGGCCGACCGTGGCGACCAGGGTCTCCGGCGCGACGGTGGTGATCGGCTCCAACCGGATCACGTACCGCATCAGCGCCAGCCCGACGAGTTGGCTGGCCACCAGCCCGCCCCGGATCGGCACCTCGGCCGGGGCGACGTCGAGGTGGTCGAGGACCCGGCGCAACACCTGGGTGGTGAGGAACTCGCGCAGCAGCCGGGCCGTCCACTCGCTGCTGACCGCCGAGCGCAGCAGGGCCACCCCGGCGGTGCCCGCAGGTGAGTCCCACACCGTGAGGAACATGCGTACCAGCCGCTCGCCGAGGGCGTCGTGGTCACCGGTGAGCACCTTCGGCAGCATCTCCCGAGGGTCCACCGGAAACTCCATGGCGGTCAGGAAGAGCTGCTCCTTGTTGCCGAAGTAGTGGTGCACCAGGGCCGGGTCGACCCCGGCGGAGGCGGCGATGGCCCGGATGGTGCTGGCGTCGAAACCACGTTCGGCGAAGACGGACCGGGCCGCGTCGAGGATCGCGTCCCGGGTGCCGGGCTTGCCGGGCCGTCGGCCGCTGCGCCGTACCATCGCTCTCCCTCGCTCCTTTCCACGGGCGTGCCGACCCGGCGGGCGCGGTCCACGCCTGCTCGGGCCGGCACCGTGCCCTCAGCCGCTCCGGCGGCGCAGGGTGGCCGCGGCGAGCACCAGCGCCACCACCGCCGCGGCGGCGACGATGGCCGTGTCGCGCCACATCGTGCCGGTCGGTTCGGCGTGCGCGCCGACCTCCTGAAGGGCTTCGACGGCGTACGACAGGGGCAGCACGTCACTGATCGCCTGCAACCAGCCGGCCATCTCGTCGCGGGGCACGAACAGCCCGCAGAGCAGCAGTTGTGGCGCGACCACGACCGGCATGAACTGTACGGCCTGGAACTCGGTGCGGGCGAAGGCGCTGCACAGCAGCCCGAGCGCGACCGCGAGCACCGCGTTCAGCGCGGCGATCATGATGACCAGGGCGCTGCTGCCGGCGGTCTCCAGGCCGAAGACCCAGTAGGCGGCGGCGGAGGCGATGGCCGCCTGCACCGCCCCGGCCAGCCCGAAGGCGATCCCGTACCCGAAGAGCAGGTCGGTCTTGGCCAGCGGGGTGGTGAGCAGCCGCTCCAGCGTGCCGGTGGTCCGCTCGCGGAGCATCGCGATGCTGGTCACCAGGAACATGATGATGAACGGGAAGAAGCCGAGCATCACCAGCGCGATCCGGTCGAACGCCGATGGTTGACCGGGCGCGGTGGGCTGGTCGGCGTACATGTAGTAGACCAGCGTGAGCAGCACGGTGGGCACCGCCACCAGCAGCGCGACGGTCCGCCGGTCGTGGCGCAACTGCCGGAGGATGCGGGTGACGGTGGCGGACAGGATGCGGGGGTTCATCACGCCTCCCCGGTCTGGTCGTCGGGTTGACCAGCTCTGATCAGCCGTAGGAACGCCTCGTCGAGATCGTCGACCCCGGCGGCGGCCCGGATGGCCTCGGGTGTGTCGTCGGCGATGAGCCGCCCCTGGCGGATCAGCAGCAACCGGTCGCACCGCGCGGCCTCGTCCATCACGTGACTCGACACCAGCAGGGTGGTCCCGGTCGCGGCCAACTCGTGGAACCGGGCCCACAGCTCGGCCCGCAGCACCGGGTCCTGGCCGACGGTGGGCTCGTCGAGCACGATCAGCTCGGGCTCGCCGACCAGCGCGCAGGCCAGTGACGCCCGACTTCGCTGCCCGCCGGAGAGGGTGCCCACCAGTTGGCCGGCCGCTGTGGCCAGCCCGACGTCGGCGACCGCGCGATCGGCCTCGGCCCGGCCCCGGCCGTGCAGCGCGGCGAAGTAGCGGGCGTTCTCCCGCACGGTCAGGTCGGGGTAGACGCTCGGGGCCTGGGTCAGGTAGCCGACCCGGTGTCGCAGCAGTGGTGAGCCGGCCGGAGCGCCGAGCACGGTGACCGTGCCGGCGGCGACCACCTGCACGCCGACGACCGCGCGCATGAGTGTGGTCTTGCCACTGCCGCTGGGCCCGAGCAGGCCGGTGACCGACCCGCGCGGCACCGTGGCGTCGATGTCGTGCAGCACCCGCCGCCCGCCCCGGTCCACGACCAGGCCCCGGACGGCGATCGCGTCGACCATCGCCCACCTCCCTAATTCATTGTTTGATGAAATCAACGGTAGATGAAATACCGTCGGTTCGGCAAGGCGCGGGGGTGGGGTCGCGCTCGGCCGGTCGGTGCTGCAACCCTCGAACCATGGACATCGGTACGCGGGAACCGACCTTCACCGTCGGCGAGGCGGCCCAGCGGGTTGGCCTGACCACCCACACGTTGCGTTGGTACGAGCAGGAGGGGCTGGTGGCCCCGGTGGGCCGGGACTCCGCCGGTCGGCGTCGCTACACCACGCAGGACGTCAACTGGTTGCTGCTGCTGACCCGGCTGCGGCGGACCGGGATGCCGGTCCGCGACATGCGCCGCTACGTCGAACTGGCCCGCCAGGGCGACGGCACCCTCGGTGCCCGTCGGGCACTGTTCGAGGAGCATCGGGTGCGGGTGCTGGCCCGGATGGCGGAGTTGGAGGAGGACCTCAAGGTGCTCGACTTCAAGATCGACCACTATCGGCGGGCCGAGTTGGGGGAGCTAGACTGACGCCGTCAAACCGGACGAAAAACCCTACAGGGCGGTAACTCCTATAGCACGGTCAGCCGGGTGGAGAACGGACGGTAAGTCCGTCACCGGTCATTGCGCCCTGATCGGACCTGCGGCACGATGGCGCAGTGGATCACGCTCCGTCACCGGACAGTGGGTTCTTCGACGACTGGGCCGCCCGGCTGCGGGCGAGCGCCGACCGGCCTGTGGTGGGCATCCTGCTGCGGGGCAGCCACGCCCGTCAGGCCGCCACCGCGCACAGCGACGTCGACGTCGACGTGTTGCTCGGTGGCGCTCCGTACGCGGCCCGCCGGGCGTACTTCGCGGAGCACTCCGGTCGATTGACCCACGTCTCGGTCGCCGCCCGGGACATCCGCTCCTGGGTGACCCGACTCGGTGAGCCGGCCGACTGGGCGTTCGGCCTGCCGGTGACCTCGCCCACCCGGCTGCTCTGGGCCGACCCGCACTGGCGGCACCGCATCGACCTGCCGGTGCTCTGCCACCCGGCGGACGAGCCACGGCTGGAGGAACTGATCGCCACGCTGGGCAAGGTGGCCTCGGCCCGCGACGGTGCGGATCCGCTCGGCGCCCACCTGGCCGCCGCCGACCTGGCCCGGCTCTGCCCGTCGGTGTTGCGGCTGGCCAACCCGTCCGTACGGGTGGTGTCCCGCCGGTCGGCCTTCGCCGCCGCCCTCGACCTGCCGGTGGCACCCGTCGGCTACCGCGAGGACATGCTGCGCTGCCTCGGCCTGCGTCCCGGCTCCATCGGCCAACTGTGGGCGGCGGCGTACCGCCTGGTCACCGGCACCCTGCCGCTGGTTCGCCCGTACGCCGACGAGGTGGCCCGCGCCGCCGGTCCGGACCTCGCCGAGGCCCTGCTCGACGGGCGACTGGACCGCTACGTCGAGCAGTTGGCGCGGCCCGGGGGCGCTCCGCCGTCCGCCAGCCGGGAGCCCGCTGGGGTACCCGCGCCGCGTACCGGACAATGGGTCACTGTGCCCGAACCTGACGCGCCGGTGACCGGCGCCCAACCCGACCAGCCGGCGTCGCCGGACGGCCCACGGCGGCCGTCGCGACTCGACCCGGAGATCGCCGGCCGCCTGCGGCGTACCCCCGACGGCCTGGTGGCCGCCGTGGTCCGGCAACACGACAGCGGCGAGGTGCTGATGGTGGCCTGGATGGACGACGAGGCCCTGCACCGCACCCTGACCACCGGCCGGGCCACCTACTGGTCGCGCAGTCGGCGTGAGTACTGGGTCAAGGGCGCCACCTCCGGCCACCACCAGTACGTCCGTTCGGTGGCACTCGACTGTGACGGCGACGCGGTGTTGGTCAGCGTCGACCAGGTCGGTGCCGCCTGCCACACGGGGCAGCGCACCTGCTTCTCCACCGAACTCCCGGTCACCGGCGAGGTGCCGTCATGAGCGAGCGAAGCGAGCGAATCATCAGGCTCGGTGCGGTGGTGCCTCATGGCGGCGCGCAGCGAAGCGGAGTGCCGTCATGAGCGACGGACGGGTGAGCCCGGACGCGGCCACCTTCACCGAGTTGGCCGCTAGGTGGCGGGTGGTTCCGGTCACCCGTCGGCTGCTCGCCGACGCGGAGACTCCGGTGGGCGTCTACCGCAAGCTGGCCGGTGGCCCCGGGACCTTCCTGCTGGAGTCCGCCGAGCAGGGGGTCGGCTCGTCCGGCCTGGCCTGGGCCCGGTACTCGTTCGTCGGGGTGCGCAGCAGCGCCACCCTGGTCGAGCGGGACGGCGTGGCGACCTGGCTCGGCGTGCCGCCGGCCGGGTTGCCGACCAGCGGAGACCCGGTCGAGGTGCTGCGCGAGACGGTGGCGGCGCTGGCCGGTCCGCCCGGCACGCCCGACGACGGTACGCCGCCGCTGACCGGCGGCATGGTCGGCTACCTCGGTTACGACCTGGTTCGTCGCTTCGAACGGCTGCCCGCGATCACCGAGGACGACCTGCGCGTGCCCGAGCTGGGCATGATGCTCGCGACCGACCTGGTGGTGCTCGACCACTTCGACGGCTCGGCGATCCTGGTCGCCAACGCGATCCTGCCGCCGCTGGACGCGCCGGACCGCGACGAGCGGGTCGCCGCCGCCTACCACCACGCGGTGGGGCGGTTGGACGCGATGACCACGGCGTTGTCCCGGCCGATCCCGCCGATGGTCGCCACGGTCGCCCGCCCGCCGGCCGGCGAGGTGCGCAGCCGTACCCCGGAGGGTGGATACCCGAAGGCGGTGGAGGCGGCGAAGGAGGCGATCCGGGCCGGTGAGTGCTTCCAGATCGTGCTCGCGCAGCGGTTCGAACGGGAGACCGACGCCGACCCGCTGGACGTCTACCGGGTGTTGCGCACCACCAATCCCAGCCCGTACATGTACCTGCTCCGCTTCGACGACTTCGACATCGTCGGCTCGTCTCCGGAGGCGCACCTGAAGGTGACCGCCGAGGTGGACGGTGAGCGGCGGGCGTTGCTGCACCCGATCGCCGGGACCCGGCCGCGCGGCGCGACCCCGGACGCCGACGCCCGGCTCGCCGCCGAGCTGCTCGCCGACCCGAAGGAGCGCGCCGAGCACGTGATGCTCGTCGACCTGGGGCGCAACGACCTCGGTCGGGTGTGCCGCCCCGGCACCGTCGAGGTGCCGGAGTTCGCCACCATCGAGCGGTACAGCCACGTGATGCACATCGTCTCCACCGTGGTCGGCACCCTCCGGGCCGACCGCACCGCCTTCGACGCGCTCGCCGCGACCTTCCCGGCGGGCACGCTCAGCGGCGCGCCGAAGGTACGCGCCATGGAGATCATCGAGGAGTTGGAGCCGGTCCGCCGGGGCCTCTACGGCGGGACGGTGGGCTACTTCGGCTTCGGTGGTGATCTCGACATGGCCATCGCGATCCGCACCGCGCTGATCCGCGCCGGTCGTGCGTACGTGCAGGCGGGTGCCGGCGTGGTGGCCGACTCCGACCCGGCCGCGGAGGACCAGGAGACCCGGAACAAGGCGGCGGCGGTGCTGGCCGCCATCGCCGCCGCGGAAACCCTCCGGCCGGCCCGGTGAACGCGACGGTGGAACCCGCGCGCGGTGGGTCGGGTCGGCGTGAGCTGGCGTACGCCGTGCTGCTCTGCCTGGCGGGGGCGGGCCTGGCGCTGTGGGCGGTGACCCGCACCTGGGTGGTCGACTCCGGCGGCCGGGCGGATCCGCTGCTGGTGGAGGAGGGCCGCACCGGCGGGCAACTGCTGCCGTGGCTGCCCGCGTTGGCCCTCGTCGGGTTGGCCGGCGGTGGCGCGGTGCTGGCCACCCGGGGCAGGCCGCGTCGGGTGCTCGGCGGGCTGCTCACCCTGCTCGGCCTGGCTCTTGCCGCCGGTGGGGGCTACGGGCTCCTCGGTGACCTGGGGGATCCGGTCGCCCGGCAGTGGCCGACGCTCACCCTGCTCGGTGGGGTACTGGCCGCCGTCGGTGGTGGGTCGACCCTGCTGCGCGGCCACCGGTGGCCGGCGATGGGGGCCCGCTACGAACGTCGGCCGTCCCGTCCGACCGGGACCGGCGGCCCGATCGAGGGCGGCGGCACGGTCGACGCGTGGGAGGCGTTGGACCGCGGCGAGGACCCGACGGTCCGCTGATCGGCGGAGGTTGGTGGGCGGTCAGCCGACCGGCTGCCGGGCGCGCGCCCGGGCCGCGGCCAGCTCCGCGACCAGCCGGTCCAGCTCGGCTCGCTGGTCGGCGCGGGCCCGGTCGGCGCAGATGGCCTCCCAGGCGTTGCCGGACGCGGTACGCATCCGGTCCGGCCCGATGACGGCGCGCTCCAGGGTGTGGACGACACCGACGGCGAGCGACGCGACGGTGCGCGAGATGGTGGTGAGTCCGATGGTCTGGTGCGGCGCGGAGGCGCTCATGATCACCCCGGGGAGGATCGTCGTGGCGGTGGGGGAGACGCGTCATCGAGTGCGCCCGAACCTGATGCTGCTCGGCGTCGGTTTCGTGGTGATGACCGCACCGTCAACTCTGCGGTAGGGGAGGTGGCCGGCGCAGGGACTTTGGGCCTTGACCTTGGTCACAGCATAGATGTGCGCGAATGCGTACCCTGGGCGCCTAGCGGTCGGTGCCGGGGGTATGGGTGAACGTCGATGATGCCGTGACGCAGAGTCACAAACCGTGCGCGCAGGTCGGCCATTATGCCGCAGGCCATTTCGTGAGGAGCGCCATACCCCCGGCGGTCGGGTCCAGGTGGGCCCCCTAGCATCGGCCCATGACACCCGGAGAGGGGAGTCCGTTGGTGACTGCTGAGTATGCGCACGCGGAAGAGAACGAGGCCGGTTCGGCTGCGCCCGCCAGCGTGCTCGACGAGATCCTGGCCGGAGTCCGGGAGGACGTGGCCCGGCGGCAGGAGCAGGTTCCGCTGGAGCGGATCCGTGAACTGGCCGCTGCCGCGCCGCCGCCAATGGACGCGTACGCGGCCCTGCGTCGGCCCGGCGTCGCGGTCATCGCCGAGGTGAAGCGTGCCTCGCCGTCCAAGGGCAAGCTGGCCGACATCGCCGACCCGGCGGACCTGGCCGGCCAGTACGCGGCCGGTGGCGCGCGCGCGATCAGCGTGCTCACCGAGGGGCGTTGGTTCGGCGGGTCACTGGACGACCTCGCCGCTGTGCGGGCCGCGGTGAACATCCCGGTGCTGCGCAAGGACTTCGTGATCTCCAGCTACCAGGTGCACGAGGCACGGGCCCACGGCGCGGACCTGGTGCTGCTGATCGTCGCGGCGCTGGAGCAGAACGCGCTGGTCGGCCTGCTGGAGCGGATCGAGTCGCTGGGCATGACCGCGCTGGTCGAGGTGCACGACGAGGAGGAGACCGACCGGGCCATGGAGGCCGGTGCCCAGGTGATCGGGGTCAACGCCCGTGACCTGCGTACCCTTCAGGTCGACCGGTCGGTGTTCGAGCGGATCGCGCCCGGCCTGCCGAGCAACGTCGTCAAGATCGCCGAGTCGGGCGTACGCGGCCCGCACGACCTGATCCGATACGCCTCCGCCGGTGCCGACGCCGTCCTCGTCGGCGAAGGACTGGTCACCCAGAAGAGCCCCCGGGAGGCGGTGGCCGAGTTGGTCAACGCCGGTAACCACCCGGCGACGCCCCGCCCGGTGCGCTGACCCGTGCCGCCGACCGTCCGTGAGCGAGAGGACCCGCGATGAGTGCTGACGCCACGAAGTCCGAGGTGCCGGCGCAGCTGCCCGACGCCGCCGGCCACTTCGGCACGTTCGGCGGCCGGTTCGTGCCGGAGGCACTGGTCGCCGCGCTCGACGAGCTGGCCACGGCGCACCAGGCGGCGATGGCCGACGAGACGTTCCGGGACGAGTTCGCCGGATTGCTACATCAGTACGCGGGCACGCCCTCGCTGCTCTACGAGGCCCGGCGGTTCTCCGCCCAGGCCGGTGCCCGGGTGCTGCTCAAGCGGGAGGATCTCAACCACACCGGCGCGCACAAGGTGCGCAACGTGCTCGGTCAGGCGCTGCTGACCCGGCGGATGGGCAAGCGGCGGGTGATCGCCGAGACCGGGGCCGGTCAGCACGGTGTCGCCACCGCCACGGCGGCGGCCCTGTTCGACCTGGAGTGCGTGGTCTACATGGGGCAGGTCGACACCGAGCGGCAGGCGCTGAACGTGGCCCGGATGCGGATGCTCGGGGCGACGGTGGTGCCGGTGACGACCGGCTCGCGCACCCTCAAGGACGCGATGAACGAGGCGATGCGAGACTGGGTCGCCAACGTCGACGAGACCCACTACCTGATCGGCACCGCCGCCGGGCCGCACCCCTTCCCGGCGCTGGTCCGCGACTTCGTCCGGGGCATCGGCGACGAGGCCCGGGCGCAGTGTCTGGAGCTGACCGGCGGGCTGCCGGACGCGGTGACCGCCTGCGTCGGCGGCGGCTCCAACGCGCTGGGCATCTTCCACGCCTTCACCGGCGACCCGCAGGTGCGGCTGTACGGCTTCGAGGCCGGCGGTGAGGGCATGGGCACCGGTCGGCACGCGGCCAGCATCACCGGCGGCTCCACCGGGGTGCTGCACGGCACCCGGACCTTCGTGCTCCAGGACGACGACGGCCAGACCCGGGAGTCGCACTCGATCTCCGCGGGCCTGGACTACCCGGGCGTCGGCCCGGAGCACGCCTGGCTGCACGACACCGGCCGGGCCAGCTACCAACCGGTCACCGACGCCGAGGCGATGGCCGCCTTCGAGCTGCTCTGCCGGACCGAGGGGATCATCCCCGCGATCGAGAGCGCGCACGCGCTGGCCGGCACCCTGGCCATCGCGCCGAAGCTCGCCGCCGAGTTGGGCCGGCAGCCCACCATCGTGGTCAACCTCTCCGGCCGGGGCGACAAGGACGTGCACACCGCCGGCGAGTACTTCGGCATCCTCGACAAGGAGTGAGGCCATGAGCGAGCGGACCAGCCGGATCGGGGCGGCGTTCGACAAGGCGCGGGCGGACGGCCGGGCGTTGCTGGTGGGCTGTATGCCGGCCGGTTTCCCCACCGTCGAGGGCAGCATCGCCGCGATGAAGGCGATGGTCGCCGCAGGCGTCGACGTGATCGAGGTGGAGATCCCGTACTCCGACCCGGTGATGGACGGCCCGGTGATCCAGCGGGCCAGCGACATCGCCCTGGCCGGCGGGGTACGCACCCGGGACACGGTGCGCGTCATCGAGGCGGTGGCGGCCACCGGTGCGCCGGTGGTGACGATGACCTACTGGAACCCGATCGAGCACTACGGGGTGGACGCGTTCGCCCGGGACCTCGCCGCCGCCGGTGGCACCGGGCTGGTCACCCCGGACCTGATCCCCGAGGAAGCGGGCGAGTGGCTGGCCGCCTCGGACGCGCACGGACTGGACCGCACCTTCCTGGTCGCCCCGTCCTCCACCGACCAGCGCCTGGCGATGACCGCCGCGCACTGCCGGGGCTTCGTCTACGCCACCGCGATCATGGGTGTGACCGGTGCCCGGTCACAGACGTCGCAGGCGGCACCGGTGCTGGTGTCCCGACTGCGTGAGGTCACCGACCTGCCGGTCGGTGTCGGGCTCGGCGTGGGCACCGGAGCGCAGGCCGCCACGGTCGCCGGGTACGCCGACGCGGTGATCGTCGGCAGCGCGTTGATCCGCTGCCTGCTCGACGCCTCCGACGAGGCGAGCGGCCTGGCCGCCCTGCGGGCGCTGAGCGCGGAACTCGCCGAAGGGGTGCGTCAGCCCGACCGCTGAGGCGCGCCGGCGGCGGACCGGGGTGACGCCGAAGGGGTCCGCAGCGGTAGCGTGTGCACCCGTGAGTCTCGCCTCGCCGACGTCCCTGGCCGCCATTCCCAGCCCGAGCAACGCCGTGTGGCAGCTCGGCCCGATCCCCATCCGGGCGTACGCGCTGTGCATCCTCGCCGGCATCGTGGTGGCCTGCTGGGTCACCGAGCGGCGGCTGCGTCAGCGTGGCGTGGCGCCCGGCGCGGTGCTCGACATCGCCGTCTGGGCGGTGCCAGCGGGCATCATCGGGGCCCGGATCTACCACGTGATCACCTCACCGGCGCAGTACTTCGGCACCGGCGGGGACCCGATCAGGGTGTTGTTCATCCACGAGGGTGGGCTGGGCATCTGGGGCGCGGTCGCCGGTGGTGCGGTCGGTGCCTGGGTCGGAGCCCGGCAACTGGGCATCCCGTTCGCCGTGGTCGCCGACGCGCTGGCGCCGGGTCTGCCGCTGGCCCAGGCGATCGGCCGGCTGGGCAACTGGTTCAACAACGAGCTCTACGGCGGTCGCACCGACCTGCCCTGGGGGCTGGAGATCCACCGGATGGACGGCGGGCAGGCGCTGCGCGACGAGGCCGGCCAGCCGATCCTGGAGGAGGGGCTCTACCACCCGACCTTCGCCTACGAGTTGCTGTGGAACGTCGGCGTCGCCGCGATGGTGTACCTCCTCGACCGCAAGCTGCGCCTCGGCCGTGGCCGTGCCTTCGCCCTCTACGTGATGGGCTACACCGCCGGGCGGTTCTGGATCGAGATGATGCGTACCGACGAGGCCAACACCATCCTCGGCGTACGGCTCAACGTCTGGACCGCGGGCGTGGTGTTCCTCGGCGCCCTCGTCTACTTCCTGCGGGTGCGCGGGCCCCGGGAGTACCTGGTCCCGATCGGCCTACCGACCGCCGCCCCCTCGTCGGCGACCTCCGACGTCTCCCAGGTGGATCTGTCGGCGAAGACGGCCGGCGCCGAGCAGGCGGTGCCCGAGGGCTACCGGGTGGTCAGCGAGGAGCAGTTCCGGCACTGGCAGGCCACCGGCGAGGCGCCCGCCGAGGCGGCGGAGAGCACCGAGCCCTCGGCGCGGGCGTCCACCGGAGCCGACACAGACGCCTCCGAGGACGTCTCCGCCGACGGTGACCCAGCGGACCCGTCGTCGGCTCGGCCCACCGACCGCGACAGCTGAGGCCGGGGGCTGCCATGCGGACCGCGGTGGTGGTCGGCGGCGGGCTCGGTGGCCTGGCGGTCGCCGGTGCGCTCGCCCGTTCGGGCTGGCAGGTCACCCTCCTGGAACGGGCCGACCGGATCCGCCCGGAGCCGGCTGCCGTGGTGCTCTGGCCGAACGGGGTCCGCGCGCTGCGGGCCATGGACCTCGGTGCCGGACTGGACGCGATCGCCACCGGGCTGCCCGACGGTGGCGTACGCCGCCCGGACGGGCAGTGGCTGGTGCAGCCCCGGCCGACACCGGCCGAACGCCTGCCGGTGGTGGTGCACCGCGAGGACCTGCACGACGCGCTGATCGCGGGTCTGGGTGAGCGGGTCGAGTTGCGTACCGGGGTGACGGTGCGGACGGTGCGCGCCAACCCGGGCGAACGGCCCGCCGTCGGCGACGGTCGACACACCTACGAGGCGGACCTCGTCGTGGCGGCCGACGGCACGGACAGCGTGATCCGACGGCAGCTCGCCCCGGAGTCGGGAGTGGTCAGCTCCGGCTGCGCCGCCTGGCGGGCGGTGATCCCCTGGTACCGCGCGCCGAGCCTGCCCGACGCGGTCGGCGGTGAGATCCTCGGCGCCGGTTACCGGTTCGTGGCGGCCTCGCTCGGCGAGCGCGGTTCCTCCGGCGCCTCCAGCCGGGGCGGCATCTACTGGATGGCCACCGCGGCGGGTGCGCCGCGTCCCGAACCGCCGGAGACGCAGCTGGCGCTGTTGCGCCGCTGGTACGCCGGCTGGCCCGCCCCGGTCGACGACCTGTTGGCCGCCACCGACCCGGCCGACCTGGTGCAGCGGGAGATCCGGGAGCTGCGTCCACTGCCCCGGGCGTACGGCTTCCCGGTCGGGCCGGGTGGGGTGGTGCTGCTCGGCGACGCCGCCCACGCCATGCCGCCGCACCTCGGCCAGGGCGCCTGCCTCGCCTTCGAGGACGCCGCGACGCTCGCCGCGCTGCTGCGCGAGTCGACCCTGCCCGACGCGGTGCTGGCGTACGACCGGGCGCGTCGACCCCGGGTGGCGGCCGTGGTCCGGCAGACCCGCCGGATGTCGGCCGTGCTGCGTACCCGGGGCCGTCTGGCCCTGCGTGCCCGCGACGCCGCCCTCGGCACCATCACGCCCCGCCTGCTCGGCAGCGCCGCCTCGATCGCCGCCCAGTGGCGGCCACCGGCCTGACCGCTGGCTCTCTCCCCCTCCCCCTTCCTCCGCGTTGATCAAGAAGTTTTGGTCACCAGACGCGCTGATCTCAGACCAAAACTTCTTGATCAACACGGCGAGGGTGGCGGGTGGAGTTAGGGGTGTAGGGGGGTGGGGGAGGCCACGCAGGCGGTGCCGATGCGGCGGAAGCCGACGCGCAGGTAGACGCGGGCGATGTCCTCGCTGCCGGCGGAGAGGAACACCAGGTCGGTCCCGTCGGCGAGCAGGGCGTGGGCCAGGGTGGCGGTGATCGCCGCACCGAGCCCTCGGCGGCGGGCGCTGGGCAGGGTGGCCACCCCGGCGATCTCGGCGACGTCGTCGACCCGCATGGCCATGCCACTGGCCAGCGGGCCGTCGGCCGGGGTGCCGGCCAGTGCGGACAGGCGGCTGCCGTTGGCGATGCTGGCACGCTCCTCGTCGACTGCGGCCTCGTCCAACTCGATCATCGCCGCGTCGCGGTCGGCCGGTCCGGCCTCGCTCCGCCCGGTGCCGGGAGCACCGAATCCGACCGCCGCCACCGCCCGCCGGGCGGCCACCGCCGCGCCGAGGTCGTCGTCGGTCGGGTCGAGCAGCCGCACCGACACGTGTGCGGCGTCCTCCGGGCGCAGCAGGCTCGCCGGGTCGGGCAGGGCGGCCGGGTCGAGCACCATCAGCGGCGCTTCGAGCACGGCCAGACCGGCCGAGCGGGCCACCGGGAGCAGATCGGGGTTGAGGTCGTGCACCCATTCCAGTGCCTCGGGCAGCCCCAACTCCCGCTGCCGGGCGCGCACCCGCGTCACCTCGGCCAGCGACGGCGATCGCCCGGCGGTCGGGTGGGGCCGCGCGTAAAATGGCCATCCGGCACCTTCCCGGACGAAGAGCACCAGAGCGCCGTGATCTTCCACACGCGCCGCGTCCCGGGGCAGCACGTCGTAGAACCGTTCCAACCGGTTGAGAAGGTCGCTACGCTCGGAATCCACGGCGCGAGATTACCCGTCCCAGACTCTGGACGGTGTGATCAATCTGCACTGGCCTTGCGTGGTGGGCCCTAACGTAGACTCAATAGTCCGATACAGGGCCGACGTCGTCCCGACCATGTTCCAGCCTGAGCGACGACAGGAGGCCCGGTGGCCCTTGCGTACCCACACCGCCCCCAGCCGGCGCTGCGAGAAGGCCAGGTAGCGTCCCCTGCCGGCCTCCACGACCCCGCGTACGAGCATGACGCGTGCGGCGTGGCCTTCGTGGCGGATCTGCACGGCCGGCGCTCGCACACGGTGGTCGCCAACGGCCTCGGTGCGCTGTGCCGACTGGACCACCGTGGTGCCCGAGGCGCGGAACCGAACACCGGTGACGGCGCCGGCATCATGATCCAGGTGCCGGACGCGTTCCTACGCGCGGTGGTCGAGTTCCCGTTGCCTCCGGCCGGCGAGTACGCCACCGGTCTGGTCTTCCTGCCTGACGACGACGCCGACGAGGCCCGCGCCCGGCAGGTGGTCGAGAAGTACGCCCTCGTCGAGGGGGCAGAGGTGCTCGGCTGGCGGGACGTCCCGGTCGACCCGAGCGACCTCGGCGAGACGGCCCTGGCGGCGATGCCCCGGGTCCGACAGGTCTTCCTCGCCGCGAAGCGGCTGACCGACACCCCGAACGGCCCGGCCGGTGCCCCGCTGCGCGGCATCGAGCTGGAGCGGGTCGCCTTCTGCGTCCGCAAGCAGGCCGAGCGCGAGTCCGCCGAGCGGAAGGTGCCCGCCTACTTCCCGTCGCTGTCCGGCCGGACCATGGTCTACAAGGGGATGCTCACCCCGGACCAGTTGCCCGCGTTCTACCCGGACCTCACCGACGAGCGGGTGGACAGCGCCATCGCGCTGGTCCACTCCCGCTTCTCCACCAACACCTTCCCGTCCTGGCCGCTGGCGCATCCGTACCGCTTCATCGCCCACAACGGCGAGATCAACACCATTCGGGGCAACCGGAACTGGATGCAGGCCCGCGAGGCGCTGCTGCGTACCCCGGAGCTGCCCGGCAACATCCGGCGGGTCTTCCCGATCTGCACCCCGGCGGCCTCCGACTCGGCGAACTTCGACGAGGTCCTCGAACTGCTGCACCTGGCCGGGCGTAGCCTGCCGCACGCGGTGCTG
Source organism: Micromonospora sp. DT48 (assembly GCF_049844495.1). NCBI lineage: Bacteria > Bacillati > Actinomycetota > Actinomycetes > Micromonosporales > Micromonosporaceae > Micromonospora > Micromonospora sp. DT48. The sequence goes on from NZ_JBNCLE010000008.1 coordinate 197,994, forward strand.
ATGATGATCCCCGAGGCGTGGGAGAACGACCCCGACATGCGCGCCGACAAGCGCGCGTTCTACCGGTTCCACGCCAGCCTGATGGAGCCGTGGGACGGCCCGGCCTCGGTCGCGTTCACCGACGGCGAGATCGTCGGTGCGGTGCTCGACCGCAACGGGCTGCGTCCGGGCCGCTGGTGGCAGACCGCCGACGGGCTGGTGGTGCTGGGCAGCGAGGCGGGTGTGCTCGACCTCGACCCGGCCACCGTGGTGGCCAAGGGCCGACTCCAGCCGGGGAAGATGTTCCTGGTCGACACCGTCGCCGGCCGGATCGTGCACGACGACGAGATCAAGACCGAACTGGCCGCCGCCGAGCCGTACGCCGACTGGCTGCACGCCGGGCTGATCGAGCTGGACGACCTGCCGGCCCGCGAGCACGTCGTCTACACCCACGACTCGGTACGCCGCCGCCAGCAGACCTTCGGCTACACCGAGGAGGAGCTGAAGATCCTGCTCGCGCCGATGGCGCGGACCGGCGCGGAGCCGATCGGTTCGATGGGCACCGACACCCCGATCGCCCCGCTGTCCACCCGGCCACGGCTGCTCTACGACTACTTCCATCAGCTGTTCGCCCAGGTCACCAACCCTCCGCTGGACGCCATCCGGGAGGAGTTGGTGACCAGTCTGGCCACCACCATCGGCCCGGAGGGCAACCTGCTCGATCCCGGCCCGGCGAGCTGTCGGCAGATCGTGCTGCCCTACCCGGTGATCGACAACGACGAGCTGGCGAAGATCCTCTGCATCGACGAGGACGGTGACCTGCCCGGGTTCAAGGCGGTGCGGGTCTCCGGGCTCTACCGCATCCGGGACGGCGGGGCCGGGATCAAGGCCCGGCTGACCGAGATCTGCCGGCACGTCTCCGAGGCGATCGAGGACGGCGTACGGATCCTGGTGCTCTCCGACCGGGACTCCAACGCCGACCTGGCCCCGATCCCGTCGCTGCTGCTCACCGCGGCCGTGCACCAACACCTGGTACGGGAGCAGACCCGTACCCAGGTCGCGCTGATCGTCGAGTCGGGCGACTGCCGCGAGGTGCACCACGCGGCGGTGCTGATCGGCTACGGCGCCGCCGCGGTCAACCCGTACCTCGCCTTCGAGTCGGTCGAGGACATGATCTCCACGGGGGCGCTGGTCGGCGTCGAGCCGAAGACGGCGATCCGCAACTACGTCAAGGCGCTCGGCAAGGGCGTCCTGAAGATCATGTCCAAGATGGGCATCTCGACGGTGTCGTCGTACTGCGGCGCGCAGGTTTTCGAGGCGGTCGGGCTGCACACCCGACTGGTCGAGCGGTACTTCCGGGGCACCCCGAGCACCATCAGCGGCGTCGGGCTCGACGGCATCCACAGCGAGATCGCCGCCCGGCACGCGCTGGCCTGGCCGGCGCCCGGCGCCGAGTCGGTCAGCCTGCTGCCGGTCGGCGGCGAGTACCAGTGGCGGCGCGAGGGCGAACTGCACCTGTTCAACCCGGAGACGGTGTTCCTGCTCCAGCACGCCACCCGCAGTCGGCAGTACGACGTCTTCCGGCAGTACACCGCCAAGGTCGACGAGTTGGCGGCCCGGGCGGGCTCGCTGCGCGGGCTGTTCCAGCTGCGTGCCGGGGTGCTGCCGCCGGTGCCGATCGAGGAGGTGGAGCCGGCCAGCGAGATCGTCAAGCGGTTCGCCACCGGCGCCATGTCGTACGGGTCGATCTCGGCCGAGTCGCACGAGACCCTGGCCATCGCGATGAACCGGCTCGGCGGCAAGTCCAACACCGGCGAGGGCGGGGAGGACGTCGAGCGGCTGCACGACCCGGCTCGCCGTTCCGCGGTCAAGCAGATCGCCAGCGGCCGGTTCGGGGTCACCAGCGAGTACCTCGTCAACGCCGACGACCTTCAGATCAAGATGGCGCAGGGGGCCAAGCCCGGTGAGGGTGGGCAGCTGCCCGGCAACAAGGTCTGGCCGTGGATCGCGCGTACCCGCCACGCCACCCCCGGCGTCGGCCTGATCTCGCCGCCGCCGCACCACGACATCTACTCCATCGAAGACCTGGCCCAGCTGGTGCACGACCTCAAGTGCGTCAACCCGGCCGCCCGGGTGCACGTGAAGCTGGTCAGCGAGGTCGGCGTCGGCACCGTCGCCGCCGGGGTGGCCAAGCTCAAGGCCGACGTCATCCTGATCTCCGGCCATGACGGCGGCACCGGCGCGTCCCCGCTGAACTCGCTCAAGCACGCGGGTACGCCCTGGGAGTTGGGCCTGGCCGAGGCGCAGCAGACGCTGCTGCTCAACAAGCTGCGGGACCGGGTCACCGTGCAGGTCGACGGGCAGCTCAAGACCGGCCGGGACGTGGTCGTCGCGGCGCTGCTCGGCGCGGAGGAGTTCGGCTTCGCCACCGCTCCGCTGATCGTCTCCGGTTGCGTCATGATGCGCGTCTGTCACCTGGACACCTGTCCGGTGGGCATCGCCACCCAGAACCCGGTGCTGCGGGAGCGTTACACCGGCAAGCCCGAGTTCGTGGAGAACTTCTTCCTGTTCCTCGCCGAGGAGATCCGCGGCTACCTGGCCGAGCTGGGCCTGCGCAGCATCGACGAGGCGATCGGGCGTACCGAGCTGCTCGACGTCGCACCGGCGGTCGAGCACTGGAAGGCCACCGGGCTCGACCTCAGCCGGGTACTGCACCTGCCGGAGCTGCCCGAGGGGGCGGCCCGTCGGGGCGTACGCGCTCAGGACCACGGCCTTGAGCAGGCGTTGGACAACGAGCTGATCGCACTGGCCGAGCCGGCGTTGCGGGCCACCGGCCCGGACGCGTCGGTCCCGCTGGTGCGGGCCGAGGTGGCGATCCGCAACGAGCACCGCAGCGTCGGCGCGATGCTCGGCGGCGAGGTCACCCGTCGCCACGGCGGCGCGGGTCTGCCCACCGACACCATCGAGTTCACCCTGCGCGGCACCGCCGGGCAGTCCTTCGGCGCGTTCCTGCCGCGCGGGGTCACACTGCGCCTGCACGGCGACGCCAACGACTACGTCGGCAAGGGACTCTCCGGTGGCCGGTTGGTCGTCCGACCGGACGCGGCGGCGCCGTTCGTGTCCGGCGACGCCGACTCGGGTAGCCGCGCCGAGGACCAGATCATCGCCGGGAACACCATCCTGTACGGCGCGACCGACGGTGAGGTCTTCCTGCGGGGCCGGGTGGGTGAGCGGTTCGCGGTCCGCAACTCGGGCGCGGTGGCGGTCGTCGAGGGCGTCGGCGACCACGGCTGCGAGTACATGACCGGCGGCACCGTGGTGGTGCTCGGCCCGACCGGTCGCAACTTCGCCGCCGGCATGTCCGGCGGGACGGCGTTCGTCTGGAAGCTGGACCGCCGCCGGGTCAACACCGAACTGGTCGACCTGTCCGCACCGAGCGAGGCGGAACGGACCCGCCTGCACGAGCTGGTGCAGCGGCACTTCGCCGAGACCGACTCGGCGATCGCCGAACAGCTGCTCAAGCGTTGGCCGGAGGCGGTGGAGGAGTTCACCGCCGTGGTTCCCCGGGACTACCGCCGGGTGATGGAGATCATGCGGGCCGCCGAAGCCGCCGGCCAGGACGTCGACGACGCGGTGATGAGCGCGCTGGCGGCCCCGCCGCCCGCCGGTTCGTCCGCGCCGGTCTCGCCCGCTCAGCGGGCGGTCGCCCAGGAGGTGGCTCGTGCCTGACCCGAACGGTTTTCTGCGCTACAACCGGCAGTTGCCGGCCCGTCGGCCCGTGCCGGTGCGCATCAGCGACTGGCGGGAGGTCTACCCGCCGGCCGGTGAGGGACTCATCCGCGAGCAGGCCACCCGCTGCATGGACTGCGGCATCCCGTTCTGCCACGACGGTTGCCCGCTGGGCAACCGCATCCCGGACTGGAATGACCTGGTCCGCACCGGCAACTGGGACGCGGCGGTGGAGTCGCTGCACGCCACCAACAACTTCCCCGAGTTCACCGGCCGACTCTGTCCGGCACCCTGCGAGGCCGCGTGCGTGCTCGGCATCGCCGGGGGTGCCCCGGTGACCATCAAGCAGGTCGAGGTGGAGATCGCCGACGCGGCCGGGGCCCGGGGGTTGACACCCCGCCCGGCGGCGGCGCCCTCCGGCCGGTCGGTCGCCGTGATCGGCTCCGGCCCGGCCGGGTTGGCCGCCGCGCAGCAGCTGGCCCGCGCGGGTCACGCGGTGACCGTGTACGAGCGCGACGACGCGATCGGTGGCCTGCTGCGGTACGGCATCCCCGACTTCAAGCTGGAGAAGCGGCACATCGACGCGCGGCTGGCGCAGCTACGTGCCGAGGGGGTCGTCTTCCGGACCGGGGTGAACGTCGGAGTCGACGTCACCGCCGAGCAGTTGCGTGCCCAGCACGACGCGGTGTTGTTGGCCTGCGGCGCGTTGCAGGGCCGGGACACCGACACGCCGGGTCGGCAGCTGCGCGGCGTACACCAGGCGATGGAGCATCTGGTGGCCGCCAACCGGGTGGTCGCGGCGGCGGGCGAGGGGCGGCCCGCGTTGGCCACCCTGCCGGACGGTACGCCGATCGACGCGGCTGGCAAGCACGTGGTCATCATCGGCGGTGGCGACACCGCCGCGGACTGCCTGGGTGTGGCCCACCGGCAGGGCGCGGCCGGGGTGTACCAGCTCGATCTGTATCCGCAGCCGCCCCGGGCTCGCGACGAGAGCCGCGACCCGTGGCCGACGTGGCCGTGGATCCTGCGCGAGTACCCGGCCCACGAGGAGGGTGGCGAGCGGGTCTTCGCGGTGGCGGTGCAGGAGTTCGTCGACGACGGCACCGGCGCGGTGCGGGCGGTGCGGATCGCCGAGGTGAGTGTGACCAAGCGGGACGGTCAGCGGATCATCACGGCTATACCGGGCACCGAGCGGGAGCTGCCCGCCGACCTGGTGCTGCTGGCGATCGGTTTCGAGGGCACCGAGGAGCAGCCGTTGCTGGCGCAGTTCGGGGTGGCCCGTAACGCGCGGGGTGCGGTCGACTCCCGGGCCGACTGGCAGACCGAGGCCGACGGGGTCTTCGTCGCCGGTGACATGCACCGGGGCGCGTCGCTGATCGTCTGGGCGATCGCCGAGGGGCGGGCCGCCGCTGCGGCTATCCACACCTACCTCAATGGCGTCGGGGCACTGCCGGCCCCGGTGCACCCCGCCGCCCACCCCCTCACCGCCCACTGAGGTGTAAGGAAGGGCCCCCTGTTATCGCCTGGCGTATAGCAGGGGGCCCTTCCTAACAGGGGTGTCGGTCGGCGCTATTCACTTCATGCAGATGTTTCGATAGCATTACCGACCAGTAACAACCCCTTGGCCACGCGCGCGGTTCTCGGGCTCCACCACCACCCCCATGTGGAAGGTCCGTCATGTCATACCGTCCGCTGGCCCGCGCCCTGACCGCGCTGGTCGCCATCGTCACCGCCGCTGCCGGCGCGCTGGCCGTCCCCGGCGTCGCCCAGGCAGCCGCCCCGATCCACTATGTCGCCCTCGGCGACTCGTACTCCTCCGGCGTCGGCGCCGGACCGTACGACCTGTCCACCTGCCTGCGCAGCCAGAAGTCGTACGCCCCGCTGTGGGCCGCCGCCAACAACGTGGCCAGCTTCCGGTTCCCCGCCTGCGGCGGCGCGGTCACCGCCGACGTGCTCAACAACCAACTGAGCGCGCTCAGCAGCACCACCACCCTGGTCACCATCACCATCGGCGGCAACGACGCCGGTTTCGCCAGCGTGATGACCGACTGCCGGTTCGGCAGCACCTCCAGCTGCACCAACGCGGTCAACGCCGCCAAGGCGTTCGCCACCAGCACGCTGCCGGCCCGGCTGGACCGCACCTATGCCGCCATCCGGGAGCGGGCCCCCAACGCCCGGCTGATCGTGCTCGGCTACCCACGGTTGTTCGAGACCAACTACTGCGGGCTGCTGGCCATGAGCACCCAGAAGCGCACCCTGCTCAACGAGGCCGCCGACGTGCTCGCCACGGTGACCGCCGACCGGGCCGCCGCGGCCGGTGCCACCTTCGCCGACACCCGACCCACCTTCGCCGGCCACGGTGTCTGCGGCGCCCAGCCGTGGATCCGGGACGTCACCGGGGTCATCGAGGCGTACCACCCGAACGCCGACGGCTACCGCTACGGCTTCCTGCCGGCACTCAACGCGGTCACCGGCTGACCGCGCGGGCGGCCGACGGTCCCCGCCGGACCGTCGGCCGCCGCGCGTCCGGTCACCGCCTCACCGATCGCGTCGGTCACGACACGACGGCCGACACGTCCGGTTCGGACTGTGCCGGTGTCGCCGCCGTCCGTTAGGGTTTCTGCGACCAGGCGGCGCTCGGCGGTGAAGGGCAGGGGTGTGGGCAGGCTCGCGTCGGCGTACGAGCAGGCGGTCGCCGCACACCGGGCCGCCCGCGCACACCTCGAATCCGCCCGCACCGCACTGCGCGCCACCCCCGCGTCGAACCCGTCGATCGACACCGACCTGCTGGCCCGGCTGTCCCGGGTCGGTTCCGCACTGGCCACCCCCACCCCGGGCACCCCGCTGACCCGCCGACCCGTTCCGGTCCGCGTCGGCGAGGCCGTGACCGCCGGTGGTGGCTTCCCGGTCCTGCTGCCGCTCGGCGCCGGGCACCACCTGGCGATCGACGGCGACGCCCGTCACCCGGTGGTCGCCGGGCTGCTGCGGGCCCTGGTGCTGCGGCTGGTGGCCACCGCCGAGCCCGGAGGCGTCCGGGTCGCCGCGCTGGACACCGCCGCCCTCGGCGCCACCTTCGGTCCACTGCGACCACTGCTCGACGCCAGCGTCGTCGAGCAGCCGGCCACCACCGACGCCGAGGTCACCGCAGTACTCGACGCCGCCGAACGCCATGCCCGTGCCGCCCGCGAGGCCGACCGGCCCGACCAGGACCTGCTCGTGGTGGTCGCCGCGGCCATCCCCTCGCCCCGCGATGCGGCCCGGCTGGCGGCGCTCACCCACGCCGGTCCGGCCGCCGCCGTCTGCGTGCTGCTCGCTGGCTGGCCGCCCACCGGGCCGGGCGAGTCCGCCCCGACGCTGGGCGCCACCACCGCGCTACGGCTGACCGACGGGTACGCCCGGGTCGGCGACCCGCCGGACGCGCCGTTCAGCGCCGACGGCAGCGGTCTGGCCGCTCCGGTGGTCCTCGACGGCGATCCGCCACCGGCCTCCGTCGCCGCGCTCGCCGCCCACCTGGGCGAGACCGCCCGGCGCAGCCAGACGGTCGGCTTCGCCGACCTGCTCCCCGGGCAGCGGTGGACCGACTCGGCTCGCGCGGGCCTGCGCACCGTCGTGGGCCGCGCCGGGCGCGACCCGTTCCCGATGGCCTTCGACGACGCCACCCCGCACTGGCTGGTCGGTGGGCGTACCGGCGCGGGCAAGACGGTCTTCCTCCTCGACGTCCTGTACGGCCTGGCCGCGCGCTACTCGCCGGCCGAGTTGCAGCTCTACCTCCTCGACTTCAAGGAGGGGGTCAGTTTCACCGAGTTCGTGCCCACCGAGCGCGACCCGTCGTGGCTGCCGCACGCCCGCGCCGTCGGCATCGAGAGCGACCGGGAGTACGGCGTGGCGGTGCTGCGGGAACTGCGCCGCGAGCTGAATCGGCGGGCCACCGCACTGAAGCGGCACGGCGTCACCAAGCTGGCCGACCTGCCCGCCGACACCCCGGTACCCCGGATCGTCGCCGTGATCGACGAGTTCCACGTGCTGCTCGCGGGCAACGACCCGCTGGCCCGCGAGTCGGTCGACCTGCTGGAGGAGTTGGCCCGCAAGGGCCGCTCGTACGGCGTACACCTGGTGTTGGCCAGCCAGAGCATGACCGGCATCGAGGCGCTGTACGGCCGTGCCGAAGCGGTCTTCGGGCAGTTCGCCCTGCGGGTGGCGCTGGCCGGTGGCGGGGGAGTGCTCGACCAGCTCAACGACGCCGCGGCGACCCTGCCGGTCGGCTCGGCGGTGGTGAACACCGCCGCCGGTGCGCCCGGCGCGAACACCGTGATCCGCTTCCCCGACGCGCACGCCGCCTCCGACGAGTTGACCCGGCTGCGCCACCAGCTGTGGCAGGCCCGCCCGGCGAACGGCCGCCCACCGTCGGTGTTCCGGGGCTACGACACCGCCCGCCTGGAGGACGACGCCACCTTCACCGGGTTGCGTCCCGGTGGTCGGCGTCCCCTGGCCCTGGTCGGCCGGACGGTCGACGTGGACGGCACCACCGCGCTGTTCATCATGGACACCGCGCCGGGTCGGCACCTGGCGGTGGTCGGCACCTCGCCCGCCGGGGCCGAGGTGCTGCGGGCAGCCGCCCTGAGCCTGGCCCGCCAGCATCAGCCGGGCGAGGTCACCTTCCAGCTCGCCGCCCTGGTGGCCGCCGCCGACCCGGCAGCCGACGACACGGCGGCCACGCTGGCCGACGCCGGGCACCGGGTGCAACGCCTCGACGCCGCCGCGCTACGCGACCGGATCAGCGGCCTCGCCGCCGCGCTGACCGGCGCGCATCGGTCCGCTGACACGCCGTCGGGCGACACCACGCCGGGAGCACCGCCAGCGAGCCCGGACGGTGGGCCGGTCGCGCGTAGCTACCTGGTGGTGTTCGGGATGGACGCCGCCGCCGGTCTGCTCGCCGCGAGTGACCCCGGCACGTTCCGCTCCGGCCACGACGACCTGCGGGTGGTGCTGCGTCAGGGGCCCGGCCACGGGGTGCACCTGCTCGGTTGGTGGCGTGGCCTGCGTCGGCTCGCCGACGACCTCGGCGGTACGCAGAACCGCGACGACGTGGCGTGTCTGGTCGCGCTGAACGTGCCGGGCGCGGATCTCGGCCTGCACCTCGGCGTGCACGACCTCGCGTACACCCCCCGCGCGGATCGGGCACTGTTGATCGACCGGCACGACCAGCGGGTCCGGCTGATCGTGCCGTTCGCCCGCGACGAGCACCCCTCCGACGGGCAGGAGTGAGGCGTGTCCACCTTCGACGAGTACGCGGCGTTGGCCCGTCACCTCGCCGCCCAGCAGCGCGCCGGGGAGCAGGGTGCCGCGGCGGCGGCCGAACGGCAGCGGGATCTGAGTGCCGCCGTGGAGTACCTCGACCGGCGGCTGGTGGCCCAGGGGCAGCGCCTCGACCACCTCGGCCGCACCATCGGCATCGCTTCCGGTGGTGGCCCGACGTCGACGGCCGCCACACCCGGCGGGCCCCTGCCCGGCGGGCCTGCCCCGGTGTCCGGGCCGCCCGGTGGGCGTCCGGGGCAGCCGCGTATTGGTTGGGAACCGGGGACGGGGTCGGACGGCGGCGCAGCCGCCGCCCCGGGGCGGCCGGGTGTCGGGGCGTACTCCCAGGTGGGTGTGGGGGAGTCGGACCGGGCGTTGCCGGTGGCGGTGAGCGCGACGGCGGCGGGGGTCCCGGCCCCGCGTGCGGGCGAGGCGGACCCGGCGACGGAGCTGGAGTTGGCCCGGCGCTGGGCCGACGAGGCCGACCGGCACGCGCAGCAGGCCGAGTTGCTCGCCCAGCAGCCGGCGCTGCTGCCGACGTGGTCGTCGCGGGCCCGAGCGCTCGCGGTCTACGCCGGAGCCGCCGGTGTCGGGGTGCTGTTGTTGCTGATCCTGACGGTCGGCTGGAGCCTCGGCGTGGTCGGGTTGGGTACCCTGCTCGCCTGGATGCTCGCCGGCCTGCCTGCCATGGCGTTGATCGGCGGCTGGCTGGTGCTCGGCCGCTGGGGGCGGCCCGCCGTCGGCGCCAGCACCCCGCCGCGCCATCCGGTCCTGGGTTTCCTGGTCTGTTTCCTCGCGGTTCCCCTGGCCTTCTGCGGCTACCTGCTGCTCATCCGGACCATGCGCTGACCCCACTCTCGGCGGTGCGCGACGCTCACGTGGTCGCGGTGCGGGTATGGATCTCGTACGCTCCTGTGTGGTCGCCGCTGCTGCGGAGGCCGCGACGCCGGGTGTGATCCGATCGTGGGGAGGGCGTGTGAGCGCAGCGGAGATGATCGCCAGGCTGGCGGCGGCGGCACAGAAGCTGGACGAGGCGAAGGCGAAGACGGCGGCGGCGGCCCAGGACGCGGCCGAGGCACGTCAACTCGTCGCCGGAGCCCTCCAGGGCGTCGCCGCCGGGCCGCTGATCGGCATGATCGACTCGTATCGGCAGGCGCTCTCGCAGGCCGCTCAGGGGCACGAGCCCGCCCGGCAACACGTCCAGGAGACGATCGCCAAGGTACGCGCGCTGGGCAACTGATCAGAATCGATTGCGGTCGAGGTGACGGCAGATGAGCGACGAGACGCGTGCCGGCGGCACGCTCGACGGCTTCCACATCGGGCAGGTGCCGGTCGGCGTCGGCGACGAGGTGTCCGACTTCGACAACGAGTGGGATGACGTACGCTTCACCAGCCGCTTCTGGGAGCGGCAGACGCCCGACGGGTACCAGGTGGACCTACGGGTGCACGTGCTGCGCGGAGACCGGCTGATCGACCTCGACGCGCTGCACGCCTTCCTCGCCGAATACCACGAGCAGGATCCGGCACAGTGGCAACTCACCGAGTTCCAGCACGGCGACAGCCCCGGTCTGACCGATGACGTTCAGGCGTTCTGGCTGGTCGAACCCGGCGTCGCGGTCAACGTGTTGACCACCCCGGACTTCGGCGACTCGCTCCTGCCCACCGCCCTCTCGATCCAGGCGGCAGCAGATTCGGCCTGACACGCCGCGTACGACCGTGTGACATTGCCTCCCGCTGGTTCGGGCGTCCACCTCACCGCTGTAGGGCGGCGACAAGTTCCCCGACCGAGGTGAAGGGATTACCGGCGGGCGGCGGTTCGAGTCGCGCTGCCCGCTGGCACGCGTCGGTGACGCCGCTGCGGAAGTTGTCGAAGTCGAGCAGGGTCTTGTCCCAGTGGGGAAGGTACTTTCGGAGCAGATCCCGGGCCTTCTTGGCGTCCTCGACATAGCCGGCGTGGTGGCACAGGTGGAGCAGCAGCCACACCTCGAAGCACGGGTTGGACCAGGCTAGCCGTACCCCCGAACGCTGTGCCTCAGCCGAGGCCGCCTCGGGCAGGTAGTGGTCGACGTCGCACACGGCCCATGCCTCGTCGTAGTCGTTGTCCCGCTGTCGGCGGTGGGCGCCGCGTACCAGTTCGATGGGGGAGCCGCGTTCGACGGCGACCGCCACTCTGGCGCTGATCCACGGCTCCCTCTTCAACGCGTCGAAGTAGGCGGTTCGGTGGATTCACCGTTCGTGGCGATCAACACGGTTCGCCGCTGTTCCCGGGTGGCTGGCCGTCTGCGCAGGTCGGTTTCCCGTCGGCCGGTGCCGGATGTGCGGGTTCTCGGTTGTTCAGGACGTCGGGGCGTCATCCATGTCTCCGCGAGTGGCGAGTGCCTGCTCGAACAGGTGGTTGGACAGGTCTGGCACCGCGCCGTAGTTGCCGTTGAGGTAGCGGCGCTGGCGGTTCTCGCCCTCCTTGCGGGGTTTGAAGTCGGTCAGCGGGTAGAGCGAGGACGCCCCCTGGTCGTCCTTCTCCACGAACCAGATCTCGTCGCGGCGCAGGATCTCCTCGGCGTCGATGGTGCCGAGGAGTGCGGCGTCGTGGCTGGTGAAGATGAGTTGACTGCCCAAGGGGTTGACTCTCGGGTTGCGGAACAGGCTGATGAGTTTGGCGGTCAGGATCGGGTGCAGGCTGGCGTCGATCTCGTCGATCAACATGGTGGCGCCACTGCGGAGCATCGCGGCGGTGTGCAGCCCCAGGGTGAGCACTTGTCGGGTGCCGCTCGACTGGTCCTGAAGGTCGAGTAGCGCGGTGCCGGTGGGGCCTCGATGTGCGAAGTGGATCCGGGGAGGACGCATCGAGGCAACCGCAGCCTTCAGCCGTTGCCTGAGCGTGCCCGGTGCGGATTGCTCCTCGGGGTGCGGGTCGGCGTGGACGACGATGTCGACGATGCCCACGTCGGCGGCCTGCAAGAGGTCGACCACGAGTCGCCGCACCTGCTCGGCGTCCGAACCGCCGGCACGCGTCAGGGCGGCCAGTCCGGAGACGGGATCCGTACGCTGGCTCATCAGGTAGAACCATCGATAGGTGTCGTGCAGCGGTTGTGGGTCCGCCGGATCCAACTCCGGGCGGCTGTGGCCGAAACGGGCGACGGTGCTGAGGAAGAGAGCGGTCGGGGCGGTGATCTCGGCGATCTGCTCCAAGGGCCGCCGACCCGACTCCTCGCCCCAGGCGAACTCGTCTCCCTCCCGTTCGAAGATGCGACGCCTACGACCCAGTGGGTAGTGGTAGAGCCATTCGTCGAGCACCCGATCGTCGTCGATGGTGAATCCGTAGGTATGCCGTACTCCGCCGAGCATGAGGTCCACGACGTAGCGCGACGGCTGCCTGGCGATATCGGGATCCAACCGGAACGGCTCTCGGGAGAGCCCCACCCCGGGCTCGACCGCCCGGTCTGATTCCACGACCATCTGTCGCATGAACCCTAGGGCGCCCAGACAGTTGGACTTGCCGGAGGCGTTGGCTCCGAAGATGCCGACGACCTGTACCGCCTGCGGGGCCGGCTCGCCCGCCTCGGTGCCATCGCCGTAGACGGGCGTGAGGTTGAGTTGATGTTCGTCGCGGAACGAACGATGATTGGCGAAGCGGAAACTCAGCAGCATTGGCGGTATGCCTCTACACGTTAGGCGGCTACAAGCCCATCCTTGCGAGTAAACCACGAGGAAGCCGGTCAAGCCCTCCGTCGAAGGAGTCTGTCGGCACGCCGTTGGCCGGAAGGTGCGCTGGACCCGCCCCGGGCGCGGCAGGGGGAATTACCGGCGGCCCGGGGCGGGTGGCTTCAGCGGGATCGGACCGGAACCCAGTCGGTGAAGCGTCGGTGCAGGTCCGGCAGGCGAGTGCCGGGGTGCAGGCGGGCGAGTTGTTCGATGGCCTCCTCGCGCAGGGTCACCAGGTAGACCATGAGCCCCGGGATGTTGTCCCGGTATTCCGCGAGTAGGCGCAGCTTCGCCGGGGAGCAGGGCCAGGCGATGCCGCACGCCCGGCAGCGCCACGTCGGGCGGGACGGTACGTGCTCGCGGGCGGTCACGTTCACCGGTCGACCCGGGCCGGGTGGTGTCGCGATGAGGTACGGGGTGCGGCCGTCTTCGGGCGGTGGCGTTCGGCCGAGGGTGCCGGGTTACGGCGGGTGGCCTCCGGCGGTGGTACGGGGCTCATCCCGGCGGGCCGGACGTAGAGTTCGCGGTGGTCGATGGCGTCGCCTCGGGCGTCGAGTTGGTAGACCTCGACCCAGGCCCAGCCGTCGTAGGTGATCAGGTCCGTGCGTTCCCGGATCACCCGTACCGTGATCGGCCTGCCGAACTGCGGCGAGGCGTCGCGGGTGAGCACGTACACCCCGGGGGTGATCCGAGGGGTGCCGTCCTCGCGTGCGCCTCGGGTCGCAGCAGGACGACCGCGCCATCGTGACGCCGGGAGGCCGTTCACGGGTTTTGGTACGGGCACAGCGCATCCTTCGTCACCTGGGCTTCGTGGAGGTGGGCCGCCCTGTGAGGTGCTCGCCCGCCAGGGCGGCCCGGCGGCAAGCGGAGCGAGCGAAAGGGGGGATCGCGACTCGCGCTCACCGACTGAGAAGTACTGTGCCGAGGGTTGCGAACCAGTAACACCGCGTAGGAGTTTGTAGGTCAGACATTCTGGACGATCGCCATTGGGAGAGGGATGAACCGGGCTGTTCAGATTGCGATGGTGGAGGCAGGACAGACGGCCGACACCCTCGCGGCGCAGGTAGGGGTGGATCCGAAGACTGTCGCGAGGTGGGTGAGCCAGGATCGGGTGCCGCAGACCCGGCACCGCGCCCGGGTCGCGGAGCTGCTGGGCCGGGACATGGAGGATCTCTGGCCGGGCGCGCATCGACGGCGTGAGCCCGCCTGGTTCCTGCCCTGGACCCAGCTGGAGCGGGAGGCCATCGGACTGCGGTGGTACGAATCAGCAGTGATCCCGGGCCTGCTACAGACCGAGGCGTACGCGCGTGCGGTGCTGGCCTGCGGTCCGCTGGTCGCCGACGCCGAGAGGCATGTCGCCATCCGGCTGGAGCGGCAGGTGGCGGTCTTCGAGCGGGCCCGGCCGCCCCTTGCGGTCTTCGTGATCGACGAGGCCGCGCTGCGCCGAGGCGCGCCGGAGATCATGGGGCCGCAGCTCGACCACCTGATCGAGATGGCACGGCGGCCGAACCTCATGGTGCACGTGCTGCCACTGGCCGCCGGGCTGCACCCGGGTCAGGCCGGGCCGTTCGTGATCGCCACGACCGGGGACGGCGAGGACGTCGGCTACCTCGATGACCAGGCGCAGGGCCGGGTCACGAACGAGGTTGCTCCACTCTGGGCGGTGTGGGATACCGTGAGGTCGGTGGCGCTTCCGCGTGACCAGTCCATCGACTTCCTGAGAGCGCGAGCATGGCTGACCTGACCGGCGCCCACTGGCGCAAGAGCACTCGCAGCAGCTCCAACGGCGGCGCCTGTGTCGAGGTCGCCGACAACCTGCCGGGGGTCATCGGCGTACGCGATTCGAAGGATCCGACCGGCCCGGCGCTGGCCTTCTCTCCGGCCGCCTGGCGGGCCTTCGTCACCCGCCTCTCCGCCACCTCCTGACCGCCCGATCGGCGCGGACGGTCACGACGTCGGCGTCTCGCGTTGCTGTTGGGTGACGTCCAGCAGGTGACACCGGACGATCGCTCGGCAGGAGGTGGCCATGAGCAGCCCGAGGCCAACGGCCATGAGCGGGATTCCGGCCTCGAACGGCAGCTCCGCCACGTAGTCCAGCGCGCTCCGCTCGCCGATCATGGCGAAGCTCGCCGCGACCACCGCCAACGCGGTGACCAGGGTGCCGATGGCGGCCACCATCGCGGCCATCGCCGCCGCCACCGAGGTTTGGGCCCACAGCGCGGCCAAGGCGGCCAGCAGCAGCCACGCGAAGGTGAGCAGCGTCCAGCCGCCACCGCTGCTCAGTGACGCGTACTCCCAGCCGGAGAAGGACCACTGGTAGCGGCGGCCCTTGCGGAACCAGGGCATCAGGTAACCGACGAGGATGAGCAGGGTGGACATGAGCATGCCGACGTCGACTGAGAACAGTGGGTCGCGCTTCGCCGTGGACATGAGCCTCCCTCGTCGCTGTTCAGGAGCACAGCATCCTATGGTGCGGGCGGGCCCGTCACACCGAGGGTGACGTGGTGGGTCATCATGATGCGGATCAGTCGATGGCCCGGGTGTCGACCCGGCGGCAGGTCGTGAGAGTCGAGGATGGCATGGAGTTCTTGACCAGTCCCGAGCTGTGGATCGCCTTCGCGACCCTGCTCCTGCTCGAGATCGTGTTGGGCATCGACAACGTCGTGTTCATCTCGATCCTGTCCGGTCGGCTGCCCGAGCACCAGCAGGCCCGGGCCCGGACGATCGGCATCTCACTCGCCCTGATCACCCGTCTGATGCTGCTGGCGTCGTTGTCCTGGATCATCGGCCTGACCGCACCGCTGTTCACCGTGCTGGGGCAGGAGATATCCGGTCGCGATCTGATCCTGTTGCTCGGCGGGATCTTCCTGGTGGGTAAGGCGACATACGAGATACACGAGCATCTGGAGGGCCCCGACCACGCCCGCGAGGGCGGCAAGGTGATCTCCTTCGGCGCGGTCATCGCGCAGATCCTGGTGCTGGACGTGGTCTTCTCGCTCGACTCCGTGATCACCGCGGTCGGCATGGTCGACGAACTCGCCATCATGGTCGCCGCCGTGATCATCGCGATGATCATCATGTTGGTGTCGGCCGGTGCGGTCAGCAGGTTCGTCAACCAGCACCCGACGGTCAAGATGTTGGCGCTGTCGTTCCTGCTGCTCATCGGGGCGAGCCTGATCGCGGAGAGCTTCGACCAGCACATTCCGAAGGGCTACGTGTACGGCCCGATCGCGTTCTCCATCTTCGTGGAGGTTCTCAACCTGCGGGTCCGCGCGCGGCAGCGCCGCCAGCAGGAGCGCCAGCCGGTGCAGCTGCGTCCGACGTACGTGAAGGACGGGTCGTCCCGTCCCGACACGGAGTCCGAGCCGGAGGTGACCCCGGCCGGCTGAGCCGGAGGTGACGCTGGCCGGCTGAGCCGCGCCGAGCCCGACGCCGCACGCACCGTCCCGGTGTGTGCGGCGTTCCTCGTTCGTGGACGGCCGCGGCGGCGACGTCCGGCCAAGTGGCCGTCATTCACGCCCTCGCCAAATGTCTGCTACCCGCGCGTAACTTTTCATTGACGTTTCTAGATCGTGGCCCGCATTATCTAGTGCACGGTCGATCGGACACCCCACCGCCTCCACCCGGCAACCCCGGGATCCCCCTTGGGAGGTGCAGCGATGCTGCTCCGAAAGGCTGTCCCCGTCCTGGCTCTCACCCTCGCCGCCGTCCTGTCGGCCCCGGCTGCCGCCGGGGCCGCACCCACCCAGCCCGCCGGTCCCGGCGGGACCGTCGACGTCACCGCCACCGATGACGGCCTGCGCGCGTCGGCCGCGGCCAACCCGGTCATCGTGGTCGGTGGGCTCAGCAGCATCGCCGCCCTCTACGAACCGCTCGCCGCCCGGCTGCGCGCCGACGGCTACCGGGCCTCGATCTACCAACTGCCCCATCTCGGGCTCGGCGACATCGCCGCCTCCGCCGCCGGGCTGCGCGGGTACGTCGAACAGGTCCGCTCCGCCACCGGGGCCGCCAAGGTCGACCTGGTCGCACACTCCGAAGGTGGCCTGGTCAGCCGCTACTACATCAAGAACCTCGGTGGCGGCGGTACGGTCGACCGCTACGTCAGCCTGGGCACCCCGCAGTACGGCACGTACGTCGCCAACATCGCGACGTTCCTCGGTCTGGGCAGCTGTGCCGGAGTGGTCGCCTGCCAGCAGATGACCATCGGCTCGTCGTTCCTCACCGCCCTCAACGCGGGCGACGACACCCCCGGGGCGGTGCGCTGGACCACGGTGCGGACCTGGCAGGACGAACTGGTCCGACCGGTCGACAACGCGATGCTGGCCGACGGGGCGACCAACGTCCTGATCCAGTCCCGGTGCCCGCTGCGCGTGGTCGGCCACCTCGGCCTGGTCATCGACGGCACCACCTACACCGTCATCCGGCAGGCCCTGCGCGACGCCGCGATCCAGCCGAACTGTCTCGCCCTGTGACCCACCCGACCATCGGTCGGCAGGCAGCGACGTCCCGACGTCGCTGCCTGCCCCGTCGGGCGGTCGGCCCCGCGTCAGCTCCGAGCCGCCCAGTCGGCTTGGTGCTGGTGCTCCGGAGGCCCACCTGTTACCTCTGAGCGGGACAGTGCCTCGTCGGTGACCTCCGCGTACGGCAGTGGCTCGCCCGCCGGTTCGCGACCCTGCACCGATGCACCCCCCGCCGTCGGCCCTACGCATCGACCACACGGTAGCGGCCGACCGCCCGGCGGTCACCCGGCGCACCGCGCCCGGTACGGCGGCGACGGGATCGGCGGAGCGCCCGTGCGACCGGGCGGTCCGTGGGAGGCTGGACGGTACCGCCGCACGCACCGCCAGGCGTCGGCGGGCGGCGGAGAGGGTGGTCATGTCGAAAGAGCCGCAGGTCGACTTCGCGCTCGACACGTACGAATGCATCGTGCTGTATCCGGGGGCCGCCGGGCGGGCGCTGCCGGCCGAGACCATCCAGCGGTTGCAGGCCGAGCACGCCGCACACATGCAGGCGTTGCAGCGCCGGGGGATCATCCTGGTGGCCGGTGCGGTGGACGGCACCGCCCGGGTGCCGGACCCGCCGCTCGGCTTCGGACTGGCCCGCACCGGTTCGGTCGACGACGTGCGCAGCGTGATGGAGGCGGACCCGGCGGTGCAGGCCGGCCTCTACCGGGTGGACGTGATGACCTTCCTCTGTCCGGCGGGCTCGCTGGAGTTTCCGCTGGTCAAGACGGAGAGCTGAGCGGTCCGGCGGCTGGCCCACCATGTCATCGGACACTCACCGACAGTGGTCGAACCGGAGCGCCCCGACACGCACTGGCGTCAGGGGCGTACCATTCCGGCGCGCGGTCGCCGTTGCCCGCCATCGACGTCCGGAGCGTCCACGCTCGCCGGCTGCGCGCGTGAGCCGCGCCGTTGGACGACTGTTCCGCATAGCGCAAGGGGTCGGCCGGTGGTCCGACCTGGAGGAGAGACTAGCCTGATGGGCGTGACACGCCGCGCGAAGATCGTCTGCACTCTTGGCCCCGCCACCTCGTCGCCCGAGCGTATCCGCGGGCTCGTCGAAGCCGGTATGAACGTGGCGAGGCTCAACTTCAGTCACGGTAGCCACGCCGACCACGAGGCGGTCTACCGGCTCGTCCGGGAGGCGGCCGAGGCGGCGGGTCAGCCGGTGGCGATCCTGGCCGACCTCCAGGGGCCGAAGATCCGGTTGGGTCGGTTCGCCGACGGGCCACACGAGTGGCGTACCGGCGACTCGGTGGTGATCACCGGTGACGACATCCTGGGCACCAAGGAGCGGGTCTCCTGCACCTACCGCAAGCTTCCGCAGGAGGTCAAGCCCGGCGACCGGCTGCTGATCGACGACGGCCGGGTCGCCGTCGAGGTCACCGACGTCACCGGCAACGACATCCGGGTGCTGGTCACCGAGGGTGGACCGGTCAGCAACAACAAGGGTGTCTCGCTGCCCAACGTGGCGGTCAGCGTGCCGGCCCTGTCCGAGAAGGACGCCGCCGACCTGCGCTTCGCGCTCGGTCTCGGTGTCGACCTGGTCGCCCTGTCGTTCGTCCGCTCCGCCGACGACATCAAGCTCTGCCACGCGATCATGAGCGAGGTCGGCGTGCACCGCCCGGTGCTGGCCAAGGTCGAGAAGCCGGAGGCGGTCGACCACCTCGAAGCGATCGTGCTGGCCTTCGACGGTGTCATGGTGGCCCGTGGTGACCTGGGCGTGGAGCTGCCGCTCGACGAGGTGCCGCTGGTGCAGAAGCGCGCGGTGCAGCTGTGCCGGGAGAACGCCAAGCCGGTCATCGTGGCCACCCAGATGCTCGACTCGATGATCGAGAACTCGCGGCCGACCCGCGCCGAGGCGTCCGACGTCGCCAACGCGGTGCTCGACGGCGCCGACGCCGTGATGCTCTCCGGGGAGACCAGCGTCGGGAAGTACCCGGTGCTCACCGTCAGCACCATGTCCAAGATCGTCACCACCACCGAGGCCGGGTCCATCCGGGTGCCGCGCCTGCAGCACGACCCGCGTACGCACGGCGGCGCGCTCACCGTGGCCGCCTCCTCGATCGCGCGGGCCATCGGCGCGACGGCGCTGGTCGCGTTCTCGCAGACCGGTGACACCGTGCGCCGGCTCAGCCGACTGCACTGTGACCTGCCGCTGCTGGCCTTCACCCCGGTGCCCGAGGTGCGTGCGCAGCTCGCCCTCTCCTGGGGGGTGGAGACCTTCCTGATGCCGTTCGTGCAGCACACCGACGACATGTTCCGCCAGGTCGACCAGGCGCTGCTCGGGCTGAACCGGGGCAACCCCGGCGACCTCGTGGTGATCGTGGCGGGCAGCCCGCCCGGCACCCCCGGCTCCACCAACACCCTGCGGGTGCACCAGCTCGGATCGCTGGTCGACGCCGCGTCGGCACGGGCCCTGCAATGACCGGTGGCTCGCTCGTCGGTCAGGCCGCCGTAGACCAGTTGCTGGAGGTCCTGGACCTCGCACCGACCGGGGACATGTCGTTCCAGGGGATGAGCCCGCCGGTCGGGCCGCAACGGGTGTACGGCGGTCAGGTCGCCGGCCAGGCGCTGGTCGCCGCCGGACGCACCGTCAGCCCGGAGCGCGTGGTGCACTCCCTGCACGGCTACTTCGTGCGGGCCGGCGACCCGAGCGAGCCGATCGACTACGAGGTGGAGAACATCCGCGACGGCCGCTCGTTCTCGGTGCGTCGCTCGGTCGCCCGCCAACACGGCAAGACGATCTTCTTCATGTCCGCCTCGTTCCAGCGGCAGGAGGAGGGGCTGGACCACCACGCCCCCCTCCCACCCGACGTGCCGGGGCCGGAGTCGGTGCCGACCATGGCCGACCGGCTCGCCCGGTACCCGGAGCGGCTGGGCATCTGGGGGCAGATTCCCCGACCGATCGACGTCCGCTACGTCGGCGAACCCGGTTGGGTGCGGCCGGGTGACCGGCCCGCCGACCCGCACCAGCGGGTGTGGATGCGCATCGACGGCAAGCTGCCCGACGATCCGCTGCTGCACGCCTGCGCCCTGACGTACGCCTCCGACCTGACCCTGCTCGACTCGGTGCTGTCGGTGCACGGCGAGGTGTGGGGGCCGGGCGGAGTGGTGGGCGCGAGTCTGGACCACGCCCTGTGGTTCCACCGGTCCTTCCGGGCCGACGAGTGGTTCCTCTACGACTGTTGGAGCCCGTCGGCCTCCGGGGCGCGTGGGCTGGCCACCGGCCGGATGTTCACCGTCGACGGCAGCCACATCGCCAGCGCCGTGCAGGAGGGCCTGCTCCGCCGCGTCGGCGAGTAGCGACCTGGATCTTCGTCACTGGCGGTGGGCCGCCGGTCAGTGCCCGGATGCGCGACCGATAACCTGTCCGGCATGCGTCTCTCAGCCCGGGTGGACTACGCCCTACGAGCGGTCGCCGAACTGGCCTCGGTGACCGGGGCTGGACGGGGTCGCCCGGTCACCGCCGACCAGATCGCGCGGGCCCAGCAGATCCCGCCGAAGTTCCTGGAGAGCATCCTGCTGCAACTGCGCCGGGGTGGCGTGGTGCAGGCCCAGCGCGGGCCCGAGGGCGGCTACTGGTTGGCCCGGCCGGCGGAGGAGATCTCCCTCGCCGAGGTGATCCGGGTGATCGACGGGCCGCTGGCCCACATCCGGGGCCAACGGCCCGAGAATCTCGGATACGAGGGCGCGGCCCGCGCCCTCCAGGAGGTCTGGATCGCGTTGCGCGCCAGCGAGCGGCAGATCCTCGAACTGGTCACCGTCGCCGACGTGGCCCGGGGCACCCTGCCCGAGCCGGTGACCGAGCTGGTCGCCGACCCTGGCGCCTGGACCTGACCGACTCCGCATCCGCCGACGACCGTCACCGCAGGGTCGCGGTGTGTCGTCTCACTGACTGATCGCAGGCTTGACCGGCCGCCGATCCATGCCGCATTGTCGACCAAGTTGATAGGAGTTACCGCTTAGTCGGGAGGCGCCGTGCGCAAGCTGCTCGTCATCGCACTGGTGGGGCTGGCCGCGCAACTGGTCGACGGTTCGCTCGGCATGGCGTACGGGCTGACCTCCTCGACGCTGTTGCTGCTGGCCGGTGTCGCACCGGCGGCGGCCTCCGCGTCGGTGCACCTGGCCGAGATCGGCACCACGCTCGCCGCAGGCGCGGCACACTGGCGCTTCGGCAACGTCGACTGGCGGGTGGTACGCCGCATCGCGATACCCGGCGCGCTCGGCTCCTTCGCCGGTGCCACCTTCCTCAGCGCCCTCTCCACCGAGTCGGCCGCGCCGTGGATGGCCGCGATCCTGTTCACCCTCGGGGCGTACCTGCTCGTCCGGTTCTCCCGGCCGCTGCGCCGCAACCCGGCCGCCGGCCGGCTGCGCGGGCGTTTCCTCGGCCCGCTCGGCCTCGTCGCCGGCTTCGTCGACGCCACCGGCGGGGGCGGATGGGGCCCGGTGGCCACGCCCGCCCTGCTGGTCAGCGGCCGGATGGAACCCCGCAAGGTGATCGGCTCGGTGGACACCTCCGAGTTCGTCGTCGCCTCCGCCGCGAGCCTCGGCTTCCTCATCGGCCTGGGCACCGAGGGATTCCTGCTGCCGATCGTGCTGGCGCTGCTCGCCGGTGGCCTGATCGCCGCACCGGTCGCCGCCTGGCTGGTGCGCATCGTCCCGGCCCAACTGCTCGGCGCGGCGGTCGGCGGCGTGATCGTGCTGACCAACGCCCGTGTCCTGATGCGCGCCGGTGACCTGGACGGCCGCCTCCCGGTGCTCGTCTACCTGCTGCTGGGCGTCGGCTGGCTCACGGCCCTGGCGCTGGCGATCCGGGTGCTGCGGCGCACCCGCCGCGAGCGGGCCGCCCTCGCCGCCCGGTCCGTCGACCCGGCCCCGTCGACCGCCGGGGCCGCCGTTGTCACGCAGCCGGAGCCCGCCGACGCCGAACCCGTCGGCGCCGGTTCGGCGACCGGCCCCCACCCGGGCGCCGACCGCTGATCCCCGACGCCACGCCCCGCACCACCTGAGGGCAGGGCGGGCTCAGCTCTCCCGGGACAGGGTCGCCGCCGCGCGTGAGATCACCTCCCATGCCTCGTCGATGTGCTCCTGCGTGGTCTGCGGCGCGCCGACGGCCAGGCGGAGCGTGTGCCGCCCGGCGACCCGAGTGTGGGTCAGGAACACCCGGCCGGAGGCGTTCACCGCCGCCAGCAGGCGTTCGTTCGGCCCGTCCGCGCCCCGCAACCGGAAACAGACCAGGGCGTACGGGTGCTCGGCGACCAGTTCGAAGCGGTCGTCGGCGCGGACCCGGTCGGCGAAACCGGCGGCCAGCGCCACGCCTCGCCGAATGTGCTCGCGCAGCCCCTCGACGCCGTACCAGCGCAGCACGAACCACAGCTTCAAGGCCCGGAACCGCCGACCCAGCGGCACCTGCCAGTCCCGGTAGTCGATCACCGCGCCGGATTCGGTGGCCGTGTTGCGCAGGTACTCCGGCAACACGCTCAACGCCTCGACCAGCTCGGCGGCGTCGGCGACCCAGAAGGCGTCGCAGTCGAAGCCGGTGAGCAGCCACTTGTGCGGATCGAAACAGTAGGAGTCGGCGTACTCCAGACCGGCATGGCCGAAACGCAACTCCGGGCAGACCGCCGCGGCACCCGCGTACGCGGCGTCGACGTGCAGGAAGACACCCAGCTCGGCGCAGATCGGGCCGATCTCCGGCAGCGGGTCGACCGCCGTGGTGGAGGTGGTGCCGACGGTCGCCACCACCAGGGCGGGCACCACCCCGGCGGCGCGGTCCGCCTCGATCGCGGCGCGCAGCGCCGTCGGCGACATCGCCAGGCTCACCGGATCCACCTCGATCAGGCGGATCCCGTCGGCACCGAGACCGGCGATCCGGACGGCCTTCTCCACCGACGAGTGCGCCTCGGCCGAGGCGTACACCCGGTAGCGGCGGTCGACGCCGGCCTGACGCCACCGCCCACCGGCGGCCCGGTGCAGCGCGACCAGGGTGGCGACCAGCGTCGCCGAGGAGGCCGAGTCCTGGATGACGCCGCCACCGCCGCCGGTGGACCGGAACCGCGTCGGCAGGTCCAACAGGTCGGCCAACCAGTCGAGCAGCACCGTCTCCAGCTCGGTGCAGGCCGGACCGGTGGCCCACATCATGCCCTGCACGCCCAGCCCGGCGCTGACCAGGTCACCGAGCACGCTGGGGCCCGAGGTGTTGGCCGGGAAGAACCCGAAGAAGCCCGGATGCTGCCAGTGGGTGAGCCCGGGTACGACCAGCCGGTCCAGGTCGGCGAGGACCGCCTCGACCGGCTCGCCGGTCACCGGTGGGCCGGTGGGCAGGCGGGCAGCCACCGAGCCGGGTGGGTCCGCGGAGGTCACCGGGCGTCGGGGGAGCGTCGCCCAGTAGTCGGCGATCCAGTCGACCACGGCGTGCCCGGCCTGGCGGAACTCCTCGGGGGTCATGTGCGCTGCCACCCGGCGAGTGGATCAAGAAGGTCGACCGGGAAGCAAGCCCACGGGTCGATTGTGAGCAGTAAGCGCTTGCCCTAGCATCACAGGCGCGCGGGAACGCAACTACAGCCATCGATTCGATGGATTCTTTCCGCTAGCGCGGCGCGACCGTCGGTCCGGGCACCACCGGCGGACCGCCGACCCGTCGGCTCCGGGCACCGCCGACGGCCCCCGGATGCCGCGCGTCCGACCTCCACCGGAGGAACCATGCTGCGCACCGCCCCCCGGGCGGCCCTGCTCGCCGCGGCCACCGTCACCGCGGTCGCCGCCGCCGGAGTGCTGACCACCCTGACCGCCTCGGCCGCCGCCACCGGATGCCGCGTCGACTACCGCGTCACCAACCAGTGGACCGGCGGCTTCGGCGCCGACGTCACCATCACCAACCTCGGCGACCCAATCAACGGCTGGACGTTGACCTGGTCGTACGCCGCCGGGCAGCAGATCACCCAGGCCTGGAGCGCCACCGTCACCCAGTCCGGCGCTCAGGTGAGCGCCCGCAACGTCGACTACAACGCCGCCGTCGGCACCGACGGCAGCGTCAACTTCGGCTTCAACGGCTCGTGGAACGGCAGCAATCCGGCACCGACCAGCTTCGCGCTGAACGGCACCACCTGCACCGGCGCCACCACCCCGACCACCCCGCCCCCACCGACCACGCCGCCGCCGACCACGCCGCCGCCGACCACGCCGCCGCCACCGGCCGGGGTGATGCAGGCCGAGAACCTGGACCGTGGCCTGGTCAGCGTCCGCTCCGGATCGGCCAACCTGGTCTCCTGGCGGCTGCTGGGCACCGAGACCACCGGCGTCGCGTTCAACCTCTACCGGGGTACGACCCGGGTCAACGCCACCCCGATCACCGGCGCCACCAACTACCTCGACAGCGGCGCACCGGCCGGAGCGACCTACACCGTGCGCGCCGTGGTGAACGGCACCGAACAGGCCGACTCCGCACCGGCGCTCCAGTTCCCGGCCGGCTACCTGGACGTGCCGTTGCAGGTCCCGCCGGGCGGCACCACGCCCAGCGGCGAGTGGTACACCTACTCCGCCAACGACGCCAGCGTCGGTGACCTCGACGGCGACGGCCGGTACGAGTTCGTGGTCAAGTGGGATCCGTCCAACGCCAAGGACAACTCCCAGTCCGGCTACACCGGCAACGTCTACGTCGACGCGTACACCCTCACCGGCACCCGGCTGTGGCGCATCGACCTCGGCCGCAACATCCGGGCCGGTGCCCACTACACCCAGTTCCAGGTGTACGACTACGACGGCGACGGCCGCGCCGAGGTGGCCATGAAGACCGCCGACGGCACCCGCTCCGGCACCGGACAGGTGATCGGCAACGCCAACGCCGACTACCGCAACTCCGCAGGCTACGTCCTCGCCGGCCCCGAATACCTGACCATGTTCGACGGACGCACCGGTGCCGCCCTCTCCACCGTCAACTACGACCCGCCGCGCGGCACCGTCTCCTCCTGGGGCGACAACTACGGCAACCGGGTCGACCGGTTCCTCGCCGGTACCGCGTACCTCGACGGCCAACGCCCGTCGCTGATCATGGCCCGTGGCTACTACACCCGGGCGGTCATCGCCGCCTGGGACTTCCGCAACGGCACCCTCACCAAGCGGTGGACCTTCGACTCCAACTCCTCCGGCAACGGTGCCGCCGCCGGGCAGGGCAACCACAGCCTCTCCGTCGCCGACGTCGACGGCGACGGTCGGCAGGAGATCGTCTACGGCGCGGCCACCATCGACGACAACGGTCGCCTGCTCTGGTCCAACGGCCTCGGCCACGGCGACGCCGGGCACGTCGGCGACCTCGACCCGTCCCGCCCCGGCCTGGAGTACTTCAAGGTCAGCGAGGACGGCAGCAAGCCCAGCTCGTGGTT
This sequence comes from Micromonospora sp. DT48, assembly GCF_049844495.1. Taxonomy (NCBI): domain Bacteria; kingdom Bacillati; phylum Actinomycetota; class Actinomycetes; order Micromonosporales; family Micromonosporaceae; genus Micromonospora; species Micromonospora sp. DT48. The sequence continues at coordinate 223,585 of NZ_JBNCLE010000008.1, forward strand.
CGCCGACGCCCGCACCGGCCAGTTGCTCTGGTCCACCCCCGCCGGAGGCGACAACGGTCGCGGTGTCTCCGGTGACATCTGGGCCGGCAGCCCCGGCGCCGAATCCTGGTCGTCGTCGGTGAGCGGCCTGGCCAACACCCGGGGCCAGAACATCGGCCGCAAACCGTCCTCGACGAACTTCCTCATCTGGTGGGACGGCGACCCGGTCCGCGAACTGCTCGACGGCACCCGGATCGACAAGTACGGCCCCAGCGGCGACACCCGACTGCTCACCGGTAGCGACGTCGCCTCGAACAACGGCACCAAGTCCACGCCCGCGCTGTCCGCCGACATCCTCGGCGACTGGCGGGAAGAGGTGGTCTGGCGGACCAACGACAGCCGGGCCCTGCGGATCTACAGCACCCCGACGCCGACCAGCACCCGGATCTACACCCTGATGCACGATGTGCAGTACCGGGTCGCCATCGCCTGGCAGAACACCGCCTACAACCAGCCCCCGCACCCGAGCTTCTTCATCGGCGACGGGATGTCCACCCCGCCCACGCCCTCGATCCACCTGCGTTGACCGGCCGACGCGGCGGTAGCAGAATTCGAGAACAGCGCTGAAAGGACAAGGCACCGGGCCGCAATCGCGGAATCCGCACAACTGCGGCCCGGTGCCCCACACCGCGGCACCCCCGACCCGTCCCGACCGGAGAGTGCCGTACCACCACCGGATACAACGTTAGGCGGGCTCCGCGTCGCGAGGGTGACGCCGTCGTGAAGATCGTGTTTCGCGACGGGAAAGCGCTGTGACCTGGGCCACCATGCCCACGGGGTGTGCCGGAGGCGCACCCGGCGTCAGCGCCGCAGACCGCCGGCCACCTCCGTCGCGATCAACTCGAACGAACGCACCCGGTCGGCGATGTCGTACACCATCGTGGTCAACATCAGCTCGTCCGCGCCGGTGCTGGCCAGCAGGTCGCCCAACTGCCGACGTACCGTCTCCGGAGACCCGCTCGCCTGCCCCTGTCGGCGCTGGGCCAGGAACTCCCGCTCGATATCGGTGTACGGGTATGCCGCCGCCTCGTCCGGCGTCGCCAGGGGCGCCGGCCGCCCCGACCGCAACCGCAGGAACGACAACCCGGCCGGGCCGCCAAGCCACTCGGCGCGTTCGTCGGACTCCGCGCAGACCGCGTTGACCGCCACCATCGCGTACGGACGCTCCAGCCAGCGCGACGGGCGGAAACTCTGCCGGTACAGCGCCAGCGCGGGCAACGTGTGCTGCGCGCTGAAGTGATGCGCGAAGGAGAACGGCAGGCCCAGCGCACCGGCCAGTCGAGCACTGAACCCACTCGACCCCAGCAGCCACACCGTCGGCCGCTGCCCGCGCCCCGGCGTCGCGGTGATCCGCCCCGACGACGCCTCGTCGAAGTAGCCCATCAGGTCGTTCAACTCCTGCGGGAAACCCTCGGCGGACAGACCCTCCATCGTCCGGCGCAGCGCCAACGCGGTGACCTGGTCGGTGCCCGGAGCGCGGCCGATGCCCAGGTCGATCCGCCCCGGATGCAGCGCCTCCAGGGTGCCGAACTGCTCGGCGACCACCAGCGGCGCGTGGTTGGGCAGCATCACCCCACCCGAGCCGAGCCGGATCCGGGTGGTGTGCGCGGCCAGGTGCGCGATCAGCACCGCCGGGGCCGAGGACGCGATGGCCGGCATGTTGTGGTGCTCGGCCACCCAGAACCGGTGGTAGCCCAGTTCGTCGGTGCGTCGCGCCAACTCGGTGGTGTGCCGCAGCGCCTCACCGGCGGAGGCACCGGCGGCCACGGGGGCGAGGTCGAGGACAGACAACGGAACGTCGATCACAGGGTTGGCCAACCCGGCGTACGCCGAATCTGTTCCCGCCCGGCCCGCGACGTGATCAACCCGACCCGCGGGCCTGCTCGAAGATCAGGCTGGTCTCGGTGTGCTGCACCGCCGGATCGACCGCCAGGTGGTCCAGCACGAAGTCGCGCAGCGCCTCCGCCGAGGCCGACCGCACGTGCAGCACGTAGTCGTCCGCGCCGGCCACGTGGAACACCGACACCACGCCCGGCAGGCGTACCGATCGGGCCCGGAACGCGTCCACCGCCGCCCGCGCGTGCTCGGTCAGCCGCACCGACACCAGCGCCTGCAACGGCAACCCCAGCGCCGCCGGATGCACCTCGGCGTGGAAACCCCGGATCGCCCCGCACTCCCGCAGCGCCCGGGTGCGCGCCAGGCAGGTCGACGGAGCCACCCCCACCCGCTCGGCCAGGGCATTGTTCGGCAGGCGGCCGTCGCCGGCCAGCTCGGTCAGGATGGCGCGATCGGTGTCGTCGAGGGCCGCGAACGGCCGAACATCGTTCGGTGCGGGAGGCATACCATCATCCTCCACCGAACGCTCCCGGCTCTGGAAGGGATTACAGCGAATAATATTCGGATCTATTGCCTTCCTTGGGCGAGATGTTCGATCCTCTCGGCATGACGACCGTGGACACCCGAGCCGTACACGCCGGCCGCGACGACCTCGCCACCCTCGGCGTCCACGTGCCGCCCATCGACCTGTCCACCACCAACCCGCTGCCCTCGGTGGACACCGGCGGCGACGCCTACGAGACCCTCGCCACCGGCGGCAACCTCCCCGCCGGCGCCAGCGCCGTCTACCAACGGCTGTGGAACCCGACCGTCGCCCGCTTCGAAACCGCCCTGGCCGAACTCGAAGGCACCGCCGAAGCCGTCGCGTACGCCAGCGGCATGGCCGCCCTCACCGCCACCCTGCTCGCCGCCACCCGCGACGGCCGCCGCCACGTCGTCGCCGTCCGCCCCCTCTACGGCGGCACCGACCACGTGCTCGCCACCGGCCTGCTCGGCACCGACGTCACCTGGGCCCACCCCGACTCCGTCGCCGCCGCCATCCGCCCCGACACCGCCCTGGTGATCGCCGAAACCCCCGCCAACCCGACGCTCGACCTGATCGACATCGCCGCCCTCGCCGAGGCCGCCGGGCAGGTGCCCCTGCTCATCGACAACACCGTCGCCACCCCGGTGCTCCAACAACCCACCCGCCACGGCGCCCGGCTGGTGCTGCACAGCGCCACCAAGAGCATCGGCGGCCACGGTGACGTCCTCGCCGGAGCGGTCGCCTGCGACGCGCACTGGGCCGCCCGGCTGCGCCAGGTCCGGGCACTCACCGGCGCGGTCCTGCACCCCCTCGGGGCGTACCTGCTGCACCGTGGCCTCCAGACGCTGCCGGTGCGGGTCCGCGCCCAGCAGGCCGGCGCGGAGAAACTCGCCCTCTGGCTCGCCGAACATCCTGCCGTCACCCGGGTCCACCATCCCGGCAGCAACGACCCGGCCGGGCTCGTCGGCCGGCAGATGTCCGGCCCGGGCAGCCTCCTCGCCTTCGAGGTACGCGGCGGCGCGCCCGCCGCCGCAGCCGTCGCCAGCGCCTGCCGGCTGATCACCCACGCCGTCTCACTCGGCGGCGTCGACACACTCATCCAGCACCCGGCATCCCTCACCCACCGCCCGGTCGAGGCGGAAGCGAAGCCCGACGGCGGCCTGCTGCGGCTCTCCGTCGGCCTGGAGGACCCGGAGGACCTGCGCGCCGACCTGGCAGCCGCGCTCGCCACGGCCTGACCCTCATCCGTCGGGCCGGTGCCGGAGCCGGCCCGGCATGGTCACGACTTCGGGCCGACGTGGCGGTCCAGCGCGGCGACCGCCTCCCGTCGGGCGACCGAGAGGCTGTTGCGACGGTTCATCCGCCAGGCGACGCCGAGCAGGTCCAGCGCCCACTGGCAGAGCCCCAAGATGTCGGTGGACTCGTTGACGAACATGTAGCGCGGGTAGACGTACACCTTGCCGCGAACGGTGACCCGGTTGGCGATCCGGCAACCGTCGGAGTGGAAGAGACCGCGCAGAAAGTCACCCGGAACCGCTCGGACGATGCGCTCCTGCCAGTCGGCGAGGGCGATCGGTCGCTCGTGCTTCTTTCCTTCCCCGTGCTGGGGCAGCAGGCAGGGCCAGTGCACGCCGTAGCTCTGCACACCCACGCAGCCCTTCTTCTGCACGTGTTGCACAGATGTTGCCAGCACTGCCCGCATGGCCTGATCACAGAGTGAGATCAAGTGCGGCCAGGTGTCGGAGCAGTAGATGCGCAGGACCGGTACCCGGGCGCTGGTGACGAGGTGACCGTCACCCAGGTAGAGGCCAAGGAGATAGGCGTAGGCCTGCGGACTGGCGGGACCGTCCTCCTCCGGGAGGCAACGAAAGCACCGGGTCGAACTTCCGACCATGACGGGTTCCGGTCGGTCGACACACCAGTGCCATACGGTGGTGTAGGGGAGCGAGAGGGCACGAGCCGCCGAGCGGATGGTGTAGCCCTGGTCGCGTAGCGCGCGGACGCGCTCCCGCATCTCGGGAGGATGCACGCCACCATCATCGAACACGTGTATGACAGGAGTGCCGGGAGCGGGATTCGAACCCGCAAGCCCTTTCGGGCAGAAGTGTTTGAGACTTCCGTGTATGCCGTTCCACCATCCCGGCGGGTGGGGCTTACTGTACCCGACTACGCTCGTGCGGGAGCATGGGTGGTAGCCGTGCCGGGAACGATGGTGGGAGTGGCTCGTGGGCGAGACGCAGACGGATGCCGCGCGTAGGCGGGTGTTGATCGCCGAGGACGAGGCGCTGATCCGGCTGGACCTGGCCGAGATGCTGGCCGAGGAAGGTTACGAGGTGGTCGGCGAGGCCGGTGACGGTGAGGCGGCCGTCCGACTGGCCGAGGAGCTCAAGCCCGACCTGGTGATCCTCGACATCAAGATGCCGATCATGGACGGGCTGGCCGCCGCCGAGCGGATCGCCGGTGCCCGGATCGCCCCGGTGATCATCCTGACCGCGTTCAGTCAGCGTGACCTGGTGGAGCGGGCCCGCGCGGCCGGCGCGATGGCGTACCTGGTCAAGCCCTTCCAGAAGAGCGACCTGGTGCCGGCGGTGGAGATCGCGCTGTCCCGCTACGCGGAGATCGCCGCGCTGGAGGCCGAGGTGGCCGGGCTGAACGACCGGCTGGAGGTCCGCAAAGCCGTGGAGCGGGCCAAAGGCGCGCTGATGACCACCTACAACATGAGCGAGCCGCAGGCGTTCAAGTGGATCCAGCGCACCGCGATGGACCACCGGATGACCATGAAGGAGGTCTCCGAGCGGATTCTCGCCGAGACCACCGGCGGCGAGGTGGCCGAGCCGGCCACCTGACCGACCCGCTCGCTGCCGCGGCTGGCCGTCCGGCCTCCGACGTCCGTCGTCACGTCCGTCGCCGAGGTTCGCGGTCGCCGCTAGCATCTGGCCGCATGAGGGCTCGATGGCTCGGCCGGCCCCGATGTTCCGGTACGCGCTCGGCGCCGCTGGTGACCTGCGCCCTGCTCGCGGTGTTGCTGGCCGGCTGTCCGGCGTCTCGGGACGAGCCGGCCGAACCGGGACCGGTGCGGGTGGCGTGGCAGCGGGTTCCGTTGCCGCCGCCGGACGGGCCCGGGCGGATCGTGCTGCGGGATCTGGCCATCTGTGACGGCCACTGGTACGCCTCCGGCGCGGTCACCGACGCGGCCCTCGGCACTCGTCCGGCCGTCTGGTCCAGTCGGGATGGTGCTCAGTGGACGCCGGTGCCGGTGGTGGCGGATTCCTATTACGGGCGGCGCAGCGTGGTGTTCTCGATCGCCTGCCACGACGGGCGGGTGGCCGCCGTCGGGGGCAAGGTCGGTGGAGCGCACGGCAATCCGAGGGTGGCCACCTGGGGGCAGCGCGGCGACGGTGCTCTGGTCGAGGTGGCGGCGTCGTTCGAGCTGTACGGCGGGCCGAAGGCGGTCAACGTGTCCCGGTTGGCGGCCGGTGACGCCGGTTGGTTGATCGTGGGTAACCGGGCCAGCGGCGCGGCGGCCTGGGTCTCGCCGGACGCCGCCGAGTTCACGCTGATCGAGGGCGCGCCGCAACTGTCCACCGACGAGCAGGGCGTGACCTGGGCGTCCGACGCGGTGGCCGGACCGTCGGGTTGGTTGGCGGTGGGTGGGTTGTTGGCCCCGGGCCGGATTGACCGGGATCCGGTTGCCTGGACGTCGGTGGATGGACGCGACTGGCGTCGTACCGTGCTGGCGGGCACCGAGGCGTACGAGGAGATGCAGCGGGTGGTCCTGGTCGGTGGCACCCCGGTGGGGGTGGGCCTGCGGGGGCGGGGGTTCGGCGCGTGGCGTGCGGAGCCGACGGGTTGGACGGCGGCCGGTGGGTTCGGTGCGGTGGTCGGTGGGGTGCCCTCGGTCGGTGGGGTGGCGGCTTCGGCCGACGGCATCCTGGCGGTGGTCTCCGACGGTGAGCGCTACGGCGGGTGGCTGTCGGTGGACCGGGGTGACCGGTGGCGGGCGGTCGAGTTGCCGGTGGCGGCACCGGCGGGTGCGGACCGGGCGGTGGGGTTGGCGGCGGACGGTCAGCGGTGGTGGCTGTCGGTCGACGACGGCGTGCAGCCGTCGTTGTGGGTCGGGCGGGCGTCCGCCACGTCCTAGCGAAGCCGATCGGCTACGTTCCGTAGTTTGATCGGGGGGTCGGGGTCGCCGTCCGGGGCCGGTATCCGGCTGTCGGTGGCGGGGTTCGCGGTGATCGACGACGGGTCGATCGGCGGACGGACAGCCGCTCAAGGACCGGTCAGTGGATTGACCTGTTACGGGGTTAGCCGCGTTCGGGGCCGTCTTCGTAACGGTTTCGCAGACCCCGCCTCAGCCTCTTCCGAGACCGTATGAGTGTGGGTACGCTCCGCCATCACGAGCCGTAACGCAGGGGGTGTCCTTGCTGGGCCGGTGGTGTCGTGCTTATCCGTCGCCGCCGCCCGGGTCAGGTGCCTGTCCTGCTTCTGGAGGAGGTCAGGAAGCCGTGAGGCGAAGCTATTCAAGGGCGCTGGGTACTGCCGCGCTCGCCGCGGTGCTGGTCGCTGCCGCGGGCTGCCAGGACACCGGCAGCAGCAACGGCGACAACGCCGCGTCCGGGGACTGCGGTGGCAAGATCGCCATCTTCGGCGCGTTCACCGGCGACAACGCGGGTCTGGTGCTGCCGTCGCTCAACGCCGCGAAGCTCGCGATCAAGCAGCACAACGACGCGAACGCCGACTGCAAGGTCGAGATGGTCGAGTTCGACACGCAGGGTGACCCGGCGCAGGCGACCCCGGTCGCGAACCAGGTCGCGGGCGACCAGTCGTTCCTCGGCGTCATCGGTGGCCACTTCTCCGGCGAGTCGGACGCCACCATGCCGGTCTACGAGGCCGCCGGCCTGGTCATGGTCGCCCCGTCGGCGACCCGGACCGACCTGACCCAGAAGGGCAACAAGTCCTTCTACCGGGTGGTCGGCAACGACGGCACCCAGGCGGGCGCGGTGGCGACCTACCTGAAGTCGCAGAACGCGCAGCGGGTCTTCCTGATCGACGACGCCAGCGCCTACGGCGCCGGCATCACCGCCGAGCTGACCAAGAACCTGGGCGCCACCATCGCCGCCAGCGACAAGATCCAGGAGCGGCAGGCGCAGTTCGAGGCGACCATCTCGAAGATCAAGGCGGCGAACGCCGACTTCGTCTTCTACGGCGGCTACACCCGTGAGGCCGCGCCGCTGGTTCGCCAGATGCGTGCCGCCGGGGTGAAGGCGAAGTTCATCGGTCCGGACGGTCTCTACGACCCGGCCTTCCCGGCTGGCGCCTCCGGTGGTGCCGACGGCGCCATCATCACCTGCCCGTGCCTCCCGCCGGACAAGGCCGGTGGCACCTTCACCGCCGACTACCAGGCCGAGTACGGCCAGCTGCCGGGTTCCTACGGCGCTGAGGGCTTCGACGCCGCGCAGATCTTCGTGGACGCCTTCAAGGACGGCAAGAAGACCCGCGCCGAGGTCCTGGAGTACGTGAAGAACTACGACAAGCAGGGCGTGTCGAAGTACATCAAGTTCGACGCCAACGGCGACGTGGACCCGTCGAGGGTCGTCATCTGGGCCTACCAGATCAAGGGCACGGAGATCACTCCGTTGCAGGAGCTCAAGCTCAGCTGACGACAGCACCGGGGTGCGGCCGGGGTTTTCGCCCCGGCCGCGCTCGATGCAAGGAGACCTGGTGAATTTCGACGACCTCTTCGGCCACATCGGCCAGCACACCGTCGACGGGTTGTCCAAAGGTTCGATCTATGCCCTGATCGCCCTCGGCTACACCCTGGTGTACGGCGTCCTGCGCCTGATCAACTTTGCGCACTCCGAGGTCTTCATGGTCGGCACCTTCGCGGTGCTCGGTCTGTGGACCGCCTTCGGGGTGGAGAACAACCCGCCGATCGGCCAGGCGGTGATCTTCCTGGTGCTCGGCCTGATAGTCGCGGCGATAGCCTCCGGCGGCACCGCACTCGCGATCGAACGGATCGCCTACCGCCCCCTGCGGCGCAAGAACGCGCCGCCCCTGATCTTCCTGATCACCGCCATCGGCCTGTCACTGGTGCTGGTGGAGATCTTCGGCCTGGTGCTGCCCAAGCTGCTCGGCGGGCTGGTGCCGTCCATGTTCGGCCGGGGTCGGATCATTCTCGGCATGCCGACGATCATCGAGCAGAAGACGCTCTTCACGATCGGCAACACCGAGATCAACAACATCCAGTTGATCGTGGTCGTGGCCGCCGTGGCGATGATGGCGGTGCTGGACTGGTTCATCAACCGCACCCGGTACGGCCGGGGCGTGCGGGCGGTGGCGCAGAACCCAGAGACGGCGGCCCTGATGGGCGTCAACCAGGAACGCGTGATCATGCTGATCTTCGTGCTCGGCGGCATCATGGCCGGCGCGGCGGCGCTGCTGTGGGGCATGCGCTTCGGGTTCACGCAGAACAGCATCGGTTTCGTGCTCGGTCTCAAGGCGTTCACCGCGGCCGTGCTCGGCGGCATCGGTAACCTGCGCGGCGCGTTGCTGGGCGGGCTGTTCCTCGGCATCGTCGAGGTCTACGGCGCCACCATCTTCGCGTCCAACTGGGAGGACGTCATCGCCTTCGTGGTGCTGGTCGTGGTGCTGATGTTCCGGCCGACCGGCATTCTGGGCGAATCGTTGGGGAGGGCCCGGGCATGATCAATAAGATCCGAGACCTGGACCGCAGCAGGGTTAACGCCCTGCACTCGGTGGGCGGCCGGTGGCGGGCGCTGCCGAAGTGGCAGCGGTCGCTGGCCTTCGTCGCCTTCGTGGTCTTTCTCTACTACCTGCCGCTGCTCGGCATCCCCGGCCTGACCTGGCTGCGAACCGACTCGATCTCCGGCGGCAGCAACTGGGCCGGTGTGCTCTTCACCTGCGCGATCTACGTGCTGGTGGCGATCGGTCTGAACGTGGTGATCGGTCTGGCCGGTCTGCTCGACCTCGGCTACATCGGCTTCTTCGCCATCGGCGCGTACGCGGTGGCGTTGTTCGGTTCGACCAACTCGCCGGTGGTCAAGTGGATCCAGGCGGAGTTCGACCTGCCGCCCACCTGGGCGGTCACCTGGGCGATCTGTGCCTTCATCGCACTGGTGATGGCGCTGATCTCCGGGGTGATCCTGGGCTGGCCGACGCTGCGACTGCGCGGCGACTACCTGGCCATCGTGACGCTGGGCTTCGGCGAGATCATCCGCATCGTGGCCCGCAACATGGAGAGTGTCACCCGGGGCCCGCAGGGCATCGCGGCGATCCCCGGCCCGGAGGGTCCACCTTCGCCGGACAACCAGATCTTCGGCCTGATCGACATCAAGCCGTGGTACTGGCTGGCGCTGACCGTGGTGCTCCTGATGGTCTTCGCGGTGCGGCGACTGGAGCACAGCCGGGTCGGCCGCTCCTGGCTGGCCATCCGGGAGGACGAGGACGCCGCCGCGGTGATGGGCGTCTACCCGTTCAAGTTCAAGCTCTGGGCCTTCGCCATCGGCGCGGCGCTCGGCGGCTTCGCCGGCTTCCTGTTCGCCAGCCGGTACGCCTTCATCGACCCGACCCAGTTCAATGTGAACCTCTCCATCCTCTTCGTGGCGATGGTGGTGGTCGGTGGGTCCGGCAACATGGTCGGTGTGTCGGTGGGCGCGGTGCTGCTGGCGTACCTGCCGGAGCGGTTCCGTGAGGTCGCCGACTACCGGTGGTTGGCCTTCGGTCTGGCCATGGTGCTGGTGATGATCCTGCGACCGCAGGGTCTGATCCCCAGCCGACGGCGGGCTCGCGAGTTGAAGGACCGCGCGGCAGAGGCAGAGGAGGCGCCCGCTCATGTCTGACAAGACGAACATCCCGGCGTCGCCGAAGATCCCGGCGCAGCCCGGACCGTCCAGGAACCTGCTGGAGGTCGACAACGTCACGCTGCGCTTCGGTGGCGTGGTGGCTCTCAACGAGGTCAAGTTCGAGATCAAGGAAGGTGAGATCCTCGGGCTGATCGGGCCCAACGGCGCCGGTAAGACCACCTGCTTCAACGTGATGACGGGGGTCTACAAGCCGACCTCGGGCGCGGTGCGGTTCCGCGGCGAGCGGGTGACCGGGCGCAAGCCGCACCAGATCAGCCGGTTGGGCATCTCCCGGACGTTCCAGAACATCCGGTTGTTCCCGGAGATGTCGGCGCTGGAGAACGTCATGGTCGGGACGGACTCCCGGCACAAGACGAGCGTGCCCGGCGCGCTGTTCCGGCTCTACCGGGTGCGGCCCAAGGCGCAGGAGTTGCCGGCGGTCGACGCCGCCAACCCCGCCATGCGGGTCTGGCAGCAGTTGCGGCGGTCCTTCGCCAAGACCTTCGGTCTGTCCCGGCACATCCTGGAGGAGCGGGCGGCCGAGGCGAAGGCGATGGAGTTGCTGCGCTTCGTCGGCATCGCCGACCGGGCCAACGACGCGGCGCGCAACCTTCCGTACGGCTACCAGCGGCGGTTGGAGATCGCCCGGGCGCTCGGCACCGAGCCGAAGCTGCTCTGCCTGGACGAGCCGGCGGCCGGGTTCAACCCGGCCGAGAAGGAGGAGCTGCTGGGCCTGATCCGCCGGATCCGCGACAAGGGCGTCACCGTGCTGCTGATCGAGCACGACATGCGCCTGGTGATGGGTGTCACCGACCGGATCGTGGTGCTGGAGTTCGGCAGCAAGATCGCCGAAGGGCTGCCGGAAGAGGTCAGCCGAGACCCGCGGGTTATCGCGGCGTACCTGGGGGAGCCCGCCGATGCTGCTTGAGTTGGACAACGTCAGCGTCTCGTACGGTCGGATCGAGGCGTTGCACGGCATCAGCCTCACCGTCAACGAGGGTGAGGTGGTGGCTCTGATCGGCGCCAACGGTGCCGGCAAGACCACCACCATGCGGGCGATCTCCGGCATCCGGGCGCTCTCCGGCGGTCGGATCACCTTCGCCGGTGAGGACATCAGCAAGCTCCGCGCCGATCTGCGGGTCGTACGCGGCCTGTGCCAGTCGCCCGAGGGCCGCCAGATCTTCCCCGGCATGACCGTGCTGGAGAACCTGGACATGGGGGCGTACACCCGGCGTGACCACGCCGGTATCGCCGCCGACCTGGAGCGGGTGCTGGAGATGTTCCCCCGGCTGCGTGAGCGGCGTAAGCAGCCCGGAGGCACCCTCTCCGGCGGTGAGCAGCAGATGCTCGCCGTCGGCCGGGCGCTGATGAGCCGGCCGAAGCTGCTGCTGTTGGACGAGCCGTCGATGGGTCTCGCACCCATGATCATCCAGCAGATCTTCGACATCATCGTGGAGATCAACCAGCAGGGCACCACGGTGCTGCTGGTGGAGCAGAACGCGCAGCAGGCGCTCTCCCGGGCGCACCGCGCCTACGTGCTGGAGACCGGTCGGATCGTCAAGGAGGGTACCGGTCAGGAACTCCTGCGCGACCCGTCGATCAAGGAGGCGTACCTGGGCGTGGCCTGAGGCACGTCGTACCGTCACCGGCCGTCCGTCCCTGCGGGGAAGGGCGGCCGGTGGCGTTGTCGGTGCCGCCTCGCCGGGCTTGTCGGCGGTACGGACTAGAGTCGCAGCCGTGACAGCTACGACCCCGCGCCTGCTCCTCGTCGACGGACACTCCCTGGCCTACCGGGCGTTCTTCGCCCTGCCGGTGGAGAACTTCTCCACCACGACCGGGCAGCCGACAAACGCGGTCTACGGCTTCACCTCAATGTTGATCAACGTGTTGCGCGACGAGCAGCCGACCCACATCGTGGTCGCCTTCGACGTGTCCCGCCGCTCCTTCCGCACCGAGAAGTACGCCGAGTACAAGGCCGGCCGCAGCGAGACCCCGGCCGACTTCAAGGGCCAGGTCAGCCTGGTCAAGGAGGTCCTGGCGGCGCTGCGCGTCCCGGTGGTGGAGAAGGAGGGCTACGAGGCCGACGACGTCATCGCCACGCTGGCCTGCCAGGCCCGTGACCAGGGGATGCCGGTGCTGATCTGCACCGGTGACCGGGACGCCTTCCAGCTCGTCGACGAGCAGATCACCGTGCTCTACCCGCGCAAGGGCGTCTCCGACCTGGCGCGGATGGACCCGGCGGCGGTCGAGGCGAAGTACGGCGTGCCCCCCGGCCGCTACCGCGACCTGGCCGCCCTGGTCGGTGAGACCAGCGACAACCTGCCCGGCATCCCCGGTGTCGGCCCGAAGACCGCAGCGAAGTGGATCAACGCGTACGGCGGGGTGGAGGGCGTCATCGCCCGCGCCGACGAGATCAAGGGCAAGGCGGGTGACAGTCTGCGCGAACGGCTCGCCGACGTGATCCGCAACTACGAGATCAACCGTCTGGTCGCCGACCTGGAGCTGTCACTGCGTCCCGAGGACGCCCGCTGGCAGGGGTGGGACCGGGAGGCGGTGCACCAGGTCTTCGACACCCTCCAGTTCCGCATCCTGCGCGACCGGCTCTACCAGTACCTGGACGCGGTCGAGCCGGAGGCGGAGTCCGGCTTCGACCTGGCCGGCGAGGTGCTCACCGCGCCCGGTGCCCTGGCCGGCTGGCTGGCGACGCACGCGCCGGTCGGCACCGGTGTCGGTGTCGCGGTCAAGCTCGACACCGGCCCGAACCGTCGGCACACCGCGACCGTCACCGGCATGGCCCTGGCCACCGGCGGCGGCGCTGCGGCCTGGTTCGACCCGGCCCGGTTGGCCGCCGACGACGAGGCCGCGCTGGCGGCCTGGCTGGCGGACGAGACCCGGCCCAAGGTGCTGCACGACAGCAAACCGGCGGTGCTCGCCTTCGCCGCGCACGGTTGGGAACTGGCCGGCATCGCCCGCGACACGCAGATCGCCGCCTACCTGGCCCGCCCCGACCAGCGGTCCTACGACCTGACCGACCTGGCGCTGCGCTACCTGCACCGGGAGTTGCGGGTCGACGGCCCGGAGACCGGCCAACTGACCCTCGACGGGCTCGGCGGCGACAGCGAGGCCGAACAGAACCTCATGCTGCACGCTCGGGCCACCCTCGACCTGGCCGACGCGATCGACGCGGAGCTGTCCCGCGACGGGGAGCAGTCGGCCCGGCTGATGGCCGGGGTGGAGCTGCCGCTGATGCGGGTGCTGGCGCAGTTGGAGCGCACCGGCATCGCCGCCGACACCGACTACCTGTCGGAGTTGGAGGCGCACTTCGCCGCCGAGGTGAAGGCCGCCGCCCAGGGCGCGTACGAGGCGGTCGGGCGGGAGTTCAACCTCGGCTCGCCCAAGCAGTTGCAGGAGATCCTCTTCGGCGAGCTGAACCTGCCCAAGACCAAGCGGATCAAGACGGGTTACACCACCGACGCCGACGCGTTGCAGTGGCTCTACGCGCAGAATCCGCATCCGGTCCTGGCACACCTGCTGCGCCACCGCGACGTGGCCAAGTTGAAGTCCACGGTGGATGGTCTGCTCAAGTCGGTCTCCGACGACGGGCGCATCCACACCACCTTCAACCAGACGGTGGCCGCCACCGGTCGGCTGTCGTCGACCGAGCCCAACCTGCAGAACATCCCCATCCGCACCGAGGAGGGGCGGCGGATCCGGCGCGCCTTCGTGGTGGGGGAGGGCTACGAGTGCCTGCTCACCGCCGACTACAGCCAGATCGAGATGCGGATCATGGCGCACCTGTCGGCCGACGACGCGCTGATCCAGGCGTTCAACTCCGGTGCCGACTTCCACGCCGCGACGGCCTCGTCGGTCTTCGGGGTGCCGCTGACCGAGGTCACCCCGGACCAGCGCCGCAAGATCAAGGCCATGAACTACGGCCTGGCGTACGGGCTCAGCGCCTTCGGCCTGTCCCAGCAGCTCTCGATCAGCGCCGAGGAGGCGCGCGGGCTGATGGAGAACTACTTCGCCGGGTTCGGCGGCGTGCGGGACTACCTGCAGGAGGTGGTCGCGCGGGCCCGGCAGGACGGCTACACCTCCACCATCCTCGGCCGTCGTCGTTACCTGCCCGACCTGGTCAGTGACAACCGGCAGCGGCGGGAGATGGCCGAGCGGATGGCGCTCAACGCGCCGATCCAGGGCTCCGCGGCCGACATCATCAAGGTCGCCATGCTGCACGTCGACACCGCGTTGCGGGACGCCGGGCTGCGTTCGCGGATGCTGTTGCAGGTGCACGACGAGCTGGTCTTCGAGGTGGCGCCGGGCGAGCGGGCGGCGTTGGAGGAGCTGGTGCGGCGCGAGATGGGCGGGGCGTACCCGCTGTCGGTGCCGTTGGAGGTGTCGGTGGGCGAGGGGCCCGACTGGAACAGCGCCGACCACTGATCCCGCACCGCCACGCGGCCTCGGGCACGTTGCTGCCTCGCGGGTTGGCACAGCACCGTGCCCCGATTTCGTCGCGGCGCTCAGCGGCCGGGGCCTCGGCGGGACGTGGGCGGGGTGCCGTGCCGGTCGAGGGCTTTGCGGGAGGGGCCCCCGGGCGGCGGCAACGGGGCCTTGACCGGGTCGTGACCCCAGTTCATCAGCGAGTACCGCCACCGGGTGCCGCGTACGTCGCCGCTGGGCCGCTGCGCCATGTGCCGTCGGACGTACCCGACGACCTTGCGCATGTGCCGGTAGTCGGCCTCGGTGAGCTCGCCGCGTTTGCGGCGCAACAGGTCGACGATCTTGCGGCCGGACTCGTGACCGACCGTCTCGCCGCCGCCGCTGCCCTTCCTGCGCCAACCGACATGCTTGGACTCGTCGGTGTCCAGCCACTTGGACAACTCGCCGGGCTTCATGTTCACCGCCTCGGTGAACTCGCGGTAGGTCTGGTCCGGGTCGTCACGACGGCTCACGGCGCGGCACCTCCGGGCGGTGGGCCACATCCCGCCCCTCGGTGCGGATGCGGAAGTCCTGGTCGGCCATGCCGCGGGTTACCCGGGGCCGTCTGCTGGAAACGACTCAGGGGGTGATCTCGGCGATCGGGAGTTTGACCTCGAAAGGTTCGAGCAGCTCGATCAGCTCCGCGCTGTCGGCGAGGAGTTCGTACTGTCGCTCGCCGCCCGGGCCGATCCGGTCGCCGAGACGGTACGCGTACACGTGCACCGGATCCTGCTCGATGCGCCAGTAGAAGGGAATGCCGACGGCGGCGTACTCGCCTGGTTTGGCGAACCGGTCGACCCGGCGGGTGCCGGGCGAGACGACCTCGACGGCCAGCACCACGTCGGCCGGTCGCAGCCGGGACCGGTCCGACGGCAGCCCGGCGTGACAGAGCAGCACGTCTGGTTGCCGGCTGGTGTTGTGGCTGAGCGCGACGCCGACCGCCTGGGCGGCGCGCAGGTGCGCCGGCGCATGGGATCGCAACCACAGCCATACCAGGCTGGAGATGTCCTGATGGCCCAGGGTGGGGGAGGGTGTCACGTGGATGACTCCGTCGACGAGTTCGACGCGGGGGGCGTCGTCCGGCAGAGCGAGCAGGTCCTCCAGCGTGTAGTCCGCACGCTGCTGCCGCATCGGATCCGGACACCAGGGGCCAGGTGATGTCGGGATGGGCTCGGCGCTCATGCCGGCCCTCCGTTGCGCTGCGGGATGTCATGAGGCGCCACGGCACCGAGTCGATGATTCGCTCGCTGACGCTCGCTCATGACGACGAGCGTAACGCCGCCCTCGGACGGCGGCGGCGCACTCGCTGTCCGGGGCGGTGCCGGACAGTCGGCCGGTTCAGGCGGCGGGTTTCTCGCTGACGAAGATGGCGGTGCCGGGGAAGAGTCGCCCGCGCAGCGGGCTCCACTGCCCCCAGATCCCCTCGTGTCCCTCGGGCCACTCGGGTTCCACCAGGTCCAGCAGCCGGAAGCCGGCGGCGACGAGTTCGCGTACCCGGTCGCCGATGGTGCGGTGCTGCTCGACGTAGCTGGCTCGGCCGTGTTCGTCCTGCTCCACGTACGGCCGGGTGTCGAAGTACGAGTGCACCGCGGTCAGCCCGCCCTCGCCGGGGTCGTCCAGGAAGATCCAGCGCATCGGGTGGGTGACCGAGAAGACCCACCGGCCGCCGGGGCGCAGCACCCGGTGCACCTGGCGCATCAGTGCCGCCGAGTCCTCGACGAACGGGACCGCGCCGAACGCCGTGCAGGCGATGTCGAAGCTCTCGTCGGCGAAGGGCAACGCGAGCGCGTCGGCCTGGGCCAGCGGGACGCGTACCCCGCTGCGGGCGCTGGCCTGTGCCGCGTGCCGCAACATGCCGGCGGACAGGTCCAGCGCGACCGGTCGGGCGCCCTCGGTGGCCAGCCAGCGGGAGCAGGAGGCCGCGCCGCAGCCGACCTCCAACACCCGTCGCCCGGCCACGTCGCCCAGTAGTCGGGCGTCGGCCTCGCGCAGGCCCTCCGGGCACCAGACGAAGTCCACGTCGCCCAGGAAGCTGCCGTGTTCGGCCTGGTACGCGTCGGCGTCGGCGTCCCACCAGCGTCGGTTGGCGGTGCGTGCCTCGGCGTCACTGACCTGGCGCCGGGTCACCCGGTCGTCGTCGTCCACCAGGCCACGCTAGGCCCTGGCGACGCCGTGGTCGGCGGCGGCCCGGCCCGACCACGACGTTCCTGGTCGAAATCTCCGCTTTCGCGGCTGGTGCGTCGATGAGTAGGCGGGAGGGCTTGCACGCTGTGGTAATGCAGCAGGTAGGGTAGACGATGCGCTCGCGGATCGTGTGCCTCGGCAGGGAGCAGGTGCGCGGTCGGCGGAGTCACATCAAGATCTCGTTCAGCGATATCCGGGTGGGCCCGCCGACGGATCCGTTGGCGCGCACAGGTCACCGCGACACCAGCCTGCTGTGACACACCATCCGACCGGAGCAACCGCCCACATGACGAGCAGCATCGAGGCCCCCTCGAGCGCCACCAAGGTCACCGTCGACGATCTCGGCTCTGAGGAGGCTTTCCTCGCCGCGATCGACGAGACCATCAAGTACTTCAACGACGGCGACATTGTCGAAGGCACCGTCGTCAAGGTCGATCGGGACGAGGTCCTGCTCGACATCGGCTACAAGACCGAGGGTGTCATTCCCTCTCGGGAGTTGTCGATCAAGCACGACGTGGACCCGGCAGAGGTCGTCTCGGTGGGCGACCACATCGAGGCCCTTGTCCTCCAGAAGGAGGACAAGGAGGGGCGGCTGATCCTCTCCAAGAAGCGGGCACAGTACGAGCGGGCCTGGGGCACGATCGAGAAGATCAAGGACGAGGACGGCGTCGTCCGCGGTTCCGTCATCGAGGTGGTCAAGGGTGGCCTCATCCTCGATATCGGGCTGCGCGGCTTCCTGCCGGCCTCGCTGGTCGAGATGCGGCGGGTGCGCGACCTGCAGCCGTACGTCGGCCGGGAGCTCGAAGCCAAGATCATCGAGCTGGACAAGAACCGCAACAACGTGGTGCTGTCCCGCCGGGCCTGGCTGGAGCAGACGCAGTCCGAGGTGCGCACCGAGTTCCTCAACAAGCTCCAGAAGGGGCAGGTCCGCAAGGGCGTCGTCTCCTCGATCGTCAACTTCGGCGCCTTCGTCGACCTGGGCGGCGTGGACGGCCTGGTGCACGTCTCCGAGCTGTCCTGGAAGCACATCGACCACCCGTCCGAGGTCGTCGAGGTGGGCCAGGAGGTCGAGGTCGAGGTCCTGGACGTCGACCTGGACCGCGAGCGGGTCTCGCTGTCGCTGAAGGCGACCCAGGAAGACCCGTGGCGTCAGTTCGCCCGCACCCACGCCATCCAGCAGATCGTGCCGGGTAAGGTCACCAAGCTGGTGCCGTTCGGTGCCTTCGTCCGGGTGGACGACGGCATCGAGGGTCTGGTCCACATCTCCGAGCTGGCCGAGCGTCACGTGGAGATCCCCGAGCAGGTCGTCCAGGTCGGCTCCGAGGTCATGGTCAAGGTCATCGACATCGACCTGGAGCGCCGCCGGATCTCGCTGTCGCTCAAGCAGGCCAACGAGGGCTTCGTCGAGGGCGAGGAGCACTTCGACCCCACCCTCTACGGCATGGCCGCGACCTACGACAACGAGGGCAACTACATCTACCCGGAGGGCTTCGACCCGGAGACGGGCGAGTGGCTCGAGGGGTACGAGAAGCAGCGCGAGGCGTGGGAGACGCAGTACGCCGAGGCGCGGCAGCGCTGGGAGGCGCACCAGAAGCAGGTGCAGACCTCCCGGGCCGCCGAGGCCGAGGCCGCTGCCAACCCGCAGCCGGCCCCCACGGGCGGCACCACCACCTCGACCAGCGCGGCCCCGAGCCGCCAGGCCGAGGAGCCGGCCGGCACGCTGGCCACCGACGAGGCGCTCGCCGCTCTGCGGGAGAAGCTCGCCGGCGGCAAGTGAGCCTGCGACACCAGAGGCGGCGCTTCTGACGCCGCGACCTGGATCTGTCAACTGACGACGGGCCCTGCCCCGACCCGCACCACCGGGTCGCGGCGGGGCCCGTCGGCGTTGGTGCCTGCCCGCCGCACCGAGGCACGCCCGCGCTGTTTGGCACCCGTGGTGATGATCGGGTTGACTGGTGCCGTGCTGAGAGTGGGTTTGACCGGTGGCATCGGGTCGGGCAAGAGCGCGGTGGCGCGACGGCTCGTCGAGCAGGGCGCGGTGCTGATCGACGCCGACCAGCTCGCCCGAGAGGTGGTCGCACCCGGCACCGAAGGGCTCGCCGAGGTCGTCGCCGCCTTCTCCGACCGGGTGCTGGACGCCGACGGTGCCCTGGACCGGGCCGCCCTCGGCGAGCTGGTGTTCTCCGACGAAGCGGACCGGCGCAGACTGGAGTCGATCATCCACGGTCGGGTCCGGGCCCGTACCGCCGAACTGGCCCGTGCCGCCCCGCCGGACGCCGTGGTGGTCAACGACGTTCCGTTGCTGGTCGAGGTGGGGCTGGCGCCCTCGTACCACCTGGTGGTCGTGGTGCAGACGGCGGTGGAGACCCGGTTGGCGCGACTGGCCCGCGACCGGGGGATGAGCCAGGAGGAGGCGCGCCGCCGGATCGCCGCCCAGGCCGACGACGCCCGTCGGGCGGCGGTGGCGGACGTCCTGCTGACCAACGACGGCACCCTCGACGAACTCCATGCGGCGGTCGACGCGCTCTGGCACGACCGTCTGGTGCCCTTCGAGAGCAACGTGCGACACCGGCGGGCGGTGCGTCCGGACCGCGTCCGCCTGGTCGAGCCGGATCCGACCTGGCCCCAGCAGTACGCGCGGCTGGCGGCCCGGATCCGGCACGCCATCGCCCCGGCGGACCTACGGATCGACCACATCGGTTCGACCGCCATCCCCGGTCTGCCCGCCAAGGACGTCATCGACATCCAGCTCAGCGTGCCGTCTCTCGCCGAGGTCGACGCGGTGTTGGCCGAGCGGTTGGCCGACGCCGGGTTTCCGGCGCTGCCGGGCCATTGGTGGGACAGTCCCCGACCGGCCGGCAACGGTCGGTGGGAGAAGCGGCTGCACGGCAACGCGGACCCGGCCCGCCCGGTGTTCCTGCACCTGCGGGTGACCGGCTCGCCGGGTTGGCGGTACGCCCTGCTGATGCGCGACCACCTCCGGGCCGACCCCGACCAGCGGGCCGCGTACCTGATGCTCAAGCGGGAGTTGGCGGCGTCCGCACCGGATCTGGGGACGTACGCCACGGCGAAGGACCCGTGGTTCGACGAGGAGCATCTACGGGCGGAGGAGTGGGCCGCGCGCACCGGCTGGCGTCCCTGACGCCACGGTGCCCTGCCCCACGGCTATCCCGGTCAGCGCTTCGCGGGCGGCGGGGTCAGCGGTGGTACCCGGCCCGGAGCCAGGTCGAGTTGCGCCCACGCACCGGCCCGCGTCGGCAGTTCCAGCCGGCGCAGCGTCGCGCGCTTGTCGACCCAGTAGCGCAGCGGCCCTCGGGCGGTGTCGACCTGCACCACGTCGACGGTGACACCGGCGAGGGTGTCGCCACGGATCCGCCGGGCGGTGCCCGGCGGGCCGTCGCGGCGGGCGGCGGTCAGCGCGGCGGCCACCAGCGGGTCGAGGGCTTGCGTGCGGTGTGCTCCGGTCCGCCAACCGGTCTTCGGCGGCGGCAGGGGCGGACGTGCCGAACTGCCTGTCGTCGCCGCGCCGTCGATCCGGGTGATCTTACGACCGTGGTGGCGGACCAGGGTGCGTCGGCCGTTCCCGTCGAGGTCGGTGACGCCGAGGTACGCGTCCCCCGTCGTCCAGCTCAGCCAGCCGTTGCCGCGCAGGTTGGTGGCGGCGGAGGCGGGCACCGTCAGGGTCACCTTCGCCCCACCGACGGCTCGTAACCGAGCCGGTAGCCGACGCCAGCGGTTCCGCTCGGCGGCGGTGAGGGCGCGCGGTAGGCCGGGTCGGCCGCCGAGCGCCGCGACCGGCCGCAGCGTCGGGCGGTCGGCCCGGTTCAGCGTCACCGCCACCGGCCCGATCCCGGCGAGTTCGGCCGCCATCCGGTGCAGGCGGCCCGCCGGATCCACCCAGTAGCGCACCGGGGCGGCGTCGGGGGCACCGCTGGCCGCCGTGCCGGACTGCGGCGTGGTGACCTCCAGGATGTCGACCGGCTCACCGTTGACCCGGTCCTGACCCACCCAGCGGCCGACCCAGCCGTCCACCCCGTCGGGCCGGTCCGCGGCGAGCGTGAAGATCAGCTTGAGTAGTGGTTCGATGCCCCGCTGGTCGGACACCCGCCAACCGCCGGTGGGGGGCACCAACGGTGGCATGGCCGGCGTCGGTACGGCCGTCGGGTCGGGCCGGACCACCAGCACGGTGGGGGTGGCCTGGGCCAGCCCGCGCAGCGCACCGGCTCCGGGGCCACCCACGTCGAGGTACGTCAGCCCTCGGGCCCAGTCGACCCAGCCCAGCAGGTCGGTGCGGGTGGCACCGTCACCGGCGGTGACGTGCAACCCCGCGCGTACCTCCCGATAGTTGGTGACCCGCATGGCGGCAAGGCGTTCCCGTTCGCCCGGGGTCAGCTCCCGGGGCGGCGGCGCGGCCGGTGTCCAGGTGACGAGCGTGGCGACCAGCATCACGGCGGAGATCGCCGCGACGGAAGCCAGCCCGGTGAGGGTGAGCCGACGTCGGCGGGTGGCCGCCCGCCGTGTGTCGTCGGCTTCGGTGGTCGCCTCGACCAGGTCCTCGTCCTCGGGCTGGTTCCCGGCGGCGAGGTCGAGCAGCCCGCCGGTGACCACCGCCCGGCGGACCCCGGGCCGAGCCGCCGGTGGCCGGGTGTCCGGCTCGGTGCCGGCCAGCTTGAGCGCCGCGGGTGGCGTGATGCCGGCTCGGTGGCGGCGGCTGACCGCGCGGTGTCGGCGGTTGTCGGACGGCGGGTGTGAGCTGTTCTTCACGGGAGGATGAACGGGTCGGACCACGCCGGGGTGACGAGCAGGGGCGCTCGCGGCGGCCGGTCAGCGCTTCCAGCGCGACCACGTCCGGTGCGCACGCCAGGCATGCCGGGTGCTGCGACCCTCGGTGCCGGGGGCGGCGTGGCCTGTGTGGCCCACCACCAGCCCGGTCGGCCGCCGCGAGCGGCCTACACGAAAAGCGTAGCCGGGTGAGAAGAGCCACACAATGCGAATATTGAAGCGGATCACGTGCCGCACGTAGTCGGCCGGGACGGGTGTGGCCCGACCGACGCGCCCACCCTCGGTCGTCCGGCCCGGGCGTGCGGCGGCCGGGAGGTCGGAAGCGGATTCAGTGTCACAGCCCCGGCGTACCGTGGAGGTCATGGCGCTCGACATTCCCCGGCTCGACGGCCGTTTCCAGGTCGTCAGTGACTTCCAACCGGCCGGTGACCAGCCGGCGGCGATCGACGACCTGGAGCGGCGGGTCCGCCGTGGTGACCGGCACACCGTGCTGCTCGGCGCGACCGGCACCGGCAAGAGCGCCACGACCGCCTGGCTGATCGAGCGGTTGCAGCGGCCGACGCTGGTGCTGGCGCCCAACAAGACGCTCTGCGCGCAGCTGGCGAAGGAGTTCAGCGAGCTGCTGCCGGACAACGCGGTGGAGTACTTCGTCTCGTACTACGACTACTACCAGCCCGAGGCGTACATCCCGCAGACCGACACGTACATCGAGAAGGACTCGTCGATCAACGAGGAGGTCGAGCGGCTGCGCCACTCCGCGACGATGTCCCTCCTCACCCGCCGGGACGTCGTCGTGGTGGCCACCGTCTCGGCGATCTACGGTCTGGGCACCCCGGAGGAGTACCTCGACCAGGCCGTCCGGGTCACCGTCGGGCAGGAGATCGACCGTGACCAGCTGCTGCGCCGCCTGGTCGAGATCCAGTACGCCCGCAACGACATGGCCTTCCAGCGCGGCACCTTCCGGGTCCGCGGCGACACGCTGGAGATCATCCCGGCGTACGAGGAACTCGCCCTGCGCATCGAACTCTTCGGCGACGAGGTGGAGAAGCTGTACTACCTCAACCCGGTCACGGGGGACGTGGTGCGGGAGATCCCCACCCTGCTGATCTTCCCGGCCTCGCACTACGCCACCGGCGCGGAGCGGATGGAGCGGGCGGTCCGTGACATCGAGGCGGAGCTGGGCGAGCGGCTGGCCGAGCTGGAGGGGCAGGGCAAGCTGCTGGAGGCACAGCGGTTGCGGATGCGCACCACGTACGACATCGAGATGATGCGGCAGGTGGGCTTCTGCTCGGGCATCGAGAACTACTCGATGCACATCGACGGCCGGTTGCCCGGCAGTCCGCCGCACTGCCTGCTGGACTACTTCCCCGACGACTTCCTCACCGTCATCGACGAGTCGCACGTGACGATTCCCCAGATCGGCGGCATGTACGAGGGGGACGCCTCGCGTAAGCGGATGTTGATCGACCACGGGTTCCGGTTGCCCAGCGCCGCCGACAACCGGCCGCTGCGCTTCGACGAGTTCCTGGAGCGGGTCGGCCAGATGGTGTTCCTGTCCGCGACGCCCGGCCCGTGGGAGCTGGAACACGCCCAGGGCGAGTTCGTGGAGCAGGTGATCCGCCCGACCGGCCTGGTCGACCCGGAGGTGGTCGTCAAGCCCACCAAGGGGCAGATCGACGACCTGATGCACGAGATCAAGCTGCGCACCGAGCGCGACGAGCGGGTGCTGGTCACCACGCTGACCAAGAAGATGGCCGAGGATCTGTCCGACTACCTCCTGGAGAACGGCATCCGGGTGCGTTACCTGCACTCCGAGGTGGACACGCTGCGGCGGGTGGAGTTGCTGCGGGAGTTGCGGCGCGGCGACTACGACGTGCTGGTCGGCATCAACCTGCTGCGGGAGGGTCTCGACCTGCCCGAGGTGTCGCTGGTGGCGATCCTCGACGCGGACAAGGAGGGCTTCCTGCGCAGCGGCCGGTCATTGATCCAGACCATCGGTCGGGCGGCGCGGAACGTCTCCGGTCAGGTCCACATGTACGCCGACAAGATCACCCCGTCGATGGCGGACGCGATCGAGGAGACCAACCGGCGGCGGGCGAAGCAGATCGCGCACAACGAGGCGCACGGCATCAGCCCGGAGCCGCTGCGCAAGAAGATCCATGACATTCTCGACGACATCTACCGTGAGGCGGAGGACACCGAGGCGACGCGGGTCGGCGGCGCGGTGCGGCAGCTCTCCCGGGGCAAGGCGCCGGTGAAGGAGACCCGTAGCCGGGTCCGGCCCACCGCGGCCACGCCGGCTCGCGAGGGCATGGCGCGGGCCGAGTTGGCGCAGCTCATCCAGGAACTCAACGATCAGATGCTGGCAGCCGCGCGGGAGTTGCAGTTCGAGCTGGCGGCGCGGATCCGCGACGAGATCGCCGAGCTGAAGAAGGAGCTGCGCGGGATGGACGCGGCCGGCGTGCGGTAGGAGTCGTCGGGCGGCGTCCGTCCACTTTCTCCAGTGGGTGTAGCGGAATGCGAGCGTCCTATTGCACTAAGTGATCGCCCTGCGTAATCTCCCTCGGTGGGGAGGCGGGGATGCCGTTGCCAACGAGTCCGGTCATTCGACGTGCCCGACTGGGCGCGGAGTTGCGTCAACTGCGCCGGCGGGAGTCGCTGACGCTGGAACAGGTGTGTGAACGGCTCGGTTGGGCGTCCACCTCCAAGCTGTCCCGCATCGAGTTGGGGCAGAGCCGCCCCGACCTGGCGGACGTGCTCGACCTGCTCGACGTCTACGAGGTGCCGTCGCTGCAACGCGACGCGCTGATCGTCATCGCCCGGGACGCGGCGACCAGCCGGGGCTGGTGGAAGTCGCTCGGCGAGATGGGGGAGCGGCAGCGCACCTACGCCGAACTCGAAGCGGGTGCGGCGGGCATCGTCGAGTACCAGCCGGCGATCGTGCCCGGCCTGTTGCAGTGCCCGGCGTACGCCCGGTTGCGCATCGCCGCCGGTCAGCTCATCGATCCGACGGTGGACGTGGAGGCCGATCTGCGCGCCCGCGCCGCCCGGCAGGCGGTGCTGCGTCGCGTCGAGCCACCCCGCTACACGGCGCTGATCACCGAGTGGGCCTGCGAGCCGGGGGACGACCCGGTGGAGGTGTGGTGCGAGCAGATGCGGCATCTGCTCGACCTGGCGGCCCTGCCGCACGTGACGATCCGCCTGCTGACGGTCGGCGCGGGCCGGATCCCGTTGCCGCTGACCCCGTTCTCCAGCTACTCCTTTCCGGATCCGGCGGATCCGCGCACGGTGATGCTGGAGGCGCTGACCACGGACGTGCGGCTGACCACGGCGGCCGACGTCGAACGGTACGAACGGATGACCGACTGTCTGCTGGAGGCGGCACTACCGGCGGAGGAGACGGTGCGGCGGTTGGCCCGCCGACTCGACGGGTGACGGGTCGACCCCGGATGGCGCCGCTGCTGGTCGTCGCGTCGACACCGGGCCCGGCGCCCCCGAACCCGTCGGGACCGGTGCCGACGCGCCACGCATGATAGGTGAACGGTGTGACATTCTCACGGGCCGCCGTGTGCTGACCCGTTGTCCGTCAGGCGGGTACGTCGACGAAGTGTTCGACCCGTGGGGGCGCGGCGAAGTGCGGGCCGATCAACTCCCGCCACCCGACGAAACGTTCCGTGGCGCGGAAGTTCTGCTCGTGCGCCTCGATCGAGTCCCACTCGACCAGCAGCACGAAGCGGGAGGGGGATTCGTGGCCGCGGGTCATGCGTACCGAGCGGCAGCCGGGGGTGCCGGCGAGCAACGGGTGCCCCTGGGCGTACGCGGACGCGAACGCCTCCTCGTGGCCGGGAATGACATCGATGAGCGCTACCTCGAGGACCATGGCGGCAGCCTGCCACACCGGTCCGGCGTCCATGTTGGTCCGGCCGCTTTTCCCATCCGTTGGCCACCGACACCACCCGGTCGCTCCCCAGTAACCCATCCTCCTAGGATGCCCAGAGAGGGTGGGAACGCCGTCACGCCCGAGAAGGCGTACCGTGTGCCGGTTGCTGGGCGACTGCCGGAGGAATGAGACTGTGAACGTGTCCGGACTGGTGTGGGCGGCGACGCTCGTGGCCCTGACCACGATCCTCGTGGTGGATCTGCTCATCATCGGACGCCGGCCACACGAGCCGAGCGTGCGGGAGTCGAGTCTCTGGGTCGCCTTCTACGTCGGGTTGGCGCTGCTGTTCGGTGGCGGGCTCTGGCTCACCGCCGGGGGCAGCGTGGCGGGGCAGTTCTACACAGGTTGGCTGACCGAGTACAGCCTCTCGGTGGACAACCTCTTCGTCTTCGTGATCATCATGGCCCGGTTCGCCGTACCCCGGGAGTACCAGCAGAAGGTGCTGCTCATCGGCATCGTCCTCGCGCTCGTCATGCGGGGCGCCTTCATCGCCGCCGGTGCCGCGTTGATCTCGCAGTTCAGCTGGGTCTTCTACCTCTTCGGGGCGTTCCTGATCTACACCGCGATCAACCTGGCCCGGCAGGGGGAGTCGGGCGAGGAGGAGTTCACCGAGAACGTCCTGATCCGGTGGAGCCGGCGGGCGCTGCCCATCTCGCGGGGGTACGAGGGTGCGCGGCTGACCTCGCGCGAGAACGGCCGGCGGATGTTCACCCCGATGCTCATCGTGATGATCGCCATCGGTACGACCGACCTGATCTTCGCGCTCGACTCGATTCCGGCCATCTTCGGCATCACCCACGAGCCGTACCTCGTCTTCACCGCCAACGTGTTCGCGTTGATGGGGCTGCGGCAGCTCTACTTCCTGCTCGGCGGGTTGCTCGACCGGCTGATCTACCTGAGTCACGGGCTCGCGGTGGTGCTCGGTTTCATCGGGGTCAAGCTGATCCTGGAGGCGCTGGCGGAGAACAACCTGCCGTTCATCAACGGCGGGGAGCATGTCGGCTGGGCACCGCACATCCCGATCTGGCTGTCCCTGCTGGTCATCCTGGGCACCCTGGCGGTGGCCACGGCGGCGAGCCTGGCCAAGTCCTCACGGGACCGGCGACGTGAGCTGACCGAGTCGCGTCGCTGAGCGCGGGTGAGGCGCGTGCCGCGTCGGGTCGACCGTCACCCGCACCCCGACGTCGGCGGGTGGGCCGGCGCCGGGGCATCCACCGGCTGGACCGCGTCGGGGAACTCGCCAGGGCAGCGGCAGTGACTCGCACCGTCACCTCGGTGCCCTGCGATCGCTTCCCCGGTCGGTCGCACCCCCGTTGTCCGGACCATAGGGAAACCGGGGGCCCGCCAGCAATTCATCAGTCTGGATTTTTACGGCGACGGGTGGCGCCGTGGCGTGTTCGGTCGCGGATCGGACGGTAAACCCGGCGCTGGGCGATCATCGTGTACGTGAGGGGGAGACACATGAGCGAGCGAGCGAGCACCTCGCAGTGGACGTTGGTCGGCGCGCCCAACGCGCGGGACCTCGGTGGCCTGATCGGGTTCGAAGGCCGACGGGTACGCCCGGGACGGCTGATCCGGACGCCGGCCCTGGGTCGGCTCACCGACGAGGACCTGCCGGTGCTGGCGAAGCTCGAACCGGCCTGCGTGGTGGACCTGCGCGCCGAGTCCGAGGTGTCGGTGGCGCCGCCGGATCGGTTGACCGGTGAGCCGACGGTGGTGCACCTGCCGGTGCACGACCCGGCGCATCCGGTCTTCACGTACGTCTCGGCCGTGCTGCTCGGCCACGACCTCAGCGAGTACGCCGAACTGGCGCGACAGGGGACCACGGCGGCGATGGAGGACATCTACCGCTGGTTCGTCACCGGTGCCTCGGCCCGGGAGGGTTTCGCGGCGGCGGTCCGGTTGGCGGCCGACGGCGCCAACCTTCCGCTGGTCTACCACTGCTCGGCGGGCAAGGACCGCACCGGTTGGCTGACCGTGGTGCTGTTGCACGCTCTCGGGGTGGACGAGGCCGCGATCCGCGCCGACTACCTGGCCAACAACCCGCTGACGGAGAGCCTGCGCGAGGTGCTCCTCGACGCGATGCGGCGGCGCTATCCGGGGCTCGACGAGGCGGCGGTCCGGCCGGTGCTGGAGGTCCGCCCGGAATACCTCGACGCCGCGTACGCGCAGGTGCGGCAGGCGCACGGGTCGTTCGGGGCGTACCTGCGCGACGGGTTGGGGATCACCGACGAGACGGTGGCGGCGCTGCGGGCGAACCTGTTGGAGTGAGGATGGTCAGGTCGTGGCGGGCCTGCCAGACCCGGCGGGAGATGTCGGCCACCAACTGGCGGGCGTCGACGTCGTCCCGAGCGTCGGTCCGGTCGTCGGTGGTGCAGACGACGAGCAGGTAGGCGTCGGCGTCGTCGGGGTAGACCACCGCGGCTCCGTGACGGACACCGCGTACCCAGCCGTTCTTGTGGGCGAGTCGGGTGTCGGCGGGCAGCCCCTCGGCGATGTCCTGACGGATCTGCTGGGCGCAGAGCACGTCCAGCATGGCGGCGCAGCCGCCCGGCGAGGCGAGCGGGCCGGGACGGGTGGCGCCGGTGGCGATCGCGTCGAGCAGGGCAGCCAGGTCGGCGGCGGTGACGAGGTTGGTGATCTGGGCCTCGCGGGCGGCGAAGTCCTCGATGCCGCGTCCGGTGACGCTGTGCCGGGCGCCGACGAGCCGCCAGACCTCGGCGATGGCGGGTCGGCCGACGTGTTCGATGACCAGGTTGGTGGCGAGGTTGCTGGAGCGGACGATCATGCGTTCGGCGAGCCACCGCAGCGGCGCCTGCCCGCCGAGCCGGTCCCAGACCTCACCGTCGTTGTCGTACGCCCGGCGGCAGGAGTAGGGCGGTGCGCCCGGTCGGGCGGAGGTGAAGCTGTTGACGACCTCGACCGGGGCGTCCAGGTCGAGGTCTCCGGCCTCGGCGACGCGGTGCAGCGCGGCGAGCACCGCCAGCTTCATGGTGCTCGCCGCGTAGTGGGTGGCCTCGGCGTGCCGGGTCCAGACCGGCGGGGCCCCGAGGGGCCCCGCGTACACCGAGATCATGCCGGGCTCGCGGTCCAGCCACGCGTGGAGGTCGTCCCCGGCCATCGGCGGTCAGCCGGAGTGCTTGCGGCGGGCGGCGGCGCGAGCCCGCTGGGTCTGGTCGAGCACGACCTTGCGGATGCGCACGGCGGCGGGGGTGACCTCGACGCATTCGTCCTCGCGGCAGAACTCCAGGGCCTGCTCCAGGGACAGCTTGCGCGGCGGAATCAGCTTCTCGGTCTCGTCGGCGGTCGACGAGCGCATGTTGGTGAGTTTCTTCTCCTTGGTGATGTTGACGTCCATGTCGTCGGAGCGGGAGTTCTCTCCGACGATCATGCCCTCGTACACCTCGGTGCCCGGTTCGACGAAGAGCTGGCCGCGTTCCTGGAGGTTGGTCATCGCGAAAGCGGTGACGTTGCCGGAGCGGTCGGCGACCAGGGAGCCGTTGTTGCGGGTACGCAGCTCGCCGAACCACGGCTCGTACGACTCGAAGACGTGGTGCAGGATGCCGGTGCCCCGGGTCTCGGTGAGGAACTCGGTCCGGAAGCCGATCAGGCCCCGGGCGGGTACCAGCCACTCCATCCGGATCCACCCGGTGCCGTGGTTGACCAGCTGCTCCATCCGGCCCTTGCGGGTGGCCAGCAGCTGGGTGATCGCGCCGAGGTACTCGTCCGGCGCGTCGATGGTGAGCCGTTCCACCGGCTCGCAGGTCCGCCCGTCGATCTCCCGGGTGACGACCTGGGGCTTGCCGACGGTCAGCTCGAACGACTCGCGGCGCATCTGTTCGACCAGGATGGCCAGCGCCAGTTCGCCCCGGCCCTGCACCTCCCAGGCGTCGGGTCGCTCGGTGGGCAGCACCCGCAGGGACACGTTGCCGATGAGTTCCTTGTCCAGGCGGTCCTTGACCATCCGGGCGGTGACCTTGGCGCCCTTGACCCGGCCGACCAGGGGTGAGGTGTTGGTGCCGATGGTCATGGAGATCGCCGGCTCGTCGACGGTGATCAGCGGCAGCGGGATCGGGTTCTCCGCGTCGGCGAGGGTCTCGCCGATCATGATCTCGGGGATGCCGGCGACCGCGATGATGTCGCCGGGCCCGGCGCTGGTGGCCGGTTTGCGCTCCAGGCCCTCGGTCATCAGCAGCTCGGAGATGCGGACCCGCTGGGTGTTGCCGTCGGTGCGGCACCAGGCCACGGTCTGCCCCTTGGCGATGGTGCCCTGACGCACCCGGCACAGTGCGAGGCGGCCGAGGAACGGGGAGGCGTCGAGGTTGGTGACGTGTGCCTGCAACGGGGCGTTCTCGTCGTACGCGGGCGGCGGGATGGTGTCCAGCAGGGTGCGGAACAGCGGCTCCAGGCTGTGGCTGTCCTGCGGCACCGCCCCGTCGGCCGGTTGGGTGAGGGAGGCGATGCCGTCGCGGGCGCAGGCGTAGACGATCGGGAAGTCGATCTGCGTCTCGTCGGCGTCGAGGTCGAGGAAGAGTTCGTAGGTGTCGTCGACGACCTCTTTGATCCGGGCGTCGGGGCGGTCCACCTTGTTGATCACCAGGATGATCGGCATGCGGGCCTTGAGGGCCTTGCGGAGCACGAACCGGGTCTGCGGCAGTGGCCCTTCGCTCGCGTCGACCAGCAGCACCACCCCGTCGACCATGGTCAGGCCGCGTTCGACCTCACCGCCGAAGTCGGCGTGCCCGGGGGTGTCGATGATGTTGATGGTGACCGGGTCGGAGCCGTCCACCGGCAGGTAGCGCACGCCGGTGTTCTTGGCCAGGATGGTGATGCCCTTCTCCCGTTCGAGGTCCATCGAGTCCATCACCCGCTCGGTCACCTCGCCCCGGGCACCATAGGCGCCGGCCTGCCGCAACATGGCGTCGACCAGGGTGGTCTTGCCGTGGTCGACGTGAGCGATGATGGCGACGTTGCGGAGGTCGGTGCGAAGCTGCATAGGCTCCATCCTCCCGTCCACTCGGTTGCCCCGTGGAATCGGGGTCACCCCGGGTGGTCCCTTACCCGCGGCACGGCGCTGTCACACTGGCAGGGCAGTCCTGCCGAGGTGATCCGGGGGCGTCGTGCACGATCTGCTCAGCTCGATGCAGAGCCTGCCGCCGTGGCTGATCTACGTGATCGCGGCGTCGGTCGTGGCCGCCGAGACCGGGCTGATCATCGGTCTGGTCGCGCCGGGCGAGGCGACCCTGCTGTTGGTGGGCTTCCTCACGTACACCGGCACGTTGCGGCTCGGTCCGGCGTTGCTGGTGATGATCGCTGCTGCCGCGCTGGGGGACGCGCAGGCGTTCCGCGCCGGTCGGCGCTACGGCCCCCGGTTGCGGGCCGGCAGGTGGGGTGCGTGGGTGGGGCCGCAGCGGTGGGCCCGCGCCGACGCGATGCTCGACCGGATGGGTGGGCGGGGTGTGCTGACCGCCCGCTGGGTGGCGTTCGCTCGTACCCTGGTGCCCCGGTTGGCCGGCGCGGCCGGGATGCGGTACCGCCGGTTCGCGCCGTGGAACCTGGTCGGGGTGACCACCTGGGTGGGGGCCTCGGTGCTGGTCGGGCATCTGGCGGGGGAGTCCTACGAGACGGTCTCCCGGCTGCTCGGCCAGGCCACCGGCGCGGTGCTGGTGTTGCTGGCCGCGCTGGTCGCGGTGGTGTTGGCCGGGCGGTGGCTGGGCCGCAACCCCGATCCGGCGCGGGCGCTGCTGACCCGGGCGGCCCGGTTGCCGCCGATGCGGTGGTTGTCGGCCCGCTACGGGCTGCTCTTCTTCCTGTTGAGTCTGCGTCTCGGACCGGCGTGGGCGTTGCTGGCGAACCTGGCGGCCGGGGTGGTGCTGCTGTTCGCGGTGGCGCTGGTGATCGCCTGGACCCTGCGGGCGGTGGTCCGGCACAGCGGATTGGCCCTGGTCGACGGGGTGATCGCGAACTGGTTCGCGGCCCGTCGCACGCCCGACGTGGTGGAGGCGACCCAGGCGGCGGTGTCGGTGCTGCGTGGCTCGTCGCTGATCGTGATGGTGGCGGTGGTGGCGCTGGTGCAGGCCTGGCGGCACCGGCCGTGGCGGGCGGACCTGCTCAGCGTGGTGGGCACGGTCGGTGCGTTCGTGCCGCTGGTGGTGTTGGCGGCGGTGGCGGACCTGGCCGACGGCGGGCGGGTGGTGCTGTTCTCCACCCAGAACGTGGTGGTGACGGCGAGCCTGTGCACGTTGGCGTGGCTGTTGTCCCGGGGTGCCCGCTGGCCGGTGGCGGTGGCCGCGTGGACTGTGGCGACGGCGGGCGTGGTCACCATCGGTGGGGCCAGGCTGTATCTGGGGCTGAGCACGGCCAGTGGCACCGTGGGCGCGGTGCTGCTCGGTGCCGCCTGGACGGCGGTGTTCATGGTCGCCTGGGCGACCCGGGACCGCGCGGTGGCCGGTGGGGGATCCGTCGCCGGGTAGCGACCGGTAGCCCGGTAGCGACCGGTAGCCCGGTAGCGGCCGGTAGCCCGGTAGCGGCCGGTGGCGCGGTCGCGGGGCCACAAGCGACGGCGGGTGACTGTTAGTGTGCGGCGGGGTTGGTCAGGCTGGAGGGAGTCGACATGGGTCGCCGCGTCACACGGTGGGGTGTCGCGGTGGTCGCCGCGACGCTGCTGCTGACCGGTGGTGGATGTGCCACGGTGGACACTCCTGCGGAGGTGCCGGCCCCGGTCGCCCTGCCGGAGCAGGTGTCGGGCGAGTCGACCGAACCCGATGGGGCGGTGCCGGAGGAGGCGTCGCCGACGCCGTCGGCGGTGGAGGCGATGGGGGCCGCGCCGAAGCCCTCCGCCAGTGCCAGCCGTTCGCCGTCGCCGTCGCCGACGACACGGAGCCCGAAGCCCAAACGGGCCAAGGCCACCGCTCCCCGGGCGGTGCCGAAGCCGCCGACGGAGACGAAGGTCCCGCCCGCCCCGCCGAAGCCGGCGCCCACCGGTTGCGAGCCCAGCTACGAGGGCGATCAGGCCAGCCGTGCCCAGGCGAAGGCGGCGCTGACCGAGGCGGCCGGGCGGACGTACTGGCCGACGTCGGCACCGGACATCCGCATCCCGTCGGATCTGATCATGGCGACGGCGTGGCAGGAGAGCGGTTGGCAGTCCAACATCGTGGCCTGCGACGGTGGCATCGGCCTGATGCAGGTGATGCCGGACACCGCGACCTGGATGAACCAGCGCTTCGGGCAGAGCTACGACGTGCGGGACTACCGGGACAACGCCTACCTCGGCGGGACGTACCTGGCCTGGTTGACGAAGTACATCGGCGACATGTACTTCGACGCCGACTATCGGCTCGACGCCGACCTGTGCACCTCCGAGCTGAACTCGTGCCTGTTGAACGCGGTCATCGCCGCGTACAACTACGGCCACGGCGCCGTGGCCCGGGAGGGACAGCCGTTGACCATCCCGAACCCGAGCTACGTGCGCAACGTCCGCGCGTTGCTGACAGAGTGCGTCTGCCTGGGGTTTTAGGGCCTGTGTCGATCTGCGCCTTGCCGGCCGCCGGCTGGCTCCGCCTCGGCTCGACCGAGGACTTTGACACCGGCCCTGGCTGAAACCCGACGACCCCCGGCCCGCGCGGGCCGGGGGTCGTCGAACGCTGCGCTAGTCGGCGGTGACCCGGGCGGGCCACCAGAAGCGCTCGCCGAGCAGGAACGCCAGGGCGGGAACCACGACCGTGCGGACCAGCAGGGTGTCCAGCAGCACGCCGATGCAGACGATGATCCCGATCTGGGTGAGGGTGATCAGCGGCAGTACGCCGAGGACGGCGAAGACGGCGGCCAGCAGGATGCCGGCACTGGTGATGACGCCGCCGGTGACCCGTAGGGCGGAGAGCATGCCCTGGCGGGTGCCGGCGGTGCGGGCGTCCTCCCTGGCCCGGGTGACCAGGAAGATGTTGTAGTCCACGCCGAGCGCCACCAGGAACACGAAGGCGAGCAGCGGGACGGTGGTGTCCAGTGCGGGGAAGTCCAGCACGTAGTCGAAGAGCAGCCAGGCGGCGCCGAGGCTGGCGAAGTACGACGCGACCACGGTGACCACCAGCAGCACCGGGGCGAGCAGGCCGCGCAGCAGCAGGACCAGGACCGCGCCGACCAGCAGCAGGATCAGCGGCAGGATGAGGCGTAGGTCCTTGGCGTCGGCAGCTGCGGCGTCGTACGTGCCGGCGGTGGGGCCGCCGACGACGGCGCCGGTCGGGGTCTCGCCGCCCGCCGGGGCCGGTGGCGCGGAGTCGGGTACGGCGGCGACCGCGTCCCGGAGGGCTTCCAACGTCCGGTTGGAGGCGGCGGTGCCGGGCTCGGCGTCGAACACGACATCGACCTGCGCGACGGTGGGCCCGGCGGGACCGGGGCGGGCGGAGGCGACCCCGGGCACCTCGGTGGCGGCGGCGGTGACCGCTTCCACGGCGTCGGGTCGGGTCATCACCGCGACCGGCTGGGTGGTGCCGGCGGGGAAGGCGCGGGCGAGAGTCTCAGCCCCGGCGACTGCCTCCGGCTGTACCCGGAACTGCTCGCTCTCCGACAGCCCGGTCCGCAGGCCGAGGCCGCCCAGGGCGAGCGCGACCAGCAGCAGGGTGGCCAGGGCGGCGACCGGCACCGGGCGGCGGATCACGGCGGAGCCGAGCCGTCCCCAGATCCGGCCTTCCCGGCCCTTGCTGCCGACGTGCGGTACGAACGGCCAGAACAGGCCGCGTCCGAGCAGCACCAGCGCGGCGGGTAGGACGAGCAGTGCCGAGGCCATCGCGAGGAGGATGCCGATGGCACAGGCCACGGCGAGAGCCCGGTTGAGTTCCCGCTCGCTGAGCAGCAGGGTGAGTACGCCGAGCATGACGGTGGTGCCGCTGGCGAGGATCGGTTCGGCGGTGCGGCGCAGCGCGGCGCGCATGGCGGCGTACCGGTCCTCCTCGCGGCGCAGTTCCTCCCGGTAACGGGCGATCAGCAGCAGGGCGTAGTTGGTGGCGGCGCCGAAGACGAGGACGCTGGCGATGCCGCTGACGGCACCACCGGCGTAGTAGATGCCGACGGCGGGGATGACCGCTTCGAGGGCCCGTAGGGCGACCTGTTCGGTGGTGGCCACGACGGCCAGGGGCACCATCCACAGCAGCGGGCTGCGGTAGGTCACGAGCAGCAGCAGTGCGACGACCGCGGCGGTGAAGGCGAGCAGGGTGACGTCAGCGCCCTCGAAGACCTTGGTGAGGTCGGCGGTGAAGGCCGGCGCGCCGGTCACCTCGACGGTCAACTCCGCCGGTAGGGCGGTCAGCGCCTCGCGTACGTCGGTGATGGTGGTGGTGACCGCATCCTGGCCGCCCTTGGTGTCCAGCGGCACGACGACCAGGGCCACGGTGCCGTCGGGGGACAGCTGCGGTGGCGCGACCTGACCGCCGACGGCGTAGTCGGTGAGGCTCTGGGTGCCGGTGGTGATGGCGGTGCGGTCGCCGTCGGTCAGTGGCGCGCCGTCGTCGCGGG
Source organism: Micromonospora sp. DT48 (assembly GCF_049844495.1). Taxonomy (NCBI): domain Bacteria; kingdom Bacillati; phylum Actinomycetota; class Actinomycetes; order Micromonosporales; family Micromonosporaceae; genus Micromonospora; species Micromonospora sp. DT48. The sequence continues at coordinate 258,737 of NZ_JBNCLE010000008.1, forward strand.
TGACCACCACGATGGCCGGCTGGACGTCGCTGGCCGGCAGTTCGTCCTGGAGCAGCTCGACCTGGGTCGACTGCCACTGGTCGGACAGACCGGTGGCGGAGACGGGGTCCGGGTTGTCGGGAACGGGTAGCCAGAACACGACCATACTCACGGCGATCGCCGCGAGTATGGTGAGCCAGGCGTTCAGGCGACCGCCCGCCACGCGGGTGAACACGGACATCAAGACCCCCAGGCGAAAGTATCTAGACAGTCGAGATTCTTACCCATCAAGTGAGATGCTGCAACAGCTCGGCTGTCGAGAATATTGTCTGTCGAGACAAGGGTCTCATTCGGGTTATGCTGCGAACCCGGGACCTCGGGAGGAAGCGACGGGACGTGGCAGCTCACGGGATGTACCGCCGGCGCGACACGCGCCGGGAAGTGTTGATCGCCGAGATCATGGCCGAGCTGCGGCGGTACGGCGTGGACGCCCAGCACGTCGGGCACGCCTTCGCCAGCCAGCACGGCCTCAACGCCACCGACCTGCAAGCGTTGATCGCCGTGATGGACGCCGAGTTGCTCGGTGATCCGATCACGCCGGGCCGGCTCGGCGAGCACCTCGGTCTCTCCTCCGGCTCGGTCACCGCCCTGATCGACCGGCTCGAACGCGCCGGGCACCTGCGCCGGGACCGGGACACCACAGACCGGCGCAAGGTGCTGCTGCACTACGCCCAGCAGGGCGCTGAGCTGGCCATAAGCTTCTTCCGGCCGCTGGGTGAGCGGACCGACCGGGTGATGGCCGACTTCCGCGACGACGAGCTGGAGGTGGTCTACCGGTTCATCACGGCGATGGGCGCCTCGATGCGGGAGCACCGGGACGAGGTTCGGGCCACCCGCGAGCCGCACCGACGGCGGGCGGAGTGAGCAGTGCTTGATCGTCTGGTGGCCGCGGCGGCCGTCGCCGCGCTGCGCCTGCCACCGCCCCGGACCCGGCGGGTCACCGTCGACCGGGACATCGCGCTGCGGGTACGCGACGGGGTGATCCTGCGCACCGACCACTACGCGCCCGACCTGCCCGCCGCGCCGACCGTGCTGATCCGCACCCCGTACGGCCGCTCCGGACCGATGCGGCTGCTCGGCCGGGTCGCCGCCGAGCAGGGCTTTCACATGGTCATCCAGTCCTGCCGGGGCACCGGCGGCTCGGCCGGCCGGTTCGAGCCGTTCGTGCACGAACGCGACGACGGGCTGGACACGCTCGACTGGCTGCGTCGGCAGCCGTGGTGGACCGGCGTGTTCGGCATGTTCGGCGCCAGCTACCAGGGATTCGTGCAGTGGGCGCTCGCGGCGGACGCGGGCCCGCAGCTGCGGGCGATGGTCGCGGTCGCCACCGCCTCGACCACCCGTGACTCCACGTACGCGGGGGAGTCGTTCGCCCTGGACACGGTGCTCACCTGGGCAGAGCTGTTGCAGGCGCAGACCGTGCCGTGGCTGGCCCGCCAGTGGGAGCTCAAGCGCGGCCAGCCGAGGCTCACCGCCGCCCTGTCCCACCTTCCGTTGATCGAGGCCGACCGGGTCGCCACCGGGGTCACCGTGCCGTTCTTCCAGGAGTGGCTGCGGCACCACACCCCGCAGGCCGACTACTGGCGCAGTCGGGTCTTCGACGACCGGCTGCACCTGGTGCATGCCCCGGTGGCGATGGTCAGCGGTTGGCACGACATCTTCCTGCCCGCCCAACTACGCGACTACCAGGCACTGCGAGCCACCGGGGCGCGTCCGCGGCTGGTGGTCGGGCCGTGGACGCACGGCAGTCCCGGGCTGTTCGTGGCCGCGCTGCGCGAGGGCCTGAGCTGGCTCGGCGCGCATCTCCGGGACGACCCGGCGGACGCCGAGCGGGTGGCGGCTGCCCCGGAGGCGTCCGGCGCGCAGGGCGAGGCCCCCGTGCGGGTGCACGTCGGTGGGGCCGGTGGCGGATGGCGTGACCTGCCGGACTGGCCGCCACCCGCCGACGCCGTCCGGTGGTACCTGCACCCGGGGGCCGCCCTGAGCACCTCGGAACCGGTGCCGTCGCCGCCGGACGGATTCTGGTACGACCCGGCCGACCCGACGCCCTCCCTCGGCGGTCCCCTGCTGGTGGCCCAGCGGGCCGGACCGTTCGACAACCGCCCGGTCGAGGCCCGGCCGGACGTGTTGACCTGGACCAGCGAGCCGTTGACCGACGCCGTCGAGGCGGTCGGGCCGGTGCGCGCCGAGGTCCACCTGCGCAGTGAGCTGACCTACCTGGACGTCTTCGTGCGACTGTGCGACGTGGACGAGCGGGGCCGATCGTGGAACGTCTGCGACGGGCTGGTCCGGATCGACCCGCAGCGGTTCCCCGCCGACCGTGCCGGCACCGTCGCGGTGCCGGTCGAGATGTGGCCCACCGCCCACCGGTTCGCCCCCGGCCACCGCCTGCGGTTGCAGATCTCCGGCGGCGCTCACCCGCGCTACGCACGCAACCCCGGCACCGGCGAACCACTCGGCGAGGCCATCACGCTCCGTGGTGGATTTCGGGAGATCATGCACGACCCTGATCATCCGTCCGCAGTGGTCCTGCCGATCGTCCACTCTGCCTCTCAGCCTTCTCCAAGCTGATTCAAAGCGCCCCTGAGCTGGGCATTTGCCGGTCACTCAGGCTATCGTGGTGATACGCCCGGCGCCGTGCACCCAATGGCCGGGCCTGCCGGTGAACCCCTCCACCGCGTACGCGGTGTCACTGTCGTGCCCGGTCCCCAACGAGAAGTGAAGGGGGGATCCATGACGCGGGCACCGGCAAATCTTCTCGCCGTCCGTAGTTTGCTGCTGGAACATCTCAACCGTGATCCGAAGCGCAGCCGCGACGAGGACCTCGAACCCAACGAGGTCGGCATCGTCGGCGACGCCAACCACCGAGGGGGCTACCACTGTGGTTCGGATCGGGTCGTCGCCAACGACTACTCGGTGGTCGAGTCGTCCCGCGACCGCAACGGACTGACCCTCGACGCCGCCGCGCTGGACGTGGGGATGTTCCGGCTCAGCTCCGGCGGCCGTACCCACGACCTGTCCAGCTTCTCGACCTGGTGCGTGGCGCAGTGCGTCGCCAACACCCAGGACACCCGCGACATTCGCGAGATCATCTATTCCCCGGACGGCAAGGTGGTCCGGCGGTGGGACCGGCTCGGCCGACGTACCACCGGCGACCGATCCCACCTGTGGCACACCCATTTCAGCTTCTTCCGAGACTCGATCAAGGCGAACCGGGACCAGCGGCCCCTGTTCCGTCGCTACCTGACCACCATCGGACTGCTCAACTCCGACGAGGGAGACAACGACATGACACCCGAGGAGCACAACTGGCTCAAGACCGTCCACCGCAACCTCACCGTCCTGGACGGCCGCAACCCGGTCGGGCAGACCTACACCCGGATGGCCATGGGTGAGGACCACAAGGACCCGAACTTCAAGGTCTCGCACCCGACGCTGCGCAGCATCGGAGCCCAGCTCACCGCGCTGCAGGGGGCGGTGGAGTCGCTGATGAACCGGGACTTCACCGACGAGCAGGCGATCGTCACCGGCGTACTGGCCGGGCTCAGCCCGGCCGAGATCGCCGCAGCGATCCCGCCGACCGTGGCCGAGCAGGTCGTGGACGAACTGAGCCGGCGGCTGGCGGCCTGAGACTACGGGTGGCGGTCGATACCGGCCGCCACCCGTCGCCGTGTGGTCATCCCCGCAGGACCGGTACGGGTCAGAGCGGACGGACGTTGTCCGCCTGCGGCCCCTTCTGCCCCTGGGTCACGTCGAACTCGACCTTCTGGCCCTCGGTCAACTCGCGGTAACCGCCGGACTGGATGGCCGAGTAGTGGACGAAGACGTCAGGCCCTCCGCCGTCCTGCTCGATGAAGCCGAAGCCCTTTTCGGAGTTGAACCACTTCACGGTGCCGGTTGCCATGCTTACTCTCTCCCTGTTCCATGCGGGCGGCCCCGGCTTGCGCGCCGGTGATCGCCCAATATCTTCCCGACAGTAACCGGTGAATAGTGGATTTGCCGGGCGAAGCGCCCCAGGTGATGCGGTGGATGACGCCCGAGGCGATGATCGGGATCAGGGATCACCCGCAGGGACCACACCGGGAGAATGGGGAGGAAACCCGGTGTCCACCGTGGCGGGCAGGTCCTAGCGTACGAGCCATGGCGGACCAGTTGGCTCAGGTCGGGGAGCTTCCCGTGGTCGTGTTGATGGCGGTGCTCGGGGTGGTCATGCTCTTCGACGCGGTACCGCTGTTCGGGGTGCTCGTGCCCGGCGACGTGGCGGTGCTCGCCGCCGTGGCGGTCGGCACCCCCACCACCGGGCTCGCGACCTTCGTCGCCGTCGTCACCGGCTGCCTCACCGGTTGGTCGTTGAGCTTCATGGTCGGCCGGCGCTGGGGTGACCAGCTGCGGCACAGCCGCTTCGGCAGGTGGGTCGGCGAGGCGCGGTGGATCACGGCGGAGACCATCCTGCGCCGCGACGGCGGTCGCCTGGTGCTGATCGCTCCGTTCCTGCCGGTGTTCAACGCGCTGCTGCCGCTGGCCGCCGGTGGACTGCACATGTCGTACCGGCGGTTTCTCCGGTTCGCGGCGCTCGGTGCGGCCGGATGGACCGGCCTCTACCTGGCGGTGGGCACCGCGTCGCGGACGCTGGCCGGGTTGCTTCCCGCCGGGGCGAGCCCGCTGCTGGTGACCATGGTCGGCGGACTGCTGCTGGCGGCCCTGGTGCTGCTGGGCACCCGGCGGCGACTGCGCGCGGTCACCCGCTGACCCGCAGCGCCTTCCCCGCCGGGTGACCCGGCCGTCACCAGCCGCGGGCCCGCCACTCGGGCAGCTGCGGGCGCTCCGCGCCGAGGGTCGAGTCCCGACCGTGCCCGGGGTAGAACCAGGTGTCGTCGGGCAGCCGGTCGAACAGCTTGTGCTCGACATCGTCGATGAGCGCGGCGAACCGCTGCGGATCCCGGTCGGTGTTGCCCACGCCACCCGGGAAGAGACTGTCGCCGGTGAAAAGGTGCGCGACACCGGCCGGATCGCGGTAGAGCAGCGCCACCGAGCCCGGCGTGTGGCCGCGCAGGTGGATGACCTCCAGGGCGCAGTCACCGACCGGCACGACATCGCCGTCGGTGAGGGTCTCCGCCTCGATCGGCAGCCCGTCGGCGTCGTCGGCGTGCACCAGCGCGCGGGCGCCGGTCTTGGCCACCACCTCTTCCAGACCGACCCAGTGGTCCATGTGCTGGTGGGTGGTCACCACCGCGGCGAGCCCTGCGTCGCCGATCAGCTCCAGCAGGCGGGGTGCCTCGTTCGCGGCGTCGATCAACACCTGCTCGCCGGTGTTGACACACCGCAGCAGGTACGCGTTGTTGTCCATCGGACCGACCGACACCTTGGTGATGGTCAGCCGGTCGAGTTCGCGTACCGCGGGCGGGCCGCCGGGGGTGACTTCTCCGCTGTAGGTCATGGCTCCTAGATCCATTCGGGCGGTCGGGGCAGCTGGCCGTCGGGGGTGACGGTCAGCGTGGTACCGGGGGCGCGGCCGGTCAGCCACGCGGCGAGTTCGGCCGCGGAACCGGCGACGACCGGAGCCTGGGCCCGGTCGCCGAGCACCAGTTCGTGGCCGCTGCCGTCGAAGCGCAGCACCATCGCCGGCGCGTCGTCGCGGTCGGCGAAGGCGGCGGTCACCTCGTGCAGCAGCCGGTGGGCGAAGTCCGGTGACCAGTCGGCGGGCCGGTAGTCGGCCGCCAGGTCGACGTGGTGGACCTCCAGCTCCCGCAGCCGACCCCAGACCAGCAGTGCGGCCGGCCACGCGCCGGTTCGGGTCTGCACGGTGGCGCCCCACGCCGGCACCGGCATGGCGGCGACGGCCTCGGCGAACCGGTCCGCGCTGCGGCGCAGGTCGGCCAACTGCTCCTCGGGGGTACGCGCCGCGCCGGCCTCGATGTCGGTGGTCCGGGCCTCGGCGCTGGCGTACATCGGGATCTGCTCGCCGGTCCGCGCGGCGGTGAGCAGGTTGACGAAGCCGTCGGCGTTGCGGCAGACGTGGGCGAGCACGTGGCCCCGGCTCCACCCCGGCAGCAGGGACGGTGCCGCGAGGTCGGCGGCGTCGAAGCTGGCCGCCGTTCGCAGCAGGCGAGCCGTGGCGTCGTCCACGTCGCCGGTCAGCAGCAGCGGATCCATGGTCACCCTGCTGACCCTAGCGGCCGGTGACCACCCCGTCGCCGGGGAATTCACTTCCGGCGCGGCGCGGTCCGCCCTACCGTCTGTGCCAGCGACTTCCTCGGCCCGGATCGCGCGGCGCGGACGACCCGTCCCTGTGCCTCGCAGCCCGGCGGGCAATGGGGGAGATCGACGAGGTTCGTGCGCGCGCCGGAGCGGAGGAGGTGGTGGTCATGCCGGTCACCGCACCCGTGTATCACCCGCACCGACACTGAACGAGGAGCCATGACCATCTCGTTGACCGCCCTGGGTTGGGACACCGACCGGGCGGCCCAGCTGGAACGTATCCGTACCAATCATCAACCCGGCCGGGTGGCCCGCGTCGACCGGGGCGTCTGCACCGTACTCACCGAGGACGGGCCGGTGCGCGCCTCGACCGGCGGCGCCGTGCTGGCCGCCGCCGTCGGCGACGCCACCCGGCTGCCCTGCGTCGGTGACTGGGTGCTCTGGTGCGCCTGGCCCGACGGGCGGGCGACGGTGGAGGCCGTGCTGCCCCGGCGTACCGCGCTGATCCGGCGTACCGCCGGCAAGGACGCCAGCGGCCAACTGCTGGCCGCCAACCTGGACGTGGCGGCGGTGGTGGAGGCGGTGCACCCGGAGCCGGACGCGGCCCGCATCGAGCGGTTGCTCTCGCTGGTCCACGAGTCGGGGGCCCGGCCGCTGGTGGTGCTGACCAAGACCGACCTGGCGGCCGATCCGGCGGCGGTGGCGCGGCACCTGGCGGCCCTCGCGCCCGGTGTGCCGGTGCTGCCGGTCAGCGCCGAACGCGGTACCGGCCTGGAGCCGCTGCGCGCCGAGGTCGACCCCGGTCGCACCCTCGGGCTGCTCGGGCCCTCCGGCGCGGGCAAGTCGAGCCTGGTCAACGCGCTCGCCTCGGCGGTGGTGATGCCGACCCAGGCGATCCGTCGGGTCGACGGCAAGGGACGGCACACCACCACCTGGCGGGCGCTGGTGCCGCTGCCCGGCGGGGGTGCCGTGGTGGACACGCCCGGCGTGCGGGCCGTCGGCCTGCTCGACGGGGCGACCGGGCTCGACCGTGCCTTCGCCGACATCGCCGAGCTGGCCGACGACTGCCGGTACGCCGACTGCGGACACGAGGCCGAACCGGGTTGCGCGGTGCGGGTGGCGTTGGACTCCGGTGCGTTGACCGCCCGGCGCTGGGAGAGCTGGCGTCGGCTGCGACGGGAGATCGCCCACGAGACCCGCCGCCGCGCCAACCGCCGCCGCTGACCGTCGAACCCGCCCCTCCGCACCCGCCGTGGGGAGGGGCGGGCGGGTGCGGGTGGGGAAAGTTGTCGGAGGGCGGGTCTACAGTTGCCGGGGCGCATTCTTCGCGCCGGCACAACCGCTGATTTCACTCAGAAGCGGACAGATCTTCCTCTTCGTTCTCATCCGGGAGTACACGGACCGTGGCCGACCGTCTGATCATCCGTGGCGCACGCGAGCACAACCTGCGTGACGTCAGCCTCGACCTGCCCCGGGACGCCCTGATCGTGTTCACCGGGTTGTCCGGGTCGGGCAAGTCGAGCCTGGCCTTCGACACGATCTTCGCCGAGGGGCAGCGCCGGTACGTCGAGTCGCTGTCGTCGTACGCCCGGCAGTTCCTCGGCCAGATGGACAAGCCCGACGTCGACTTCATCGAGGGCCTGAGCCCTGCGGTGTCCATCGACCAGAAGTCCACCTCGCGTAACCCCCGCTCCACCGTCGGCACCATCACCGAGGTCTACGACTACCTGCGGTTGCTGTTCGCCCGGGTCGGCGAGCCGCACTGCCCGGTCTGCGGCGAGCGGATCTCCCGGCAGAGCCCGCAGCAGATCGTCGACCGGGTCCTAGCCATGGCGGAGGGGACGCGCTTCATGGTGCTCGCACCGGTCGTCCGGGGGCGCAAGGGCGAGTACGTCGACCTCTTCGCCGAGCTACAGGCCAAGGGGTACGCCCGAGCCCGCGTCGACGGGGTGGTGCACCAGCTCACCGACCCGCCGAAGCTGAAGAAGCAGGAGAAGCACACCATCGAGGTGGTGATCGACCGGCTCAGCGTCAAGCCCAGCGCCAAGCAGCGGCTGACCGACTCGGTCGAGGCCGCCCTGGGTCTCTCCGGCGGGCTGGTCCTGCTCGACTTCGTCGACCTCGACGAGGACGACCCCGACCGGGAGCGCCGGTACTCCGAGCACCTGGCCTGCCCCAACGACCACCCGCTCGCGATCGAGGACCTGGAACCCCGGGTCTTCTCCTTCAACGCGCCCTACGGCGCCTGCCCGGAGTGCACCGGCCTCGGCACCAAGAAGGAGGTCGACCCCGAGCTGGTCGTCCCGGATCCGGAGCGTTCGCTGCGGGAGGGGGCGATCCAGCCCTGGGGCAACGGGCACAACCTGGAGTACTTCCTCCGCCTGCTGGAGGCGCTCGGCGAGGCGGAACACTTCGATCTCGACACGCCCTGGCGGGCGTTGCCGTCGCGGGCGCAGAAGACGATCCTGCACGGCTCCGACGACCAGGTGCACGTGCGTTACCGCAACAAGTACGGCCGCGAGCGTTCGTACTACACCGGCTTCGAGGGTGTGGTGCAGTGGATCGAGCGTCGGCACTCCGACACCGAGTCGGAGTGGTCGCGGGAGAAGTACGAGGGCTACATGCGCGACGTGCCCTGCGCGGCCTGCGGAGGTGCCCGACTCAAGCCCGAGGTCCTCGCGGTCACCCTGGCGGGGCGCAGCATCGCCGAGGTCTGCAACCTGTCGGTCGGCGAGTGCGCCGACCTGCTGGCCGGAATCGAGTTGACCGACCGGCAGAAGCTGATCGCCGAGCGGGTGCTCAAGGAGATCAACGCCCGGCTGCGCTTCCTGCTCGACGTCGGGTTGGACTACCTCTCCCTGGACCGCCCGGCCGGCACCCTCTCCGGCGGTGAGGCGCAGCGGATCCGGCTCGCCACCCAGATCGGCTCCGGCCTGGTCGGGGTGCTCTACGTGCTGGACGAACCGTCGATCGGGTTGCACCAGCGGGACAACCACCGGCTGATCGAGACGCTGGTGCGGCTGCGGGGGCTCGGGAACACGCTGATCGTGGTCGAGCACGACGAGGACACCATCCGCACCGCCGACTGGATCGTCGACATCGGTCCCGGGGCCGGGGAGCACGGCGGCCGGATCGTGCACAGCGGTTCGGTGCCCGCGCTGCTGGAGAATCCGGAGTCGTTGACCGGGGCGTACCTGTCCGGTCGGCGGGAGATCCCGACGCCCAGGGGACGCCGACCGCAGACTCCCGGGCGGGAGCTGGTGGTGCACGGGGCCCGCGAGCACAACCTGCGCAACCTGACCGTGAGCTTCCCGCTCGGCCAGCTGATCGCGGTCACCGGGGTCAGCGGCTCGGGCAAGTCGACCCTGGTCAACGACATCCTCTACGCCGTGCTGGCCAACCAGATCAACGGTGCCCGACTGGTGCCGGGCCGACACACCCGGGTCTCCGGCCTGGAGCACGTCGACAAGGTCGTCGGTGTCGACCAGTCACCGATCGGCCGGACTCCGCGTTCCAACCCGGCCACCTACACCGGGGTCTGGGACCACGTGCGCAAGCTGTTCGCCGAGACCACCGAGGCCAAGGTCCGGGGGTACGGCCCGGGGCGGTTCTCCTTCAACGTCAAGGGCGGTCGCTGCGAGGCGTGCTCCGGCGACGGCACGATCAAGATCGAGATGAACTTCCTGCCCGACGTGTACGTCCCCTGCGAGGTCTGCAAGGGCGCCCGGTACAACCGGGAGACCCTGGAGGTGCACTACAAGGGCAAGACCGTCTCCGACGTGCTGGAGATGCCGATCGAGGAGGCGGCCGAGTTCTTCTCCGCCATCCCGGCCATCCACCGGCACCTCAAGACGCTTGTCGACGTGGGCCTGGGCTACGTACGGCTGGGGCAGCCCGCGCCGACCCTCTCCGGCGGCGAGGCACAGCGGGTCAAGCTCGCCTCGGAGTTGCAGAAGCGCTCCACCGGGCGGACGGTCTACGTGCTCGACGAACCCACCACCGGCCTGCACTTCGAGGACATCCGCAAGCTGCTGCTGGTGTTGGAGGGCCTGGTCGACAAGGGCAACACGGTGATCACGATCGAGCACAACCTCGACGTGATCAAGAGCGCGGACTGGCTGATCGACATGGGGCCCGAGGGCGGCCACCGGGGCGGCACCGTGCTCGCCACCGGCACCCCGGAGGAGGTCGCCGAGGTCGCCGAGAGTCACACCGGGCAGTTCCTGCGGGGCGTGCTCAAGCTCGACGGCGCGGCGAAGGGTGCCGTGGCGGCCACCGCGCGGGCGGCGAAGGCCAACGGCACCCGGGCCCGAGGTGGCCGGAAGGCCACCGCCGCCGCACGTTGACCGCCGTGGCGGGGCGGCGCGCTCGGGTGGTCGATCGGGTGAACCGCCGGGCAGAGTGGCGCGTGTAGGGGAGAGTGGCCACAGATCACGCACCGGGTGACCGACGGAGGGGCGAGACATGAGTGACGAGCAGGTGCCGGTGGTCGGGCCTGGGGTGCGTACCCGCCGGGCCGTGCTCACGGGTGCGGGTGCGGTCGGTGCGGCGATGGCGTTGACCGCCTGCGGTGGTGGGGACGACGACGGGGCGGCGCCGAGCCCGGGACCGCAGGTCACCGACACCGGTGACGCCGGTGGCGGGGACCGTTCGGGTGCCCAGTCACTGGCCCGGACGACCGACATCCCGGTCGGTGGCGGCGCGGTCTTCGCCGCCCAGGGTGTGGTGATCACCCAGCCGACCGCCGGCGAGTTCAAGGGTTTCGACCCGGTCTGCACCCATCAGGGTTGCCCGGTGTCGAACGTCGACGGCGGCACCATCAACTGCACCTGCCACGGCAGCAGGTTCTCCATCGAGGACGGCTCGGTCAAGGCCGGTCCGGCCACCACGCCGCTGCCGGCGAAGGACATCAGAGTCGACGGCGACCAGATCGCGCTGGCCTGAGCGTGGTCGAGCGGGCCATGGCCCCCTCGACCACGCGCCGAGTCGTACGGTGGTCGCGGCCGGGACGAACCCGTCCCGGCCGCGACCGTCGGCCTCACTGGGCGTGAACCGACATCTCCCAGAGCGAGAAGCCGTACGAGGTACCCCGGGTCAGCCCGTACATCCGCACGTACCGGGCCTGTTGCGGGGCGAAGGCGAGCACGTCGGTGCCGCCGTCCCCGGCGGTGGTCGACCAGACCGGGCGCCAGGTGGCCCCGTCGGTGGACACCTCCACCCGGTACGACCGGGCGTAGGCCGCCTCCCAGGCCAGCACCACCCGACCGACCTGGCGGACGGATCCGAGATCCACCCGCAGCCACTGGTTGTCCGACCAGGAACTGGCCCAGCGGGTGCCCAGGTCGCCGTCTACGGCGCGACCCGCGCCGTAGAACAGTTGGCTGCTGGAGGCGGAGACCGGCCGCCCGGCCGCCAGGTTGCTCAGGTCGTCGCCACGTCGGGCGGGGAACGAGACCACCTGCTGGTAGGTGGGGCGGTTCTGCCAGGCGGTGGGGGCGTGCGTGATGCCGCCCAACGGCGACTGGATGATGGCGTCGGCGCACCACTGGTCACCGGCGGCGCAGGTCGAGTCACCCGGATAGGTCTGCGCGGCCGGGGTCGCCATCGCCGTACGCAGCGTGTCGAGCAGGACCTGGCGGCAGGAGCCCAGGTTCCCGTCGCCGCAGAAGGTACGTCCCGGCCCACCGGCCACCGGCTCGCCCAGGACGGCCCGCAGGTCCTTGTCGACCCAACCCCACCAGCCGTACTGGAACGCCGAACCCTTGTGGGTCTGGGCGCTGTTCGCCGAGGTCGGCAGGTTGGACACGTCGCCCTGCTGGTGGCCGGAGGGTGACTCGTTGACCTGGAGGGTGTTCACCAGCGACTGGTACAGCTCCGCGCCGAGCGGCTCGCGGAACATGCCCCGCACCAGCAGCGGCCACCAGGCGTCGAAGGTCCTGATCGCGTCGGCATGCTGGTACACCCGGCTGCCCTTGGCCGTCTCCACCCGCAGCGCGCCGGCCTGCCGCCACGCCGTCAACCGGGCGATCTCGGCGGCCACGGCGGTGTCGGTGACCGGCTGGCTCTCCAGCACCCGGATCAGTTCGTCGAGCACCTCGGCACCCCGCAGGTCGGTCAGCCCGGCCCGCTGCACCAGCTCGGTCAGCGAGGCCCGGTCGAACGTGCGCCCCGCCGCGAGCGCCGCCCGTACCGGCTTGTCCAGCAGGTCGCCTCGGTGCACCGCGCCGAAGCTGAAGTTGCCGTCGGCGGCGCCGAAGTCCTTGGCCTGCTTGTTGTTCCAGCTGATGTAGTAGTCCTGGTTGACCGACTGCGGGTGGGCCGACGCCGGGGTGTACCGGGCGGTGCCGGTCTCCGGGTCGAAGTCCTGCCACTCGTACGCCCGCTCGGCCTTCATCGGCAGGTTCGGGTTGCTGCCGGGCGCCCGCACCGGGTTCAGCCCGGAGTTGAAGTACGCCGTGTCGGTGGAGTTGACGTAGAACCAGTTGAACGCGAACTCGACGTTGCTCGCCGAGGTGAGGAAGGCCGCGGCGGAGCCCATCTGGGTCGGGTCGTTGTACATCTGGAAACCGATCGCGGAGTCGGCCTCCCGACCGTAGGTGGAGCGTAGGTGGGTGAAGGCGTGCGGCACGCCGCCGACGGTGCCCCGCCACGCCACCAGACCGAGTTTGGTACGCCAGGCGACCAGCCGGTACGACCCGGCCGCGGTGTCGTCGGCGACGGTGGGGCTCCACCGGTTGACGTGGGACAACTCCTCCATCGCCAGGCACTGGCCCCGGAACAGGTAGTGGTTGCTCTCCAGCGTCGGGGTGCCACCGCCGGGTACGCAGAGCGGCACCGCGTAGGTGTCGGTGATGTCGTGCACGGCGGAGGTGGCGCTCCAGGCGTAGTCCTGACCCCGGCCGAGCAGGACGTACAGGTTGAGCCCGGCGAAGGCGGCGCCTCGGGCGCTGATGCCCGGCCCCTGCAACTGCTGGACCATCAGCAGTTGGGGCGCGAAGTAGCCGGTCTGCGGCCCGAAGACGGCCACCGGGTGTCCGCTGGCGGAGTGTTCGGCGGAGATCACCGCGGCATTGGACATGCCCCGGTGCGCCGGGTCGATGGTCAGCCCGGACAGCGCGGCGGCCAGTTCCGCGCTGCGGGGCGAGCCGGTGGTGGAGGTGGCCGAACCGGTCGGGTGGGTGACGACCGGCTCGACCCGGGCCGATCCGGCGTCCGGCAGCACCACGCTCGGTGCGTCGGGGGAGGCGTCGCCGTACGGGAAGCTCTGCCCGTCGTGCAGGGTCAGCACGGTCTCCGGGTCGTTCTGCCCCCGGAACCCGTTCCAGATCCGGTCGCCCTCGACGGGACCGAACTTGGCCCGGGCGGCGATGCGGACCAGCGCGGACTGCATCTCGTTGCCGCCACCGCCGCCGAACAGGCCACCGATCACCCCGGCGATGGCGATCAGGTCGGTCATGACGAACGGCTCGGGTCCGCCGGCGTTGGTGATCGCGTCGAGGTGGCCGGTGAGCACGTACTCCCCGGGGCAGCTGCGGTTGGCCATGCAGGTGCGGATGTAGGCGTTGACCCCGGCGACGTACTCCTGCACGTCTTGGTAGAGCTGCTCACCGCGATCGCCCTTGCGCCGCAGCGCGGCGACCTGCGCCGCCAGGTCGGCCTCGGTGTACGGGGAGGTGCGCCAGACGCTCTGCTCCAACGCCCGGTTGCCCGGCGCACCACCGGCGAACGGGGTCAGGGTGCCCCGGCCGACGTGCCGCAACAGGTCCATGGTGAACAGCCGGTCCTCGGCTCCGGCGTAGCCCGCGCCGAACATGGTGCCGGCGCGGGTGGTGCCGGTGATGTGCGGTACGCCGTTGGCCCGGTCCCGCACGATGCGCACGTCCGAGCGGGGGGAGTAGTCGCGTTCCACCTGGCTGGGCGCGACTCCGAAGGAGGCGTCGGCGAAGAAGGTGTCGATCTGGTCCGGGCGCAGCCCGGCGTAGCCGTAGACGAGGTCGGCGTACTTGTCGAGTTGGTCGGTGGAGTGCCGGGGTCGGGTGCCGAGGACCTGGTGGCCCAGGATGTCGACCAGGGTGGCGTTGCCGTTCTGGCCGGGCGGCAGGATCTCCGAGCACTCGCCCAGGCAGTAGTCGTCGGCGGCGAGGGTGGTGGTCGCGGCGGCGGGGGCGGTGGTGGGAACGGTGACGAGGAAGGCGGCGAGGGCGGCGGTCGTGGCACCGGCGATCAGCCGGCGGGTGGCGGTGAGACCGGTCATGGCGATCCTTTGTGGACGGGGACCAGCGGGCAGGATCATTACATGAAGAACATTCGGTTACTGGATGGTAGGTCGAGGCGTTCGATATTGGAAGGAGTCGATGACGGCCTCGGTCGAGCCAGTCAGTCAGGGCGAGAAGGCCCATCCGGGGATGATTCGGGCTGTCGGGGGTGGCGACTAGTCTCGGAGTGTGGCTGATCCGTCGACCTACCGTCCCGCGCCGGGCACGATTCCCGAGGCGCCGGGGGTCTATCGCTTCTACGACGGCACCGGTCGCGTGATCTACGTGGGCAAGGCGAAGAACCTGCGCAGTCGGCTCAACTCCTACTTCGCCGACCTGTGGGGGTTGCACCAGCGCACCCAACAGATGGTCACCACGGCCGAGTCGGTCGACTGGGTCACGGTGAGCACCGAGGTCGAGGCGCTCCAGCTCGAATACCTCTGGATCAAGCAGTACGACCCGAGGTTCAACGTCCGCTACCGCGACGACAAGTCCTACCCCTACCTGGCCGTGACCCTCGACGAGGAATATCCACGGCTCCAGGTGATGCGCGGGGCCAAGCGTAAGGGGGTGCGCTACTTCGGGCCGTACTCCCACGCCTGGGCGATCCGCGAGACGCTCGACCTGCTGCTGCGCGTCTTCCCGGCCCGCACCTGCTCCGCCGGGGTGTTCAAGCGGGCCGGGCAGGTCGGCCGTCCCTGCCTGCTGGGCTACATCGGCAAGTGCTCGGCCCCCTGCGTCGGCAGCGTCTCCGCCGAGCGGCACCGCGAGATCGTCGACGACTTCTGCGACTTCATGGCCGGGCGCACCGACACCATGGTCCGCAAGCTGGAACGCGAGATGGCCGAGGCCAGCGCCGCGTTGGAGTTCGAGCGCGCCGCCCGGCTGCGCGACGACGTCGCGGCGCTGCGCCGGGCGATGGAGAAGCAGACGGTGGTGCTCGGTGACGGCACCGACGCCGACGTGGTGGCCTTCGCCGACGACCCGCTCGAAGCCGCCGTGCAGGTCTTCCGCATCCGCGACGGTCGGGTACGCGGCCAGCGCGGCTGGGTGGTGGAGAAGACCGAGGAGCTGACCACCGGCGACCTGGTGCACCACTTCTGCACCCAGGTCTACGGCGGTGAGCAGGGCGAGGCCGACGTGCCACGTGAGCTGCTGGTGCCCGAGCTACCCGCCGACGCCGACGCGTTGGCCGACTGGCTCTCCACCCGTCGCGGCGGTCGGGTGACGTTGCGGGTGCCGCAGCGTGGCGACAAGCGCGCCCTGTTGGAGACGGTGGAACGCAACGCGAAGGACGCCCTGGCCCGGCACAAGCTCAAGCGGGCCGGTGACCTGACCACCCGCAGCAAGGCACTCGACGAGATCACCGAGGCGCTCGGTCTGCGTACGGCGCCGTTGCGCATCGAGTGTTTCGACATCTCGCAGATCCAGGGCACCGACGTGGTGGCGAGCATGGTCGTCTTCGAGGACGGCCTGCCCCGTAAGAGCGAATACCGTCGCTTCATCATCCGGGGCGCCACCGACGACCTCTCGGCGATGTCCGAGGTGCTGCGCCGCCGCTTCGCCCGCTACCTCGACGCCCGCGCCGAGACGGGTGAGGCGGGCGTCGAATCCGCCGACGATCTCGCCGTCGCGGAGCGCGCCGCCGGGGACACCGTCGCCGACTCCGGCGGCGCGCAGGCTGTCACCGACGCTCCCGGTACGGAGGGCAGCGGTGAGCCGGGGATCGGCGCGCTGGTCGACCCGACCACCGGACGGCCGCGCCGGTTCGCGTACCCGCCGCAGCTCGTCGTGGTCGACGGCGGAGCGCCGCAGGTCGCCGCCGCCGCGCAGGCCCTCGCCGAGCTCGGCATCGACGACGTGGCGCTGTGCGGGCTGGCCAAGCGGCTGGAGGAGGTCTGGCTGCCCGACGACGACTTCCCGGTCATCCTGCCGCGCGCCTCGGAAGGGCTTTACCTGCTGCAACGGGTACGCGACGAGGCGCACCGCTTCGCCATCACCTTCCACCGGCAGCGTCGCTCCAAGCGGATGACCACCTCGGCGCTGGACAACATCTCCGGCCTGGGTGAGGTACGCCGCAAGGCGCTGCTGCGCCACTTCGGCTCGCTCAAGCGACTCTCGGCCGCCACCGTGGAGGAGATCACCGAGGTCCCCGGCGTCGGTCGGCGCACCGCCGAGGCGATCCTCGCCGCCCTCGATCCCGCGACCTCACCTGATTGATCAGCTCGGCGGGGTGCCGGGCAGGGGTGTGGCACGGGGTGCGGTGGCGTCCAGCGCGTCCAGCATCAGGTGCAGGTAGCGGGCCGGCTGGTCGGCGACGTGCCGGGGCAACTGGTCCGGATGGCAGGTGAAGACGGTGAGTAGGGCGACCAGGTCGCCGGTGCCGATGTCCGCGCGGATCGTTCCGGCCCGTTGCCCATCGGTGACCAGACCGTCCAGCAGGTCCAACCACTCCTGGCGGGACCGGGCGAACGCGGGTAGCGCCCGCACCTGCGCGACGGGCAGGTCGGCCAGAGCCGCGGCCAGCGCGCCCTGCCCCGGAGACGCGCACCAGTCGACCAGTTCGCGCAGTGCCGACCAGGGATCCGCCGCGCCGTCGATGATCCGTCGGGTGGCGGTCACCAGGTCGGCGACGTACGCCTCGGCTACGGCACCGAGCAGTGCCTCGCGGGTGGGAAATCGCCGGTAGAGCGTGCCGACGCCCACCCCGGCGCGGCGTGCCACCAGTTCCATCGGTGCGTCGAGCCCGTGCTCGACGACCACGTCGCGGGCCGCCGACATGATCTTTGTCAGGTTGCGGCGCGCGTCGGCCCGTAGGGGAGCGGCGTCGTTGGTCGGCAAGGTGTCCTCTATCCGGAAGGTTGTCCTCCGGTTATCCTAGTCGCCGGATAACCGGAATACCTCATTCCGCTTGGAGGCTTGGTGATCATCGTGACCGGCGCGTCCGGACAGATAGGCCGTGCGCTCGTCGATCGACTGGACCGGCACGCGGTGCCCCGGCGGGCGGTGGTCCGCCAGCCCCGGCACGTCGCCGAACTCGGCGGTGATGTCACGCTCGCCGACTTCGCCGACCCCCGCTCGATCCGCGCCGCCCTCGTTCCCGGTGCCCGCCTGCTGCTCAACGGCGCACCGGGGCCGGACTTCGTCCACCAGCAACGGTCGATCATCGACCTTGCCGCCGAGACCGGCGTCGCGCAGGTGATCAAGATTTCGGTACGCGGAGCGGCCCCCGGTGCGCTACTGGCCCAGGGTCAGCACGGCGAGATCGACGATCATTTGCGCGACTCAGGACTGCCGTACCTGATCCTGCAGCCGGTCGGCTTCATGCAGAACCTCCTCACCGAGGTCGCTTTCGCCGAGGGCGAGGGAC
The DNA here is from genome assembly GCF_049844495.1 of Micromonospora sp. DT48. Lineage (NCBI taxonomy): Bacteria > Bacillati > Actinomycetota > Actinomycetes > Micromonosporales > Micromonosporaceae > Micromonospora > Micromonospora sp. DT48. The sequence goes on from NZ_JBNCLE010000008.1 coordinate 276,599, forward strand.
GGTTCTACGGGTCGTACGGGTCTGGCCCGGTTGGCTACCTCGATGCTCGGGACATCGCCGACGTCGCCGCCGCCCTGCTGACCCGGCCGGTCGAGGCGAACGCCACGCTGATCCTGACCGGCCCCGAGGCGTACACCCACCACGAGGTGGCCGAGACGATGACCGCCGTGCTCGGCCGCCCGGTGCGCTACGTCGACCTGCCGGTGGCCGCCATGGCGCAGCGCCTACGCGCGGTCGGCCTGCCTCCGGCGTTCGCCGACGACCTCGCCACGCTGATGCGCGACATCGGCGACGGCCGGTGGGCCGACACCACCGACACCGTCCAGGCGGTCACCGGTCACCCCCCGCGCACCCTGACCACCTTCGTCACCGACCACGCCACCTGCTGGACCTGACCCCGCACCGTTCGGCGGGTCACGCCAAAGGTGGTGCAGTCGGGTTAGTCGGCTCCGGCGAGGACTTCGAGGATCTGCTCGCCGTACTTGGCTAGCTTGTTCTCGCCGACGCCGCTGATCCGGGACAGCTCGGCCAGCGAGGACGGCTTGTCGGCGGCGATCTGGCGCAGCGTCGCGTCGTGGAAGATGACGTACGCGGGGACGCCCTGCTCCTTGGCGGTCGCGGCACGCCAGGCGCGGAGTCGTTCGAAGGTGCCGGCCGCCTCCGCCGGCAGTTCCGCGACGACGGTGGCCGCGCCGCGCGGCTTGGCGACGCGCGCTGGCCGGGCCGGCTCACGGCGCAGCATCACCGTACGTCGTTTGCCGAGCACCTCGGCGCTGGCGTCGGTGAGCGCCAGCGTGCCGTAGTCGCCCTCCACGGCCAGCAGCCCCTCGGCGAGCAGTTGCCGCACCACGCCGCGCCACTCCGCCTCGCTGCACTCACCACCGATGCCGAACACGGTCAGCGAATCGTGCCGATGCTGGACGATCTTGTCGGTGCTGCGGCCGAGCAGGATGTCGATGCAGTGCCCGGCGCCGAAGCGCTGGTTGCGTTCCCGGTCCAGCCGGAACACCGTGGAAAGCAGCTTCTGCGCGGCCACCGTGCCGTCCCACGACTCCGGCGGCTCCAGGCAGGTGTCGCAGTTGCCGCAGCCGCCGGTGGCCGGCTCACCGAAGTACTCCAGCAACTGCGCCCGGCGGCAGCGCACCGTCTCGCAGAGCGCCAGCATCGCGTCGAGGTGGGCGGCGAGGTTGCGCCGGTGGGCCAGGTCGCCCTCGGAGGTGTCGATCATCTTCCGCTGCTGGACCACGTCCTGGAGCCCGTACGCCAGCCACGCCGTCGACGGTAGGCCGTCGCGTCCGGCCCGGCCGGTCTCCTGGTAGTAGCCCTCGACCGACTTCGGCAGGTCCAGGTGGGCGACGAAGCGTACGTCCGGCTTGTCGATGCCCATCCCGAAGGCGATCGTCGCCACCATCACCACCCCGTCGGCGCGCAGGAAGCGCTGCTGGTTGGCGGCGCGCGTCGCCGCGTCCAGACCGGCGTGGTACGGCAACGCGTCGATGCCGTTGGCGACCAGGAACTCGGCGGTCTTCTCCACCGAGGCGCGGGACAGGCAGTAGACGATGCCGGCGTCACCGGGATGCTCGTCGCGCAGCAGCGCCAGCAGCTGCTTGCGCGGCTCCCGCTTCGGCACGATCCGGTACTGGATGTTGGGCCGGTCGAAGCTGGCCACGAAGTGCCGCGCCCCGGTCAAGTCGAGGCGGGTGGCGATCTCCGCCCGGGTGGCGCTGGTCGCGGTCGCGGTCAGCGCGATGCGCGGCACCCCCGGCCAGCGCTCGTGCAGCATCGACAGGTTGAGATAGTCCGGCCGGAAGTCGTGCCCCCACTGCGACACACAGTGCGCCTCGTCGATGGCGAAGAGACTGATCCGCCCCCGGTCGAGCAGACTCAGCGTGCCCTGACCGGCCAGCGCCTCCGGCGCGAGGTAGAGCAGGTCGATCTCGCCGGCCACGAACTCCGCCTCGACCAACCGGCGGGTGTCGGGGTCGAGGGTCGAGTTGAGGAAACCGGCCCGGACGCCGACGGCGGTCAGCGCGTCGACCTGGTCCTGCATCAACGCGATCAGCGGCGAGATCACCACGGCGACGCCGTCGCGCACCAGCGCCGGGATCTGGTAGCACAGCGACTTGCCGCCACCGGTCGGCATCAGCACCAGGGCGTCCCCGCCGGCCACCACGTGGTCGATGACCTCGCGCTGGAAACCCCGGAACGAGTCGTACCCGAACACCCGCCGCAGCGTCTCAAGCGCGGCCTCGGTGGTCGGTGCGGTGGGGGAGGGCATCCCGGGATTCTACGGACCCGAGGAGACAACGATCGGTGTGGCGTCCGGAACGGCGGGGTGTTCCGCCGACCTCGCCGGGCTCGAAGACCTCATCACGATCCGCACAGTCTGACGTGAACAGCTAGGAGTGACCGGCGATAGGACTGGTGGGCTGCGGCACGGGGCACGTCCAGCACTCGGAAACGCCCGAGTCGGCATTGCCGGGGTCGGTGTCCTCAGCACCCGGTGCGTCCGTTCAGGCCGAGGCCGCAACGGGCACCCGTTTGGCCCAGCGGACCTCGCCGCCGAGCTCGACGTAGCAGAACGCCACCACGAGACGGCTGGGGTCGGTCACCGGCAGGGCGTCGGGGGCCAGCCGGAAGACGGCGATCAGGCTGCCGTCGGCGAGCGCGCGGGTGCCGACCGCGCCGAGTCGGTCCGGGATGGTGAACGTCCCCTCGAGCTCCTCACCGCTGGCGGTGTCGGCGAGCCAGGGATACCGCTCGGCCAGCACGTCGTACGCTCCGGCCCAGTTGAAACCCGTGCCACCCGCGGCGTCCCAGCCGGCGTAGGGCTGTACCACCTGGGCGGGTTCCAGCCGGCCGTCGAGCAGCATGACCTGGTAGTGCCCCTTCCGGGGCGGCCCGGACCAGCGCAGCCGCACCGCCACCGACTGCCGGTCGGGGTCGCCGATGATGTTGTCCACCGGTTCGGGCCAGCCGAGCGTCACGACCGCGTCCTTGACCTGGTCCGGCTCCGGCAACAGGGCGTCGACGGTCACCGTCACCTGGTCGCCGCCGCGCGCCCATTCGCGTTCTCGGTCGACGTAGCGGTCCACCGTGGCCAGCACGGCGATGGTGACCGACACCAGGGCAACCACCCAGCGCAGTCGCGCTCCGTGCCTGCCCATGTCCGGAGGATAGTCGCGTCCCGCGCCGACTGCCGTCACTCAGCCGACACCGCAGCGAAAGGAAGGGCCCCTTGTTAACGCCTGATGCATAGGAAGGGCCCCTTCCTAACCGGCGAGCCTGCGGCGGGTGTGCAGGCTAGCGGTGGCCGGCGGGTTAGAGTCGCTGCTTGACCAAGCCGGTCGCCATCGACCGGGGCAGCGTGGTTGGAGGTTTTTCGGGTGGGCGAGGCGCACACGACCGGTCACCGTTCGGGCGTACCCGGTGAGCAGACCGGGCCGATCGCCGAGACGGACACCACGCTGGTCGTGGTCACCGGGCTCTCCGGTGGCGGTCGCAGCACCGTGGCCCGGGCGTTGGAGAACGTGGGCTTCTACGTCGTCGACAACCTGCCGCAGGCGCTGCTGCTGGACATGGCCGAGCTGGCGGTGAAGGCGGGCGGGGCGGCCCGGCGTACCGCGATGGTGCTGGACGTGCGTTCCCGGGCCTTCTCCACCGATCTGGCCGAGGCGATCCGGGAGCTGAAGGAGCGTGGCTACGCCCCCCGGGTGGTCTTCGTCGACGCCGACGACGAGGTGCTGATCCGCCGGTTCGAGAGCGTGCGGCGCTCGCACCCGTTGCAGGGCGACGGTCGGCTCGCCGACGGCATCGCCGTCGAGCGGGGCCTGCTGGAGGAGGCCCGCGACCAGGCTGACGTGATCATCGACACCAGCCACCTGAACGTGAACCAGCTGCGCCGCCGGGTCGAGGAGCTGTTCGGCGGGGAGGACGCCCGCCGGCTGCGGTTGACGGTGATCTCCTTCGGCTTCAAGTACGGGCTGCCGCCGGACGCCGACTTCGTGATGGACGCGCGGTTCCTGCCCAACCCGTACTGGGTGCCCGAGCTGCGCGAGCACACCGGGCGCGAGGAGGCGGTCAGCGCGTACGTGCTGGGGCAGGAGGGGGCGGACGCCTTCGTCGACGCGTACGCGGACCTGGTGAACGCCACCACGGCCGGCTTCGAGCGCGAGGGCAAGCGGTACCTGACCGTGGCGGTGGGTTGCACCGGAGGCAAGCACCGCAGCGTGGCCATCGCCGAGGAGCTGGCGGCCCGGCTGCGTCGCTCCGGGCTGGCCGCCAACGCCCAGCACCGCGACCTGGGGCGGGAATGACGATCCGGGTGGTGGCGTTCGGCGGCGGGCACGGCCTGTCCGCCTCGCTGCGTGCGCTGCGCCGCTGCGCCCCCGAGCTGGACCTGGACATCACCGCGGTGGTGACCGTCGGCGACGACGGCGGCTCCAGCGGGCGGCTGCGCGCCGAGCGGGGCGGGTTGCCCCCCGGTGACCTGCGGCAGGCACTGGTGGCGTTGGCCGGTGACCATCCCGCCACCCGACGCAGCGCCGGGCTGTTCCAGCACCGGTTCGCCAGGGTCGGCGACGGCCCGGGGGACGGGCTGGCCGGGCACGCGGTGGGCAACCTGGTGCTCTGCGGGCTGATGGAGTTGCTCGGCGACCCGGTGGCGGCGTTGGAGCACGCCGGGGCGATGCTCGGCGCGGTCGGCCGGGTGCTGCCGATGTCCCGGCAGCCGGTCGACATCGAGGCCCGGGTACGCGGTGCCGAACCGGGCCGCCCCGACGAGGTGACCGTGGTCCGTGGCCAGCACCAGGTCGCGGTCACCACCGGCCGGGTCGAGTCGTTGCGGCTCACCCCGCAGGCGCCGGCGGCGTGTGCGGAGGCGGTCGCGGCGATCGGCGTCGCCGACTGGCTGATCTTCGGGCCGGGCAGCTGGTACACCAGCGTGTTGCCACACCTGCTGGTGCCGCAACTGGCCGCGGCGATCCTGGCCAGTCCGGCCCGGCGGCTGGTCACCCTCAACCTCGCCGCCGAGAAGGAGACGCTCGGGCTCTCCGTCGCCGACCACCTGGCGGCGCTGCGCTGGTACCTTCCGGAGTTGACTGTCGACTTCGTGCTCGCCGATGCCAAGGCGGTCGGTGACCCCGAACCGGTCCACGGTGCGGCAGAATCCCTGGGAGCCCGACTGGTCCTCGCTCCCGTCGCGGTCGACGACGGCACTCCCCGTCATGATCCGGCTGCTCTGGGCGCCGCCCTGGTGCCTGTAATGGGCGCCGATCGTTAGACACGTACGTAATCTCCGGCGACACGCCGGAACCGGTCCGTGAGGGGACGCACAATGGCGATGACGGCTGCGGTCAAGGACGAGCTGAGTCGGGTCGACGTGCCCAAGCCCTGCTGCCGGCGGGCGGAGATGGCGGCGCTGCTGCGGTTCGCCGGTGGGCTGCACATCGTCTCCGGTCGGGTGGTGGTGGAAGCCGAACTCGACACCGGGGCGGTGGCGCGGCGGTTGCGCCGTGAGATCGCCGAGGTCTACGGCTATCCGAGCGAGATCCACGTACTCGCCTCCGGTGGGCTGCGCAAGGGCAGCCACTTCATCGTCCGCGTCGTCAAGGACGGTGAGGCCCTGGCCCGGCAGACCGGGCTGCTCGACGTGCGGGGGCGACCGGTGCGGGGGCTGCCGCCGCACGTCGTGGCCGCCAGCGTCTGCTGTGCGGTGTCCGCCTGGCGGGGGGCGTTCATGGCGCACGGCTCGTTGACCGAGCCGGGACGCTCCAGCGCCCTGGAGATCACCTGCCCCGGGCCGGAGTCGGCGCTGGCGCTGGTCGGCGCGGCCCGGCGGATCGGCATCACCGCCAAGAACCGTGAGGTACGCGGTGTCGACCGGGTGGTGGTCAAGGACGGCGACGCGATCGCCGCGTTGCTCACCCGCATCGGTGCCCACTCCAGTGTGCTCGCCTGGGAGGAGCGTCGGGTCCGGCGTGAGGTCCGGGCGACGGCCAACCGGTTGGCGAACTTCGACGATGCCAACCTGCGACGTTCCGCTCGGGCGGCGGTCGCCGCCGCGGCCCGGGTGACCCGGGCGTTGGAGATCCTCGCCGACGACGCCCCGGAGCACCTGACCTCGGCCGGTCGGCTGCGGTTGGAGCACCGGCAGGCGTCCTTGGAGGAGCTTGGCGCGTTGGCCGATCCGCCGCTGACCAAGGACGCCATCGCCGGGCGGATCCGTCGGCTGTTGGCACTGGCCGACAAGCGGGCCCGGGACCTCGGCATCCCGGATACCGAAGCGGCCGTCACGCCCGACATGCTCGTGGTCTGATAAGACGGTGGGGCGACCACCCGACGCAGCACGGCTCGGCGCGCTCGGATAAGGTCGCTGAGTACGGCAAGGGGGCCGGCACCGGTACTCCCAACCGTACCCACCGCCTCGACGGCGGTCAGGTCCCTCGGACCGCGGCGGGGTGGCCGGGATGAACCGTCAACGGCCGGCTCCAACGGTCGGCGCACACCATTTCGCCGGCCGAAGGTCTCCACGCCGGCGGACCAGAACGCGAGGAGATGGGACCTGTGACCATCCGGGTTGGCATCAACGGCTTCGGCCGGATCGGCCGTAACTTCTTCCGGGCAGTGCTGGCGTCCGGCGCTGATGTCGAGGTCGTGGCCGTCAACGACCTGACCGACAACGCGACGCTCGCTCACCTGCTCAAGTACGACAGCATCCTGGGCCGCCTCCCGCAGGAGGTCAAGGCCACGGCCGACGAGATCACCGTGGGCGGCAAGTCCATCAAGGCCTTCGCTGAGAAGGACCCGGCGGCGCTGCCGTGGGGCGACGTCGGCGCCGACGTGGTCATCGAGTCGACCGGCTTCTTCACCGACGCGACCAAGGCCAAGGCGCACATCGACGGTGGGGCCAAGAAGGTCATCATCTCCGCCCCGGCGAAGAACGAGGACGTCACGGTCGTGATGGGCGTCAACGACGACCAGTACGACGCGGCCAGCCACAACATCATCTCGAACGCCTCCTGCACCACCAACTGCCTGGCGCCGATGGCGAAGGTCCTGCACGACACGTTCGGCATCCAGCAGGGTCTGATGACCACCATCCACGCGTACACCCAGGACCAGAACCTCCAGGACGCGCCGCACAAGGACCTGCGTCGGGCCCGCGCCGCCGCGCTGAACATCGTGCCGACCTCGACCGGTGCGGCGAAGGCCATCGGCCTGGTGCTGCCGGACCTCAAGGGCAAGCTCGACGGGTACGCGCTGCGGGTGCCGATCCCGACCGGGTCCGCCACCGACCTCACCGTCACCGTCGGTCGGGACACCACCGTGGACGAGGTCAACGCCGCGCTGAAGGCCGCCGCCGAGGGCCCGCTGCGGGGCATCCTGACCTACAACGAGGACCCGATCGTCTCGGCCGACATCGTCACCGACCCGGCGTCGTGCATCTTCGACGCGCCGCTGACCAAGGTCATCGGCAACCAGGTCAAGGTCGTCGGCTGGTACGACAACGAGTGGGGCTACTCCAACCGCCTGGTCGACCTGGTGAAGCTGGTTGGTTCGTCGCTGTGAGCATCCGTAACCTCGACGACCTGCTCGCCGAGGGGGTGTCAGGTCGGCGTGTGCTGGTCCGCGCCGACCTGAACGTCCCACTCGACAAGCAGACCGGTGCCATCACGGATGACGGCCGGATCCGGGCGGTGTTGCCGACCCTGGGCGCGTTGACCGAGGCCGGAGCCAAGGTCGTCGTCTGCTCCCACCTGGGCCGGCCGAAGGGTGCGCCGGATCCGCAGTTCAGTCTCGCCCCGGTCGCGGGACGCCTCGGCGAGCTGCTCGGCACGGCGGTGCACTTCGCCACCGACACGGTGGGCGAATCCGCCCAGGCGACGGTGGCGGCGCTCGCCGACGGCGAGGTGGCCCTGCTGGAGAACCTCCGTTTCAACAAGGGTGAGACCAGTAAGGACGACGCCGAGCGGGGTGCCTTCGCCGATCGGCTCGCCGCCCTCGGTGACGTGTACGTCGACGACGCCTTCGGCGCGGTGCACCGCAAGCACGCCAGTGTCCACGATGTCCCCGCGCGGTTGCCGCACGTGGCCGGACGGCTGGTGCTGCGTGAGGTGGAGGTGCTGTCGCAGCTGACCGGCGACCCCGAGCGGCCGTATGTGGTGGTGCTCGGTGGCTCGAAGGTCTCCGACAAGCTCGCGGTGATCGAGGCGTTGCTGCCGAAGGTCGACCGGCTGCTCATCGGTGGCGGCATGTGCTTCACCTTCCTCAAGGCCCAGGGCCACGAGGTCGGTTCCTCCCTGCTGGAGGAGGAGATGGTGGAGACCTGCCGCAACCTGCTGGAGCGCTCCGAGGGCAAGATCATGCTCCCGGTCGACGTGGTGGCCGCCGAGGCGTTCGCCCCGGACGCCGCGCACGACACCGTGCCGGCCGACGGCATCCCCAGCAAGCGGGTGGGGCTGGACGTCGGCCCGAAGACGGTGGCGGGCTTCGCCGCCGCGCTCAAGGACGCCCGGACGATCTTCTGGAACGGCCCGATGGGCGTGTTCGAGATGGCCGCGTTCGCGAACGGCACCCGCGGGGTGGCCGAGGCGATCGCCGGTTCGGAGGCGTTCAGCGTGGTCGGTGGCGGTGACTCCGCCGCCGCGGTACGGGCCCTGGGGCTGGACGAGAAGGCCTTCGGGCACATCTCCACCGGTGGTGGCGCGTCCCTGGAGTACCTGGAGGGCAAGACCCTCCCCGGCATCGCGGCTCTGGAGAACTGATGGCGAGCGCTACCCGCCGGCCGTTGATGGCCGGCAACTGGAAGATGAACCTCAACCACCTCGAGGCGAACCTGCTGGTGCAGAAGCTGGCGGCCAGCCTCACCGAGAAGCAGCTGACCGAGGTGGAGACGGTGGTGCTGCCGCCGTTCACCGACCTGCGCACGGTGCAGACCGTGGTGGAGGGCGACAAGCTGCTCATCGGCTACGGCGGGCAGGATCTGTCGCCGCACGCCTCCGGCGCGTACACCGGGGATATCTCCGGCGCGATGCTGGCCAAGCTCGGCTGCACGTATGTGGTGGTCGGGCACTCCGAGCGGCGGCAGTACCACCACGAGGACGACGCGTTGGTGGGCGCCAAGGTGCAGGCGGCGCTGACCAACGGGTTGACCCCGATCCTCTGCGTGGGGGAGGGGCTGGACGTCCGGGAGCAGGGCAACCACGTGGCGCACTGCACCGAGCAACTCGACGCCGCCCTCAAGGGGCTCAGCCCGGAGCAGGTGCTCCGGGTGGTGGTCGCGTACGAGCCGGTCTGGGCGATCGGCACCGGTAAGACGGCCACCCCGGAGGACGCCCAGGAGGTCTGTGGCGCGCTGCGGGCCCGGCTGGCCGAGACGGTGGACCAGGCCACGGCCGACGGCGTACGGATCCTCTACGGTGGCTCGGTCAAGTCCTCGAACGTCGCCTCGATCATGGCGCAACCGGACGTGGACGGTGCCCTGGTGGGCGGCGCGAGCCTGGACGCCGAGGAGTTCGCGAAGATCTGCCGGTTCCCGGAGCACATTACCGGCTGATCGCTCGCTATCCTTGACTCCGCCCGTCCGCCGGTCGGTGCCGCAGTGCCCGATCTACCCGGGCGAGGATCGTAACGAGAGGACTGACCCCCGCCATGCCGCTCTGGTTCACCTACACGTTGATCGCGTTGCTGGTCATCACGAGCTTCCTGCTCGTTCTGCTCATCCTGCTGCACCGCGGCAAGGGCGGTGGAATGTCCAGCATGTTCGGCGGTGGTGTCAGCTCCAGCCTGGCCGGTTCCTCCGTGGCCGAGAAGAACCTGGATCGATACACCGTTCTGGTGGCGATCGTCTGGTTCGCCTGCATCGTCGGGCTCGGTCTCTGGCTTCGGCTTGAGGTGGGCACGGGCGTCTGAATCGATCCCCGAGGCGTACAATCTGCGCGCGGTCCGTCACTCGACGGGCCGCGCGCAGTCCGTTTCACCCGCTGCACCGCGTCGCCCGCCGTCCACCCCTCGACGGCGGTCCCCTCCGACGACAGGAGTCAGCGCCGTGCCGAACGGCCACGTCATCCGGGGCGCCCGGGTCGGGTCCGCGCCCCCACGTCTACCCGAACGCCACCAGCCGGTCCCGTGCCGGTCGGTGAGCTACTGGTGCCGCAACGGGCACCGCACCGACATCCGGATCGTCGCCGACGTGGCGGCCCCGAGCGTGTGGGACTGCCCCCGCTGCGGGCTGCCCGCCGGCCAGGACGCCCAGGATCCGCCGGGGCGGACCCGGGCCGAGCCCTACAAGACCCACCTGGCGTACGTGAAGGAACGTCGTACCGACGCCGAGGGGGAGGCGATCCTCGCCGAGGCGCTCGCCGCCCTGCGCAACCGGCGCGGCGGGGGCTGATTTCCGCCCGACCCGGCGTCCGGAGGGTCACCTCGATCGATGCCTGGGTCGTATGCTCACGCAATGGCTATGACCGGTCACCGAGTGGGGTTGCTCAGCGGGGCGCTCGCCATGGCTTTCGTGGGCAGTTCCGCTGCCGTCAGCCCGTTGCTCACGGCCTATCCGGTGTTGACCGGGCAGGCGTGGCGGTACGCGGCGGCGGCACTGTTGCTGCTGGGCTACCTGTGGTTGCGCCGGGTGCCATGGGTCCAGGTCGGCCGGTCGGACTGGCTGCGACTCGTGGTGCTCGCCGCGACCGGCCTGGCGGCCTTCAACGTGTGTCTGCTCCAGGCCGCCCGCCACACCGACCCTCCGGTGCTCGGGGCGATCGTCGGGGCGGCCCCGCTGGTGCTCGCCATCACCGGTCCGCTGCTGGCGGGTCGGCGGCCGTCGCTGCTGGTGGCGACATCGGCGGTGATCGTGGTGGTCGGCGTCGGCACCGTCCTCGGCGGGGGACACTTCAGCCTGCCCGGTGTGCTGTGGTCCCTCGGCGCGTTGGCCGGTGAGTGCCTGTTCTCCCTGCTCGCCGTCCCGCTGTTGCCCCGGCTCGGGCCGGTGCGGGTCAGTGCGTACACCTGCGCGCTGGCCAGTGTCATGCTGGCCTTGACCGCCCTGCTCGTCGAGCGGGGCGACGTCGTCACCGTGCCCACCGGCGTGGAGTTGCTGTCGCTGGCCTTCCTCGCGGTGTTCGTGACCGCAGTGGCGTTCGCGCTGTGGTACGCGGCCGTCGGGTCACTGGGCGTGGACCGGGCCGGCCTGCTGGCGGGCCTCGTCCCGGTGGCCGCCGCCCTCATCGCCGCCGGGATCGGCACCACCGACCTGTCGCTTCAGGTGCTGTTCGGCGCCGTCCTGGTCGGGGCGGGCGTGAGCCTGGGAATGGTGCCGTCCCGACGTCAACCTGACGGCGGGCCGACCGGTCCCGTGGACGGCGGCCGGTCGGCCTCGCGGTCAGCGCAGGTCGAGCAGGTCGGCGGATTGCCGTAGGGCGTCCGCCGCCTGGTCGGGGGAGATGCCGTCGACCACGCAGGCGAGCAGCAGCACCCGGCGGGTGTCCGCCCGGACGGCCTGGTGCACGCCGTCGCGGTGGGCGAAGAGAGACAGCACCCGGGCGTCGTCGGCCAGGATCAGCCGATCCGCCTCCAGGGCCACCTCCTCCTGGGCGCCGATCGGTTGCAGGCGTTCCCCGCCCTCACTGAGGGCCAGCCGGACCGGGCCGGATAGCCGCTCGGCGTCGAACACGCCGAGCGCGATCATCGTCGCCACCGCCGTCACGTTCACCGCGTCCACAGTGGGATTGATCTTCGGCCAGCCGCCGAGCGGTTTCGACCGTAGGCCACGCTCGATGAGCGCCTGGATCGACGGCGGCTGGCGGTCCGGGTCCACACCGATCTTCCGGGAGAAGCGTCGGTAGGCGTCGACCGCCGGATCCGCGCGGATCTCCGCCTTCGCCACCCCGTGCCACCGGCCGTGCTCGTGCGCCCACCGCTGCTGAACCTCACCGGCGATGACGTCACCGCCGCCCACCTCGGCCTCGACGCAGAGCACCCGGACGTCGGGGAAGGCCGCCGCGACCTGCGGAGAGACGGTTACCTCGGCCACGGGCAGGTTCGCTTGAGCAGTCATCGCACCGTCTCCAGGAATTGCAGCGGATCGCCGACCTGCAAGTTTAGGTCCTCCGCGGTGAGAACACGTTCGGTGTCGATGAGGATGTTGTAGTGGTTGGGCCAGTGGCACTCGTCGAATCCGGCGACGGTGCCGATCCGCTGACCGTTGCAGACCACCACGTCGCCCCGCTGCACCACGGTCGCCGTGGCGAACTCGGCGAAGCCGAGGAACCCGACCGCGTCCACCCGGTCACCGGGTCGACTCGGCTGGTCCGTGGTCGTCACCAGCTCGTGGAGCTCCCCTTGCCGGACACACCGCGACAGCCACGGCGACATGGTCATGCCCCGCTCGTCACGCCGGTGGAACAACAGCTTCACCAACCGCGCCACGGTCGGCCGCTTCGACGGCATCCGCAGCCGTGGTTCCTTGCGCCGGGCGATCGCGTACGCCTGCTCGACGAGCGCGACGATGTCCGGACCCGCGTCGGTGTACGCGTCACCGAGCGACACCACGTGCCGGAAATCCGCCATGATCGCGGCGTACTCGTGGTCGAGCGAGGACTTGAACCCGGGGAATCCGGCCAGCATGTCGGCGGACCGGACCGAACCGTCCTTTCCGTACACGGTGATGTCCTTGACCTCGCCCGACGGCAGGGCCCAGTCCAGCTCGACGGTGACCGGCACGCCGCTGGCGGAGCGCAGTTCGAGTTCGGCGCAGAACTCCACCCCACGGCGGACGTCGCCGATCGTGGCGTCGATGAGTTCCAGCTCGCCGACGATGGTACGGACCGCGTCCAGCGCGTTCGGGCCGTTGTCGATGACGCAGCCGCCGCCGCCCAGATCCTGGTCGAGATACCACGCCTCCGAGCCGGTGTGCTCCTCGATGCGTTCGGAGTAGCGACACACCAGACGCTCGATGGCCGTCGGATCGCCCACCCCGAGCCGCAGCGCGGCCACGTTGCGGTTGTACCGCCGGTGGAAGGCGGTGAACAGGGTCCGGCCGGACTGCCGCGCCAACGCCATCAGCTCGTGCGCGTCCGCCAGGTGGACCGTCATCGGCTTCTCGCAGCACACGTGTACGCCGGCGCGGAGCGCGTCGGCGGCGACCTCGGCGTGCACCGCGTTCGGCAGGGTCAGTACGACCGCGTCGACCAGGCCCGAGGCGAGCAGTTCCCGGTGGTCGGTGTAGGTCGCGACGCCGCTGTCGTCGGAGAAGTCCGCGAGCTTCGCCTCGTTGCGGTCGCAGACGGCGGTCAGGGTGAGGTGCTCGTCGTCCTCGATGGCCCGCAGGAAGTACGGAGCGATCACGCCGAGACCGATGACCCCGATCCTCATGCCGAACCCGCCTCGGTCAGGGCGGCCGGGACGGCCACGTCGAGTTCGGCGCCGAGGCGTACCAACTGGACGGCGACGTGCTGCGGCAGCCGGATCCCCTCGGCGTACGACACGGCGGCCCGCTCGGCCTCCGGTGCGCCCGGGTACGTGACCCGCTGTCCGGGCGCGGCCGGGGACGCCGACACGGTGTCCAACAGGGCACGGGTCTCGGTCGGGAAGCTCTCCGCGACGCCGAACGCGGCGGGGTTGATCACGAGGGCGACCTGGCCGATGTTCACGTCGTCGGCCGGCTCGGTCTCGGTCAGAGCCTCCGGCCGGGGCCCGTACGCCGCGCCCGCCAACGGCCCGCACAGCAGGTCGACCAGCAGGGCGAGGCCGTACCCCTTGGCACCGCCGGTCTGCGCCGTGCCGCCCAGCCAGGCCACGTCGGCGTGCCCGGCGAAGTACGCGTCCGGGTCGGTGGTCGTCGACCCGTCGGCGGCGACCAGCCAGCCCTCGGGCACGGGCCGTCCCTCGCGCTGGGCCGCCCGGATCTTGCCGGTGGCCACGGCGGTGGCGCTCATGTCCAGGACGAACGGCGCGCCGTGGGAGACCGGCACCGCCGCGCTGAGCGGGTTCGTGCCGAGCAGCCGCTTGACCCCGCCCAGCGGCGGAACGACGCCCTGCGCGCCGCAGTTGGACATGACGATGCCGACCAGACCGTCGGCGGCGACCCGGTTGGTGTAGTAGCCGGCGCTGCCGAAGTGGCTGCTGTTGCGCACCGTCACCATGCCGAGGCCGAGTTCACGCGCCTTGGCCGCGGCCAGGTCGACGGCGGTGACCATCGTGACGGCCCCCAGGCCGTTGTCGCCGTCGATGACGGCCGTGGTCGGGGTCTCGACCACGACCTTGGGCTGGGCGTCGGGCCGGATGCTCCCGGCGCGCAGGCGCGGGGCGTAGATTCCGGCCAGCGCGTTGGTGCCGTGGGTGGTGAAGCCGTGGATGTCGGCGTAGCAGATGACCTCGGTGGCCGTCGTCGCCGCCGGCTCGTCGAGTCCACACCGCAGCAGCACCGTCCGTACGAAGGTGGTGAGCTGCGTGTGGTCGACGGTCATGCTGTTGGCCATGTCTCTCCCGTTACTGTGTCGGCACGTGGGCGCCGAAACGCACCACGAGGTCGCGGATCTGTCTCGCATAGGTCGCCAGGTCGTCGACGCGTACCCACTCGGCTGCGGTGTGCGCGCCGTTGACGTCGAGCCGGCCCGGTCCGCACACCGCGACGTACCGGCCGGGCCCGCCGGCCCAGATGGCGTCGCAGGTGAAGGCACTGCCGTCGGCCAGGCCGTCGTGGCGGGGGAATCCCGCCGCGGCGAGCAGGTCTTCCATCTCGGGATCCCGGTTGTCGAGCACCGGCAGCCCGCGTTTGAGCCAGTCCAACCGCACCACCCGGTCCCAGTCGTCGACCAGGCGGGCGGTGAACGGGTTGTCGACGTGCGTCTTGGCGAAGACGTCACGGGCCTGGTCGACCGCCTGCTCCAGCTCGTGTGCCAGCGTCTGCGCGCTGGCCTGGTCCCGGTAGGCGATGTTGAGCAGCAGCTCACCCTCGCCGTACACCCGGTTGTGCGCGGTCCCGGTGTGCAGACCGGCGACGCAGAGCTTCGCGCCGAGGGCGGCCGCCCGGGGGCCGACGGTGCGGGCCAGGTGGTCGGCGAGGAAACCCAACGCCACCGTGGCGTTGTGCCCGTCGGTGGGGTGGTCGTCCGTGCTGCCCTCGCCGAGGACCCGCAGCCGGGGGGTCATGGCCGCCGTGCACGCGTCCAGCACCCGACCGCCGGTGGGCTCGGCGAACAGCATCAGCCGACCGGTGTAACCCAACCGGGTCAGCCATCGGGTGCCGAGGACGCCCATCGCGCCGCCCTCCTCACCCGGCACGCTGGTGAGCATGACCTCGATGCGGCGGGCCAGCGAGGGGTCGTCGGCGAACGCGGCGGCGACGCCTACCGCGGCGGCCACCCCGGGGCCCTTGTCGTCGACGGCACCCCGGCCGTGCAGGATGTCGCCGTCCAGGCGCGGCGCGATGTGCGGGCCGACGGTGTCGACGTGGAAGTTGATGACCAGCCGTCGCTCCGGCGGTGCCGGGTCGCCCATCGCCACCACCAGGGAGGGCTGGGCGGCGAGGAAGGTGTCGGGGTCGGCTTCCAGGGCCCGCCGCACCGGCATCGGGACGTCCTCGGCGGTGATGCTCCGCGTGTCCGGGCTGGCGAAGTGGCGGACCTGGAAACCGCGCTCGCTCGCCCCGGCGAGGAACACCTCCTGTGCCTGCCGGGTGGCGGCGAGCCCGCCGCCCTCCAGCGGCGACACCGAGTCCACCGCCATGAACTCCCGCAGCCAGTCCAGGTCGGGCTCGGTCCAACAGGGGGTCACGGCCGCGCCGCCTCGTCGACGATGGCGCGGAAGCGCGTCGCGTACGCCCGGTAGCTCTGCTCCAACTGCCCGGGGTCACCCGAGACCTTGAGGTGCGGGATGTGCGCCACGTGCGGCTCCAGGCTGTACCAGCCCTGGTAACCGGCCGCCTCCAGTTGGCGGATGCAACCGGCCAGGTCCAGCTCGCCGGAGTCGGGCAGGGTGAACTCGGCCTGGCCGTCCGGGTTGCGGTGGCCGTTCTTGACGTGGACGTGCTCGACCCAGGGCAGCACCTTGGCGAGGAACTCCTCGGCCTGGTAGCCGTACGCCAGGCCGTTGCCCACATCGAAGATCAGCCTGAGGTGCGCACTGTCGACGTGGTCGAGCATGCGCAGCGTGTTCGCGGCGGAGACGCCCGCCCAGCCCTGGCAGTTCTCGTGCAGCAGCACCACACCGAGTCGGCCCGCCTCGTCGGTCAGCACCCGCATGCGGCGCAGCGACTCCGCGGCCCACGCCTCGTCCGACCAGCCGTCGTTGGGGTACGACATGACGCGCAGCCACCGACAGCCCAGGGCGTGCGCGACCGCCGCGGTGCGGTCCAGGATCGACAGTTCGGTGTCCAGGTCGGTGGCGACGGTGGTGGACCAGTTGCCGATCGGCGTGTCCAGCACCGGCACCCGCAGCCCGCTCGCCTCGATCTGCCGGCGCAGGTCGGCCACCTCGTCGGCGTCGAGGTCGTGCAGGCCCCGACCGTCGACCGTGCGCAGTTCCACGCCGGACATGCCCAGGTCGCGGTGCACGTCGAGCTGCCGCGCGAGGCCGGGTGCGGCCTCGTCGCCGATGCCGCAGACCCGGTTGGCCCAGATGCTCACCGCCGTCATGCCTCCTGCCGGTAGAAGCGGGCGATCTCCTCGACGACCCGCTCGACGGTTCCGGCGGGCAGTTCCGGATGCAACGGCAGCGCCAGGCACTCGCGGGACAGTCGCTCGGCGACCGGGAAGTCACCCGGTGCGTGACCGAGGTGGCGGAACGCGGGTTGCAGGTGCAGCGGGCGGGGGTAGTAGACCTTCGTCTCGATACCGCGTCCGGCCAGGTAGGCGCGCAGGTTGTCGCGCTGCGGCGCGCGTACGACGTAGGTGTAGACGGCCTGCTCGCCGAGGTCCCCGGCGGGCGTCAGCACGGCGGGTGCCGCCTCACGCAGCAGGTCGTTGTACTGGCGGGCCAGCCGGCGACGCTCGGCGAGGAACCGGTCCAGGTGGGGCAGCCGGCGCAGCAGGAACAGCGCCGTGACCTCGTCCATCCGACTGTTGAAGCCGACCATGTGGTGCAGGAACCGGACCTTCAGGTCCTGACCGTGGTTGCGCAGCATCCGGCAGGTGGTGGCCAACTCCGCATCGTCGGTGACGATCATTCCGGCGTCGCCGATCCCGCCCAACGGCTTGCCGGGGAAGAAGGAGTACACCCCGGCGTCGCCGTAGCGTCCGGCGGGCCGACCCGCGACCTGACCGCCCAGCGCGACGGCGCTGTCCTCGATCAGGCGCATCGAGTGGCGGTCGGCCAGCGCCCGTAGCGCCGGCATGTCGGGGCTGCTCGCGAAGAGGTACGCCGGAATCACGGCTCGGCTCGCCGTGGTGCGGACCGCCTCGACGCTCTGCGCGGTCAGCATCGCCGTGTCGTAGTCGACGTCGGCGAAGACCGGACGGGCACCGCGCAGCGCCACCGTGCTCGCCGAGGAGATGAACGAGAAGGCGGGGGTGACGACGTCGTCGCCGGGCCCGATCTCCATGGCCGTGAGGATCACCGTCAACGCGCCGGTGCCGCTGGCGACGGCGATCGCCTCGGCGGCACCGGTCCGCTGCGCCACCGCCGCCTCGAGGGCGGCGACCCGGGACTTGAGGATGAACTCGTCCGACTCGCCGACCTCCCGGACCGCGGCCAGGATGTCCTCGGTCCACTCGGCGTACCGGGTGGGGTAGTCGAAGTACGGGACTGCCATGCTCACGCGTGCTCCCGGTAGAACTCGTGGATCAGGTCGCAGACCCGGTCGACCTGCTCGTCGGTCAGGTCGGGGTACATCGGCAGTCCGACCGCCCGCTGGCTGGCCGCCTTGGCGACCGGTACGGGTTGGTCCACCCGGGCACGGGTGGTGAGGCAGGGCTGCTCGGTGAGCGGCCGGGGGTAGTACACCTCGGTGCCCACGCCGTGCGTGGTGAGGTACGCGACCAGCTCGTCACGTCGCTCGCACTCGATCAGGTAGACGTAGTAGACGAGGTTGCTCTGCCGTCGGGCGGGCGCGAGCCAGGGGGTACGCACCAGGGGCGCGAGTTCGCCGAGGCGCTGGTCGTAGCGGGCCGCCACCTCCGCCCGCCGGACGATCTCCGCGTCCAGCGTCTGCAACCGCCAGAGCAGGAAAGCCGCCTGAAGCTCGTCGCATCGGCTGTTGTAGCCGAGTTCGAGGTACTCGTAGGAGCCGTCGCTCGGTTGCCCGTGGCAGCGCAGTTGGCGTGCCGTGCGGGCGAGCTCCTCGTCGTCGGTGAGCAGCATGCCCGCGTCGCCCAGGGCACCGAGCGTCTTGGTGGGAAAGAACGAGAGCACCCCGGCCCGGCCCCAGCGGCCGGCGTGCCGACCGTCGATGTGCATGCCGATGCCTTCGGCGCTGTCCTCCAGCAGTTGCAGGCCGTGCTCGTCGGCCACCTCGCGCAACGCCACCATGTCCGCCATCTGGGTGAACAGGTGCACTGGCATGATCGCCCGGGTCCGGTCCGTGACGGCGGCGCGGACCCGCTCGGGGTCCAGCGCGTAGGAGCCGGGCTGGATGTCGACCAGGACCGGTTTGGCGCCGACGTGCAGGACCGAGGAGGCGCTGGCGAAGAAGGTGTACGCGGGGACGATCACCTCGTCGCCGGGGCCGATCCCGGCCGCCCGCAGCATGATGATCAACGCGTCCGTGCCGTTGTTCACCGCCACGGTGTGCCGGGCGCCGGTGCGTTCCGCGATCGCCCGTTCCAGTTCCTCGCCCACCGGCCCGAAGGTGAACCGGCCGGTGTCGGTGACCTTGCGCAGCGTGGCTTCGAGCCCGGTCCAGTCCCGCCGGATGGAGGCCGCGCCGCTGAAGAACGGCACGGCGGTGGTGGTCGGAGCACTCATCGGCAGGCCTCCTTCAGCTCACCGATCAGCGCCGTCGTCTCCGCGATCCGTTGCTGCCAGGTGGTGGCCGCGCCGATCCGCTTGAGCAGCGCGCTGCCGACGATGACGCCGTCCACCTTGCCCCGGAGGGCGGCGACGTGCTCCGGCCGCGAGATGCCGAAGCCCACCGCGACGGGCGTGGTCGCCGCGGCGCGGACCCGGGCGAGGTAGGCGTCGAGGCCGTCGGCAAGCCGATCCCGGACGCCGGTCACCCCGTTGTCGGCCAGGCAGTACAGGAATCCGCGGGACTTCTGCGCGGTGCGGCGCAACCGCTCGGGACTGCTGCCCGGAGCGGCGAAGAAGACCTGGCCCAGGTTGTGCCGTTCCGCCTCCACCAGCCAGTCACTGCTCTCGGTGGCCGGCAGGTCCGGCACGATGAAGCCGTCCGCGCCGGCCGACGCCGCGTCGGCGAAGAGTTTCGGCAGCCCGTACCGGAGGAACGGGTTGCAGTACCCCATCAGCATGATCGGCACGTCGTTGCCGGTGGCCCGCACCTTGGCGACCAGGTCGAGCGTCGCCGCCACCGTCACGCCGGCGCGCAGCGCCTGCTGGGTGGTGGCCTGGATGACCGGTCCGTCGCCGAGCGGGTCGGAGAACGGCGCCCCCAGTTCGATGATGTCGGCACCGGCCGCGCAGGCGGCGTCGACCAGGTTGACGGTCTCGTCGAGGTTCGGGTAACCGGCGGTCAGGTAGGCCACCAGCGCGGTCTCGCGCTGGCTGTCCGCGAACGCGTGCTCAAGTCGCCTCACCGATCTGCTCCATCCCGTTCGCGTAGCGCCGCCAGGGCGCTGACCAGGTCCTTGTCGCCACGTCCGGACAGGTTCACCAGGATGTTGCTGCCGCTGGGCAGTTCCTCCGCCAGTTCGAGCGCGCCGGCCACCGCGTGGGCGGACTCAAGGGCGGGGATGATGCCCTCGGCGCGGCTGAGCAGCGCGAAGGTGCTGAGCGCCTGGTCGTCGCTGGCCGTGCGGTACTCGACCCGGCCGGTGTCCTTGAAGTGGCTGTGCTCCGGTCCGACGCCGGGGTAGTCCAGTCCCGGTGCCACGCTGTGGGTCAGCAGGATCTGGCCGTCGTCGTCCTGGAGGAGGTAGGTGCGGGTGCCCTGTAGCACGCCCGGCTCGCCGTAGAGCAGCGGCGCGGCGTGCCGGCCGCCCGGACCCAACCCTTCGCCGGCCGCCTGGATGCCGACCAGGCGGACCGGGTCGTCGAGGAACGCGCTGAACATCCCGACCGAGTTGCTGCCGCCGCCGACGCAGGCCACCACCGCGTCGGGCAGACCGCCCACGGCGTCCTGGAACTGCTGCCGGGCCTCCCGGCCGATGACGGACTGGAAGCCGCGCACGATCGTGGGGAAGGGGTGCGGCCCGACCACCGAGCCGAGCAGGTAGTGAGTGGAGTCGGGGTGGGCGATCCAGTCGCGGATGGCCTCGTTGATGGCGTCCTTGAGCGTCGCCGTGCCGTTGTCGACCAGGCGTACCTCGGCTCCGAGCAACTCCATCCGCTGCACGTTCGGCGCCTGCCGCTCGGCGTCGACGCGTCCCATGTAGATGGTCGCGTCGAGTTGCAGGTGGGCGCAGGCCGCGGCGACGGCCACACCGTGCTGTCCGGCGCCGGTCTCGGCGATGATGCGTTGCTTGCCGATGCGCCGGGCGAGCAGGGCCTGTCCGATCGCATTGTTGATCTTGTGGGCGCCGGTGTGGGTCAGGTCCTCCCGCTTGAGCCAGAGGGTGCAGCCGTTGGTCTCGACCCCCAACCTGCGAAGCCTGGTCAGCGGGGTGGGCCGCCCGATGAACCTGTTCAGCAGGTCGTCCAACTCGCCGAGGAACTCCTCGCTGGCCTGTGCCTTCTGGTACGCCGCCTCCAGTTCCTCCAACGGAGCCACCAACGTCTCCGCCACGAACTGGCCGCCGTACCCGCCGAACCACCCGCTCATCGCACGGCCTGCGCAATCCGGACGCCGCGCAGCGAACGGAGCTTCTCCGCCGGGTCGTCACTGGTCAGCAGGCTCTCGCCGATCAACGCGGCGTGGAAGCCGTGGGCGCCGATGCGGGCCAGGTCGGCCGGCGTGTGCAGGCCGCTCTCGCTCACCGTCAGCACGCCTGGCGGGATCAGTTGGCGTAGCCGCTGGGAGTTGTCCAGGTCGACCTCGAAGGTGCGCAGGTCGCGGTTGTTCACGCCGATGATCCGGGCACCGGCCCGCACGGCCCGCTCCACCTCCTCCTCGGTGAACGTCTCGACCAGCGCGTCGAGTCCGAGCCCGTCGGCGGCGGCGAGGAGGTCGGCGAGCAGGGCGTCGTCGACCGACCGGACGATGACCAGTACCGCGTCCGCGCCGCAGTCGTGTGCCAGCTGCACCTGCCGCACGTCGACCAGGAAGTCCTTGAACAGCACCGGAACGGTGACCTCGGCGTCGTTGGCCACCTGCGCCACCAGGTCCGGTGAGCCGCCGAAGTAGGGGGTGTCGGCCAGGACCGACACCGCGGCGGCTCCGGCCCCGGCGTACGTGCGGGCCAGCGGCACCGCCTCGGCCAGGGGCAGCAGGTCGCCCTTGGACGGCGACTTCGGCTTGACCTCGGCGATGATGCCCACCTCGGTGCCGTTCAGGGCGGCGGCGAAGGTGCCGGCACGGGCGGGCGTGGCCCGCTCGCCGGCCGCCGACACGGGCGCACGCGCGCCGGACCAGGCCGACCGCTTTGCCGCGACGATGTCGTCGAGATGCATGCGGAACTCCTTGCTGCTGGGTAGTGGTGACCGCGTCATCGCGCGTCGCGTTCGGAGGTGGTGACGGCAACTGGCTCGTGGCGGAGGTCCGCGAGCAGGGCGGCGGCGCGCCCGCTGCCGACCGCTTCCCGGGACAGTTCCAGCCCGTCGGCGAGGTCCTCGGCCAGACCGGCGAGATGCACCGCGGCTGCCGCGTTGAGCAGGCACGTGTCGGTGACCGGCCGGGGCGCGACGCCGGTGAGGATGTCGCGTACCAGCTGGGCGTTGTGCCGGGCGTCGCCGCCCCGCAGCTCGTCGAGCCCGGCCGGTGCCACGGGCAGGTCGCGCGGGTCGACACGGAAGGTCTCGGTCCGACCCCGGGCGACCGCGATGACCGTGCTGGGTTCGGCGGTGGACAACTCGTCGAGACCGGAGGCGCTGCGTACGACCCAGGTGGGCGTGTCGCCCAGCTCCGCCGCAGCCGCCGCGAGGACTTCCTGCTCGCGTGCGTCGGCCGCGCCGACCAGACGCGCGGTCAGCGGCACCGGGTTCGCCAACGGCCCCGACAGGTTGAAGATCGTCCGGAAGCCGAGCCGTCGACGAAGCGGCGCCAGGGTCCGCATGGCCGGGTGCACGGCGGGCGTGAAGAGGAAGGCGAAGCGGTGTCGACGCAGCGAGTCGACGATGTCGGGCGACGGGTCGACCGGTACGCCGAGCGCCTCCAGCAGGTCGGCGCTGCCGCACCGGCTCGTCGCGGCCCGGTTGCCGGCCTTGGCGACGGTGGCGCCCGCGGCCGTGGCGATCAGGGCGGCGACCGTGGAGATGTTGACCGAATCGCTGCCGTCCCCGCCGGTGCCCACGATGTCGACCGCCGGGTCCGTCCAGGCCACCGGCGGCGCGGCGGCGAGGACGACCCGGACGGTCGCCGCGACCTCGGTCGCGGACGGGCCCTTGGCGGCCAGTGCGGTGAGCAGGGCCGCCGCGTCGGTGTCGTCCGCACCGGACAGCAGGGCGGTCAGCGCCCGCGCCGCCGTCGTCGCGTCGAGGTCCGCCCCCGCGACGGCCGACCGGGTGGCCGACCGGAGGAACGACGCGTCGTGCTCGGCCAGGGTTCGCGAGGTGGGCATCACAGGATTTCGACGTTGTCGGCCGGTGCCAGCACGTTGCGGGTGTCCAGCACCAGCGGCGCGGCGCTCCAGTGCGGGTCCGCCGCGATGCGGTTGTGCGGGGTCACCAGCACGACGCAGTCCTGTGCCGCGAGTTCGGTGGGCGTCCAGGCCGCCACGGGCACCGACTGGCCGTCGAGGACCATCGACGGCACCAGCGGGTCGTAGTAGCTGACCTGTGCGCCGCACTGCCGCAGCGCCCGGATGATGTCCAGGGCCGGGGCGTTGCGTAGGTCGGCCACGCCCTCCTTGTAGCTGACGCCGACGATCAGCACCCGGGCCTGCTGGATCGTCCCGCCCCGGGCCACGAGCAGCTCCCGGATCCGGTCGACGACCTGCCCCGGGCGCTCGGTGATCCGGCGGTGTGCGGCGGTGACCAGGCTGAGGTCCGTGCCGGCCAGTTCCGCGAGGGGCCGGAGGAAGAGCGGGTCGACCGGGATGCACTCACCGCCCACCCCGGGGCCGGGGTAGTGCGCGAGGAAGCCGTACGGCTTGGTCGCCGCTGCGTCGATGACCTCCCGGACCGGGATCCGCAGGTGCCGGCAGAGGTCGGACAGCTCCAGGCTCAGCGCGATGTTGACCAGCCGGAACGTGTTCTCGAAGACCTTCGCCAGCTCGGCGACCTCCGGGCTGGAGACCGGGTGGACCTGCTCGCACACCTGCTCGAACAGCAGCGTGGCCCGGCGGGTGCACTCGGCGGTGAGGCCGCCGACCAGTTTGGGCGTGTTGGTCATCCGCCATCCGTCGGCGTTCGCCGGGTTGATCCGCTCCGGAGCCATCGCCAGATAGAGGTCGGTGCCGATGCGGATGCCGCCCTCGCTGGTGAGCCGACGCGCTGCGGCGGACGTGGTCCCCGGTGGGATGGTGGACTGCAACACCAGCAACGTGCCCGGTCGTAGGTGGGGAACCACCGCGGCGAGGGCCCCGTCGACGTGCGACAGGTCGGCGACGCCGTCGGCGGTGGGGGTCGGGACGCAGACGACCACGGCGTCGGCCACCGCCATCGCGTCCGGAGACGTCCCCACCGACAGCTTCAGGCGAAGCTCCTCCAATTCCAGGTCCGAGACGTCGGGAAGGTAGGACTCGCCCCGGACTATCGCGTTGATCTTCTCGGTGTCCGTGTCGAGGCCGACCACCGAAAAGCCCGCCGCGGCGAAACCGGTAGCCAGTGGCAGGCCGGTGTAGCCGAGCCCGACGATGCCGACGACAGCCTTTCGGCTTTCGATGAGGCGATCAAAGTCGGACACCTCGACAACGGCGCAGGCATGCGGGTCCGATGCTCGGGAATCGGTGGGCGAGCTGACCATGCTAACCATTCGTACAGCTCCAAGCGGTGGGCGTGATTGCTCGGCCACTGAGTGCCGGCGGCGATTCAATCAGCCGCTCGGTGGCCCGGCCCAGACCACTGAACCTGGCCGTCGGCAGACCAGGGCCGGATCCGTTGCGAATCGTCTGCCTTGACCTGGGTGTCGTCCACGTATCGGTCAATCTTCGCTCGGCCGGACTGTCGTGCGTGTGCACCATCCGGACAGTCATTGTCGCTTATATGCTGGGCTTTCTGGTTACCCGCGTCCATGCGTATCGCAGGAGCGAGTACCAAAGCGTCTAAATGGGCGCAGGCTGGTGTTCCAGGTTGATCAACGGCCACGCTCCGTTCCGCCGTGCCTACTGGTCGTCGCTGGACGTATTCCGACCGATTAGGCCAAAAAGCGCGCTACGGTACGGCTCGGGAGGCCGCGATTGGACGCTGCACGCCGACTGGGTGGCGCTCTGGTCGTCAGCCGCGATTCGGGTGGATGCGGTGCCGGGCTAGAATCCACCCTGCGGGCCATTGTGGGTGGGGCAGCGGCCATCGGACTCGGTCATTGGCGACCGACATCAAGCTCCGCACGTGACATCCGATGAGCAATAGCCGAGGGGCGGCGACGCTGTCGTGCTGAGGGGGCAATTTCAGAATGTCGTGGCATCTGACAATCAGCGTTTGCAGGGACATCGACGAGCCGCTTAGTCGGCAGATCCAGAGCGCCATCAAGGAGAAGATTCGAAATGGCGTTCTCCTGCCCGGCGTGCCGCTGCCGTCGAGCCGCCTGTTGGCGCGTGACATTGGGGTGTCCCGCTCTGTGGTCGTCGAGGCGTACGAGCAGATGAGCGCCGAGGGGTATCTGGAGGCCGTCCAGGGCTCGGGTACCCGCGTTGCCACCCGCTCCATCGCCGGTGCGGACCGCAGGTCCAGGCTCGACGAGCCGTCGGCGCCGCCCGTGCGCTGGGACCTGCGGGTCGGCGCGACGGACGTGACGAACTTTCCCCTTCAGGAGTGGCTGTCGTGCTACCAGCGGGCCACGCAGAGCCTCGGGCCCAGCGGCTTGAGCTACCCGCCGATATCCGGCATCGCGTCGTTGCGTACGGAGTTGGCCAGCTACCTCGGCCGGGTGCGGGGCGTACGGGTGGAGCCCGCCCACACCATGGTCACGCTGGGCTTCGCGCACGGTCTCGGGCTGCTCTGCCGCACCCTGCCGACGATGGGCATCGACCGGATCGGCGTCGAGAACCCCGGCAGCGGCAAGCAGTTGCAGTTCATCCGCAGCACCGGGATGCGCGCGGTACCGGTGCCGGTGGATGCCGACGGGGTCGACATCGACGCCCTGACGCGTAGTGGCGTCCGGGCTGTCCTGGTCACCGCGGCACACCAGTTCCCCACCGGGGCGACGATGCCGCCCCAACGTCGGCAGGCGCTGTTGCGGTGGGCGAGTGACGTCAACGGCATCATCATCGAGGACGACTACGACACGGAGTTCTGGTTCGACCAGCGGGAACGGCCGCCGGCGATCCAGGGCTGCGACCCGGAGCGGGTGGTCTACGGCGGGAGCCTGAGCAAGGTGCTCGCCCCCGGGTTGCGCCTCGGTTGGCTCGCCCTGCCGGAATGGCTCGTCGGTGCGGTCGAAGCAGCGCGGGCCAGCTCGGACCAGGGCTGCGACAGCATCACCCAGCTGGCCGTGTCGGAGTTCCTCCGCGCGGGACTGCTCGACCGGCACCTGCGCCGGTTGCGGCCGAGGTACCGCTCCAGGCTGGAGACCGTGGTCCAGGCGGTCCGGCGACACCTGCCCGGGGCGAGCATCAGGGGCGCGTCGGCGGGCCGGCACGTCTACGTCGAACTGCCCCACCACGTGGACGAGGCGGCGGTCGTCGAGGGAGCGTTGCGCCGGTCGGTCCTGCTGCGCGGTGGCGGGCACTTCCGGCTCGCCGAGATTCCCGGCGTCACCCCCCGCCCGGCCCTGGTCATCGGCTACTCGTCGGTGCGGCCCAGTGACATCAACGAGGCGCTCGCCCGCGTCGGCGAGGCGTACGCGCCGTACGCGGGCCGACGGGCTAGTCGGCCTGCGGTGCACCTGACTCGTGCGATCGGGCAGCCGCTACGAATTCCGCGATCAGCTGCGGTTCCTTGATGCCCCGACGCACCTCCACCCCGCTGGAGACGTCGACCCCCCAGGGGGACAGCGCCGCGACGGCGGTCGCGACGTTGTCCGGGCTGAGGCCACCGGCCAGCATCCACCGCCCGGCCACCGGCTTCGTCTCCAGCGACGACCAGTTCCACTGGTTGCCGGAACCCGGCTGGGGGGAGTCGATGATCAGCATGTCCTCGCCGTACGAGCCGGGGCGCAGGTCGCCACCGCCGGCCACGGACGTCGCCCTGATCAGGGCGACGTCCAGGTCGCGCAGCGCCGCGTAGTGTTCGCGGGACTCACCGCCGTGCAGCTGCACCGCCCGAAGTCCCGCCGTGGTCACACACTCGCGGATGACGTCGACCGGCTCACCCCGGAACACTCCGACGGTCAGCACCTGCGGCGGCACCTCGGCCGCCAGGCGGCCGGCCTCCGTCGGGGTGACCCGACGCACGCTCTCGGTCAGCATGAAGCCCACCGCGTCCACCCCGGCGTGCACGGCGGCGGCGACGTCGGTCGAGGTCCGTAGGCCGCAGACTTTGATGAACAAGCGATCCTCCTTCGGCATCTCACATTCTGCCCGGCGGCCCGGCGGCCCGGCGGCCCGGCGGCCCGGCGGCCCGGCGGCCCGGCGGCCCGGCGGCCCGGCGGCCCGGCGGCCCGG